>QHBV01000168.1:0-10264 GCA_003244035.1 Solirubrobacterales bacterium | reverse complement strand
CATACAGCGCCCACAACGGATTCAGCGAATGGGGAGAGCCGCCGGGCTCCGACACCCACGTCCTGGTGGTCGGCTTCAACGGCCCCACGGACGCCGCGCCCTCCTTCGACCAGTGTCGAACGCTCGCCGTCGTCAACGATCGCGTCGGCCTGAACAACAACGAGCAGGGTCTCCCAGTCATGCTCTGCCGAACCGCCGGGCGATGGCCGACGCTCTGGCCGCACCTGACGCACTACGACTGACTAGATTTTCCCCCATGTCCGTGATCGTCCTCCCGGAGAAGCCGCTGGTCGATGGGCAGACGGCGCTGCGGCCATGGCGGGAAGCCGACATCGCCGCACTTGTCGTGGCATGCCGCGACCCGGAGATCCCCCGCTGGACACGCGTCCCCGAGAACTACGGCGAGGCGGATGCCCAGGCCTACATGCGCCAGCGCCGAGACGAGATCAGGACGGGCGCCTCGGCGCCGTTCGCGATCGTCGCTGCCGCCGACGACCGTCTCCTGGGATCGGTCTCGCTGATGCGGATCGACTGGGAGCACGCCCGCGCGGAGGTGGGCTACTGGCTCGCGCGCGAGGCGCGCGGTCAAGGCCACGTTACGCGCGCGGTGAGACTCATCTGCGAGTACGGGTTCGCGACGCTCGGCCTCGATCGGATCGAGCTGCTCGCCGCTACGGGCAACGCCGCCTCGCAGCGCGTCGCGAGCCGGTGCGGCTTCATCCGCGAAGCAGTGCTGCGCTCATACATGCGCGGCAAGCACGGACGCCAGGACATGGTCGCGTTCGGCCTACTTGCGGGAAGTCGTGGTGCGAGTGGTCCTCGTGCGACGAGCGCGCCTGGTGCGACCAGCCGTCCTGGTGCGACCAGCCGTCCTGGTGCGAGTAGTCCCGGCGCGAGTAGTCCTCGTGCGGCTAGTCGTCGTGCGAGTAGTGGTCGTGCCGGTCGTAGTCGCGCCGGGAGCCAGCGGCGTCCCGAGTGACGCGATCCGCCACCCCTGGGAGGTGCTCACCAGATTGAGCGCGTCGAGCGAGCTCTCCTGGCCGCTCGCCCCCGTGAGCGTGATCGCCGAGGCCTTCTGCCCCTGGATCGTGATCCGCCCGACCGCCAACGTGGGGCTGTGGACCGATGGCAGGTAGATGGTCCGCATCGCCTGCTCGCAGGTAAGGCCAACGGCCGCGAAGCGATCGAGCAGCGACTGCGAGAGCACCTGGCCGCAGATCGTCCTGTAGTCGTGTGCGGCCACCGCCGTGCCGAACTGCCGCACCTTGGCCTTCACCTGGTCGGAGTCGCTCGTGCCACAGCCTCCCAGGAGGACCGCCGCGGCCACCACGAGGACCGCCCATTTTGCCCGCATGCGCGACAGGGTAGCCTGTACATATGGAACTAGAACCCCTTCAAGATGGACACGGGCGCCTGATCGGCGACCTGCGCGTTTCGGTCACCGACCGTTGCAACTTCCGCTGCCAGTACTGCATGCCGGCGGAGGGCCTGCCGTGGATCGAGCGCGACTCGGTGCTGACCTTCGAGGAGATCGCCCGGCTGGTGACGCTGTTCTCCTCGATGGGGGTACACGACCTGCGGCTGACGGGCGGCGAGCCTCTGGTCAGGCGCGGCTTTCCCCGTCTCGTGGAGATGCTGGCATCGATCGGAGGCATCGACGATCTCTCTGTCACCACCAACGGCTTCCTGCTCCAGCGCGACGCCGAGGCACTCGTACGCGCGGGCGTCAACCGCTTCAACGTCTCGGTCGACTCGCTCCAGCAGGACCGCTTCTACGAGCTGACCCGGCGCGACGCCCTGCCGCAGGTGCTGGCCGGGCTGGAGCTGCTGGCCACCTTCCCCGAGGCGCACCCGATCAAGATCAACGCGGTCGCGATCCGCGACTTCACCGAGGAGGAGGCGCTGCCGTTCGCGCGGTTCGCGCGCACCACCCCGTTCGAGGTCCGCTTCATCGAGTTCATGCCGCTCGATGCCGACCAGGCGTGGACGCCCGACCAGGTGCTCAGCGGCGAGGAGATTCGCGCTGCGATCCACGAGGTGTATCCGCTCGAGGCCGAGCCGCGTGAGCGCAGCGCAACCGCGCGCATCTACCGGTTCGCCGACGGCCACGGCAAGATCGGCTTCATCAACCCGGTGTCCGAGCCGTTCTGCGGCGACTGCAACCGGATCCGGCTGACCGCCGACGGCCGCCTGCGCACGTGCCTGTTCTCGCTCAACGAGACCGACCTCCGCGGCCCGCTGCGGGGGGGCGCCGACGACGGCGAGCTCGAGCGAATCATCCGCGAGGCGGTCTGGCTCAAGGAGCTCAAGCACCACGTCGGCGAGCCCGGGTTCATCCAGCCGGCGCGGTCGATGTCCGCGATCGGCGGCTGAGCGACCCAGGCGTTTCGTGCTTCGCCGCGGGAGGCCCCTGCTCGACACCAGCCAGACTTTTACGTGCTTCGGCGGGGCCTGCACCGTGATCGTCGCCGGCGATGGCCCCGCTGGCGACGCTCCGACCGCGGTCGCGAGCGCGCGCGAGCGGATGCTCGCCTGGCATGAGACGTTCACTCGCTTCCGCGCCGGCGAGCTGCGCGAGCTCAACCAGGATCCGCGCGACCGCGTACCGGTCACCTCGATCATGGCGCGATTCGCGCAGGCCGCGCACGATGCGGCCCTCGCGACCGGGGGCCTGGTGGATGCCACGCTGCTCGAGGAGATCGAGCAGGCCGGCTACCGCCAGGACCGGCTGCGGGGCTCGCTCGCGCTCCCCATGCAACTCGCGATGGCGCCACCCCGCGCTCCCGCCGGGCCCCACCCAGACGAGCGCTGGCGCGCGATCCAGGTGGACGCCCGGACGAGCACGGTCGCCCGCCCGCCCGGCGTCAAGCTCGACGGCGGCGGCCTCGTCAAGGGGCTGGCGGCGGACGTCCTGGACGAGGTGCTCGGCGCTCACGCGAGCTACGTGGTCGACTGCGACAGCGACATCCGCGCCGGCGGCACCGCCGGCCACGAGCGGATCATCCCGATCGCGAGTCCGTTCGACGGGGCGGTCCTGCACGAGCTCACCCTCAGCGACGGCGCGGTGGCGACGAGCGGGATCTCCAAGCGCAGCTGGCTCGAGCGAGGCATCCCTTCGCATCAGCTGCTCGACCCCGCCACCGGGCGCCCGGCGTACACGGGCGTGGTCGAAGTCACGGCGCAGGCACCGAGCGCGCTGCAGGCGGAGGCGCTGGCCAAGGGCGCGCTGCTGAGCGGACCCGACGCCGCTCCGGGCTGGCTGGTGTACGGAGGCGTGGTCGTGCTCGAGGACGGCTCGCACACCGTGGTCGAGTCCCCGTAGGGCTCGGCCTCGCGCCGTCATGGCACTGCTGCTGCTGTTCGCGCTGATCGCGGGCGCCGGCACGGCGATCACGCCGTGCGTGCTGCCGGTGCTGCCGGCGCTGCTGGCGGCCGGCGCCGCCGGCGGCAGACGCCGTCCGCTGGGGATCGTGCTCGGACTCGCGAGCACGTTCACGATCGCGATCGTCGCGCTCGCGCAGCTCGTCAAGGGCGTGGGGCTGGCGAGCGGGGCGGCACGCACGCTGGCGATCCTCGTGCTGCTCGCGTTCGGGGCCGTGCTGCTCGTCCCCGCGCTCGCCGCCCGGGTGCAGGCGCCGCTCTCGCGGCTGGCACGCTTCGGGCCCAAGACGCGCGGCGACGGCTTCTGGTCGGGCCTCGGCGTCGGCGGCGCCCTCGGGTTCGTGTGCGCGCCCTGCGCCGGCCCAATCCTGGCCGCGGTCACGTCGGTGAGCGCCTCCGGCGGTGCCTCGGCGCGGATCGTGGCGGTGGCGCTCGCCTACGCGGCCGGCCTCAGCGCCGTGCTGCTCCTGTACGCGCTCGGCGGGCGCGCGGCGATCGCGCGGGTGAAGCGCTCGGCGCGCGGCCCGCTGGTCGAGCGCTCGCTCGGCGTCGTGCTGCTGCTCACGGGCGTCCTGATGGCCGCCAACCTCGACGTCCGCTTCGAGGAGGCGCTCGCGCGGGACACGAGCCTGCCCTCCTTCCTGATCGACCCGACGAGCTCGCTCGAGCGCTCCCACGCGATCCAGGGCCGGCTGGCCTCGTTACGGCCTCCGTCGCGGTTCGTGGCCCGCAGGCCACGAACGGCGGATCCGGCATCCTCGCTGCCCGACCTCGGCCCCGCGCCCGAGTTCACCGGCACCGAGCAGTGGTTCAACACACCCAGCGACCGGCCGTTGACGCTCGCTGGGCTGCGCGGCCGCGTCGTGCTGGTCGACTTCTGGACCTACACCTGTATCAACTGCATCAGGACGCTCCCGTTCCTGAACGGCCTGTACGCCACCTACCACCCCTACGGCCTGCAGATCATCGGCGTCGAGACGCCCGAGTTCACCTTCGAGCAGGATGCTTCGAACGTCGCGCAGGCGATCCGCGCGGACGGCCTGCGCTACCCGGTCGTGCAGGACAACCAGTACGGAACCTGGAACGCCTACCAGAACGAGTACTGGCCGGCCGAGTACCTGATCGACGCCCGCGGCCAGGTGCGTCACACGCAGTTCGGCGAGGGCGACTACGCGCAGTCCGAGGCGGCGGTCCGGGAACTGCTGCTGCAGGCCGGCGCCCGCCGGCTGCCGCCCCCGATGGCAGCGAAGGCGATGATCCCGTCGGCGCAGCTCGCGACGCCCGAGACCTACCTCGACGACCAGCCTGCGCACGCGCAGGGATTGTTTGCGGCGCCACTGCAGCCGGGTACCCACGACTACCCGGGCGTCGCGCGCCCGGCGCTGAACCAGTTCGCCCTGCGCGGTAGCTGGCGCGTGGACTCGCAGTCGGCGACCCCCGCCTCCCCCGGCGCGGCGATCCAGGCGAGGTTTCAGGCCGCCGACGTGTACCTGGTGTTGACCTCCGCGGGGAATGTCGAGCGGCAGGTGCACGTGCTGCTCGACGGGCGGCCGTACCGGACGGTCACGGTGGCGGGTCAGCGGCTGTACCCGCTGGTGTCGCTGCGGGCGGCGGCGCAGCACGCCTTGACGGTGGAGGTGCCGCAGGGCGTGAGCGCCTACGACTTCACGTTCGGCTGAGCCCGGCGCTCCAGGATCGCCGCTGCCCTGCGCAGATCCTCGGGCGTGTTGACGTTGAACAGGGCCTCGGAGCCTCCGACCTCCAGCGCCCGTGCTCCAATCGCCGCGACCGCGTCGCGCACCGGCGGCTCGGGGTGCCGGCTCAACGCGCGTGCGAGCGGCTCGGTCGCACTCGGCTGGTAGCACCCGAGCAGCGGCTGGACGGCGCCCTCGCGCGCGGCGATCACCGCCGGCGCTACGCCGGGATCGGCCCGGGCGAGCTCGCGGATCAGCGCCGGCGTCACGAACGGCAGGTCGACCGCGCACACCAGCACCGGCCGACCCCGCGCACGCCGCAGCGCGCACACGATCCCGGTCAGCGGATGGCGCGGCTCGGGCGGTTCGATCCAGACGCTCACGCCCGGTAGGCTCGGCAGCTCGGTATCGGGCTTGGCGACAATCGCGACCTGCTCGAGCGCAGCCCTAAGCACGCCCAGCGGGTAGCAGATCAGCGGCTTGCCGCACAGCTGCAGGACCGCCTTGCTCCCCCCCGCCCGCCGGCCGATCCCTCCCGCCAGGACCACTCCGATCGGCTGCTCGGGACTCGGGAGCGGGTCGGGCACAGCGGGATCGTAGAATCAAGGGGATGGAGGGCTCAACCGAGGTACGCAGCTGGTTGCGCTGCTACCGCTGCTGGTCGCAGAACCTCGAGGTGCAGGTCCACTACGAAGGGATCCACCGGATCGATCCCGACAGCGGCGAGCGCGCCGAGGTGGTCGACGAGCTGCAGGAGGCGGTCGTCCAGTGCCTCGAGTGCATGCACGACCAGCCGCACCTGGGCTTTCACAACGGGCGCGTCGAGCCGATCGAGGACCGCTGGGAGCGGATGATCGCCGGCACCCCGTGGGTCGCGTCGGTCACGGTCACGGTCGGCGCCGACGACGTCGAGACGTGCTCGGGCCCCGAGGCGGGCGACGCGCTCTCCTACGCCGCGTTCGGCGATCACGGCACGCGCGAGTTCTTCACCCACGTGCGCTTTCACAAGCACGACGAGGACCGGATCGTCGTGCACCTGCTGGTCGAGCTGTACGGGCGGTCGGCCGAGGAGGCGACCGACGTGCTCGAGCAGGCGGCGCGGGGCACGCTTTCGATCACCTCGCTGGCGGAGGAGTCACGGCCGCCGGCGTCGACCGGCGATGGGCAGCACTGACCGCGGTTGACGTTTGGTTGCGCTGACCGTCACCGCGCTCGGGGCGGTGCGCGGGGTCGGGGTTCTGAGGCCCGCGCGGGGCCCCGCTCGTTCAGCCCTTCCCGAGCACGTCCGCCAGGGGCCCGAGCTGGGGCAGCAGACCGAGCTCCCGCGCATGGGAGGCCGCCTCAGATCGGCGGTTCTCGGACACGGTCCACGCGTAGGGCACCAGACGTCCCTGCAGGTCCGGCCCGAGCACGGTCAGCAGGCGCAGGGCCGGGCGCCAGAGGTTGGCTGACGCGGCGGCGTCGATCACGTCGGGGAGCATGTGGTCGAGGTGGAGCTCGAGCGCTTGCGTCACCAGCTCGCGCAGGCGCTCGGGGGTCAGCGTCTCGGCCATCGCGACCACTTCCGACCAGACTCGCGCCTGCGCCTCGCGCGGGAGCAGCGGCACGAGCGGGAGCAGGTCGCGCCACGAATCGCCACCGACCGCGGAGCGCACGATCGCCGCGAGCACGTCGCGCTGGTGGATCGAGCGCAACTGCGCGAACCGCCGGCGCCCCGCTTCGCTCATCGTGCGCATCACGGGCAGCACGGCGTCCCACAGCCGCTCGCTCTGGGCGGTGTGCACCATCGCGTCGAGATGGCGGTCGTCCTCCTGGGCGGCCAGGTCGCCGAGCTTGCCGGCGAGCCCGCCGGAGACGCGCGCGAGCAGGTCGAGCGCCTCGGGCCAGAGATCCTCGTCAGTCGCGGCGCGGATCGCCCGGCGCAGGCGCTCGCGCGACATCAGGCCGATCACGCGCTCGAGGCCCTCGTCGCCCTCCAGCACGTAGGAGATCCGCAGCAGATCCGACTCCTCGAGCACGGCCAGGCAGTCGCGAATCGCATCGTCGGTCATGTGCCCGACGAAGCGCCCCATCGCGACGTACTCCTGCCGGCGCCCGAGGACCTCGGCGACCTCGGCGATCTGCTCCGGCGGCATCCCGGCGATGATCGCGCTGCACCGGCGGGGGTCGAGCTCGACCGCCAGGTGGGCCAGGAAGTGCGCCGGCATGCGATCGGCGAGGTCGATCGCATGCTGTGTGTCGAGCACGCCCGCGATGCGGGCGCACAGCAGCGCGCCGAAGACGTTCTCGGCGATGAAGGCCGTCAGTCCCAGCGGCAGCAGACGGCTGGCGAACGCGATCCGCTTGAAGCGATCCTCGTCGGCGTCGTACTGCGCGTCGGTCGCGCGGTCTCGCAGCACGGCCAGCTCGACCGGATCGAGGCGCTCGAGATAGTCCAGGCGCTCGGGCGGCTCGCTCAGCAGGCGGGCGAGCTTGATCACCTCGGCCTTGCTCTTGAGCTCGAGCCGGCTCAACCGATCAGCACCTTGCGCACGGCGCCGCGAAAGCCCCACGGGACGTAGCGCATCGCCTTGTCGATCGCGGCCTCGACGTCCGCGGCCTGGCGCAACCGCGCCGTTCTCAGCACCGACGCGAGGTCGGCCAGCTCACCGTCGTCGAGCTGATCCACGCACTCAGGCAGCGGCTCCCCCAGCTCGCCGGCGAGCTTCTCGCGGGCGGCGGCGTTCATCCGGCCGGCGCGATCGCGTGCGGGGGCCTCGCGTCGAGTCCCATGGCTGGATTATCCGCCTACGGCCGGCGATCTGGGTTCGAGACGCAGGGGGGTGAACGCGAGCACGCGGGCGAGCACGTCGTAGTGGCGGTCCAAGTGGAGGAGCGCGGCTTGGTGCTGCTGCGCGCAGGCTGCAATCAGCAAGTCGGGAATCGGAACCCGATGGTGGGCCTGGGCAGCGAGCTCGCGTTGCGCGGTGCGGGCGATCGCGATGGTCTCGGCGTCGATGGACAGCTCGTGAAAGACGTCGAGCTCGGTCTCGAGCTGCTCGTAGGCGTCCGCCGAGCGGGCGCTGTAGAGCATCTCGAGCCTGGTGATCGCGCATAGACATGGCGAGCCGAGCGCCGGGTCGAGGCGCCCGCTGCGCGCGAGCGCGGACTTGTCCAGCAGGAGCCAGCGCCGTGCGCCGGCGTCTCTCAGCTCCACGCCCGATCGGACAGCAACAGCTCGCAATCGACCAGCGACGGGATCCGCGCCAGTGCGTCGCCGATCCGTGCCCTTCGCTGCTGCGACCCAAGTTGTGCTTCGGCGCCGGTGAGGCTGCTGTGACCTTCCTCGGCAAGCCGCAGCAGCAGCAGCTTACGATCGGCGATCTCAGGCCAGCGCTCCTGCGCCGCGTCCAGCAGCTCGGCCAGGTGCCCGGTGTCGGTGAGCGTGTATCGAGGCCTGGTAGTAGGCACAGCGGCCTAGTGTAGCACCTTGTCGGGAGAGTGCGGCACCCGCTTGCGCAGTTCGATCGCGATCAGTGCGAGCGCCACGGGCACCGTCGCCGGCAGCTCGCCCACGACGAGGAACAGCAAGTCGAACAGGGCGGCCAGCGCGAGCGTCAGCAGCGCGGCCCCTCGTTGCGTGCGCCGATTGGCCGCCAGCACCGCCCCCAGGAGCGCCGCCACGAACAAGTCGCCGTAGCCCATCGAGACCGAGCCGAAGAGCTCGCTCTGCAGGCGCGGGAGGCCGGCGGCCGGATGGGCGCCGATCAGCGTCGCGTTCGGCGCCTGCAGCAGGTCGGAGACCACCAGCCAGGTGTCGGCAGCGGCCATCGCGACGATCCCGAGCTTCAGCCACGCCGGGGGCGTAACCGCCGCGAGCAGCACCCCGAGCGTGACGCAGCTGAGCGCCGAGAGCAGAGCCGCGGCCGCTTCTCCAGCGAGCGAGCGCGACGCCGCCCACGCGAGCACGAAAGCCGGCACGGCGGCGATCGCGAAGATCGGCCTCGTGCCCCTGACCGCCCCTGCGAGCGCGACTGCCGCCAGCGGCGGGACCGCCACCAGCGCGAGGTAGGTCAGGCCCGTGGCCGTGTCCGAGCCGTACCTGATCGCGAACACCACGAGCACGATCGAGCCGACCGGCACCAGCGCCCAGCCGCGACCGCGCAGGCGTTTGATCCGGTGCAGCCCCGGGACGGCCGCAGTCGCGCGCGGCAGGGCGACTACGCCGGCCTGCAATGCGAGCAGGCCGGCGTCGGAGGGGACGAAGGCGAGCGTGGCTAGGCGCCCAGCGCCGCAACCAGCGCGTCGAACTGCGCGCGCAGCTCGGCCGGGAGCTGATCGCCGAACTTCGCGTAGTGCTCGCGCATCTGCGGCAGCTGCAGGGCCCATCCCTCCGGATCGACCGCGAGCAGCCTCTCCATCGCCCCGGCATCCACGTCGAGGCCGTCGACGTCGAGCCCGTCTCTGCCGACGGCCGGCACCAGCCCGATCACCGTCTCCACCGCCTCCGCGCTGCCCTCGCAGCGGCGGAAGACCCAGGCGAGCACGCGGGAGTTCTCGCCGAAGCCGGGCCACAGGAACTTCCCGTCGTCATCCTTGCGAAACCAGTTGACGTAGAAGATCTTCGGCAGCTTCGCGCCCTCGCGCCGGCCGAGCTCGAGCCAGTGGGCGAAGTAGTCGGCCATGTTGTAGCCGCAGAACGGGAGCATCGCCATCGGATCGAAGCGGAGCTTGCCGACAGCCCCGGCGGCCGCGGCGGTCGTCTCCGAGGACATGATCGAGGCGAGGAACACGCCGTGCTCCCAGTCGCGGGCCTCGGCCACGAGCGGGACGACCGTCGAGCGGCGCCCACCGAACAGCATCGCGTCGAGCGGCACGCCCGCGGGATCCTCCCACTCGGGCGCGATCGAGGGGCACTGCGACGCGGGCGCGGTGAAGCGCGCGTTCGGGTGCGCTGCCGGCTTCTCGGAGGCGGGTGTCCAGTCGTTGCCATGCCAGTCGATCACGTGCTCCGGCGGTTCGTCGGTCAGGCCCTCCCACCAGACATCGCCGTCGTCGCTCCTGGCGCAGTTGGTGAACAGTGAGTTGCTCTCGAGCGTCTCGATCGCGTTCGGATTGGTGAGCGCGCCGGTGCCCGGCGCGACGCCGAAGAAGCCGGCCTCGGGGTTGACGGCGTGCAGGCGGCCATCGGCGCCGAACTTCATCCACGC
>QHBV01000167.1:1475-13381 GCA_003244035.1 Solirubrobacterales bacterium | reverse complement strand
TACATCGGGACGAGCATGGCCTCCCAGAAGATGTAGTAGAGCACGAGGTCGAGCGCCACGAAGACGCCGATCACGCTGGTTTCGAGCAACAGGACGAAGAACAGGAAGGCTTTGAGGTTCTGCTGGACGCTCCGCCACGAGGCAAGCAAGCTCAGGCAGGTGAGAAAGGCCATGAGAACGACGAGGAACAACGAGAGACCGTCGACGCCGAGGTGGTAGCTGATTCCTACGCCGGGAATCCACGGCCGTACCTCCTCGAACTGGAAGCGAAGGTTGCCGACGCCGTGCTGGAAGCCGCCGATGATGGCCAGCACGAGGATCAGGGTCGCGACCGCGGTCAGGATCCCCAGCTGCTTCACGGTGCGTCGCGCGACCGAGGGCACGAGCGCGACCAGCAGCGCTCCGGCCAGCGGCAGGACCAGGACGAGGGTCAGCCAGGGCAGGTTCGGGGAGAGCGTGTACCAGTTCATCAGCCCAACCGAAAGGGCAGGTACCCGAGGTAGGCGGCAACGATGACAACGATCCCGATCGCGCCGCCGAGGGTCCAGAGCCCGTAGCTGCGTACCCGTCCGGTCTGGATCAGCCGCCACGCGCGGGATTCGAGCAGGAAGAAGTCCGCCACACCCATGATCGCCCCGTCGATGACGCGGGGCTCGAAGACGTTCGAGAGGAATCGACCGAGCGCAAACCCGGGTCGAACGAGCACGCGGTCGTATAGCTCATCGACATAGTACTTGTGCTCGACCAGGCTCGCAACCGGACCGAGCCGCGCCCGCCAGGCAACGGCCATCCCGGGGCGGCGCGCGTAGAGAAGGTAGGCGAGCGCGAAGCCAAGCGCCGCGGCAACGAGCGTGAGCGCCCCGAGACCGATGAACGCCCCGGTGCCGATGTCGACCGCATGGCCGAAGACGGGTTCGAGAAAGTTCGCCACCGGGATGTATCCCCCGAGCGCTGCCCCCGCGGCCAGGATGACGATCGGAATGGTCTGGATGGGCAACGCCTCATGAAGGTGCCGCGGATCGTCCCGCAGCCACTCCCAGCCGAAGGCGATCAGGAACAGGCGGAACATGTAGAAGGCGGTCAGGCCCGCCGTCAGCAACGCAGCCAGCCCCATGAGGAACTCGACCCCACTGGCGCTAAGCGCGGCGCGGATGATCTCGTCCTTGCTGAAGAAGCCGGCGAAAGGAAAGAGACCCATGAGGGCGAGCGCGCCGATGAGAAACGTCGTGCCAGTGCCACGGATGCGGTTGAACAGCCCTCCCATTTTTAGCATATCTTGCTCGCCGCCGAGCGCGTGGATGACGCTGCCGGCCGCGAGGAAGAGGAGCGCCTTGAAAAAGGCGTGGGTGAACAGGTGGAACATGCCGGCTGCCAAACTACCCGCACCCAGCGCCAGCATCATGTAGCCGAGCTGGCTGACCGTCGAGTAGGCCAGCACCTTCTTGATGTCGTGCTGCACGAACGCCAAGAGGGCGGCGATGATGATCGTGCCCCCGCCGATGATGGCCACCAGGTTGAAGCCGGTGTGCCCGGGGGTGAAGATGTGGAAAGCCTGGGAGAAAACGCCGTAGAACCGGCTGATGAGGTAGACGCCGGCGACGACCATCGTCGCGGCGTGGATGAGGGCCGACACCGGCGTTGGGCCGGCCATGGCGTCGGGCAGCCAGACATGCAGCGGGAACTGCGCCGACTTGCCCATCGCGCCCATGAAGAGCAGCAGGCAGGTCAGCGTCATGTTGCCGAGCACGAAGTTATGCACCTGAGTGGGCGCCATGTTGAAGATATTGGCGAACGACAGCGTCCCGAAGTTGACGAATAGCATCATGATGCCGACGGCGAAGCCGAAGTCGCCGATGCGGTTGACGATGAACGCCTTCTTCGCCGCCTCGAAGGGCACGTCTTTGCGCAAAAAGCCCTTGATGTCCTGGAAGATGTCGCGCTTCTGATACCAGAAGCCGATCAGCAGGTAGGACGAGAGGCCCACCAGCTCCCAGCCGACAAAGAGCATCAGGTAGTTGTTGGCCAGCACGAGCACAAGCATGCTGAAGACGAACAGGTTCAGGAAGCTGAAGAAGCGCGCGCGCCGGTACGGCTCGAGGTAGATCGCGGCGAGGCCGGCGGTGGCGGCCAGCCCGCCGGCCAACTGGGGGGACAGCAGCGCCGAGACGGCGGGAAACAGCACGCTGTAGCTGAGGATGTGGTGGCCCGAGTACCACAGGTTGTTCCACAGGCCGAAGCCCTCCTCGCGGAACAGTTGGGCGCGGAACAGGTGATCGGCGAGATCCAGGCTCGCCGGCCCGACGATCACGTAGACGCCCGCGAACACCGCCGCCACCAACGTGGGCGCCGTCCGCCGCAGTCGCTCGCCCGACGCGCCGTGAGCCGCGAAGCGGGGAGCGGTGGCGGTGGCGGTGCTCACCTCATGTCCCGCCGGCCGTGGCGAACGCCGCCAGGCGCTCGGTCAGATGCGGTTGGTCCAGCCACGGCCAGTGGCCGGCGCCCACCACCCGATGTACCGTCGCGTCGGGCAGTCGCGCGCCATAGGCGTCGGCGAACCGGGCCGGGAGCCACGGATCGGCCTCGCCCCACACGACCAGCGCCGGCACGCGCACCTGCTCGAGCGCCGCGCCGCCGGCGGCTGCCAGGGCGGCGACGTCGACCGAGCGGTGCAGGCGCAGGATCGCGCGCTGGGTGCCCTGGTCGAACTGCTCCCAGACGCCCTGCACCCGCGCGTCGGGCCAGGCTGCCGGCGAGGCGCTGCCCGCACGCAGCATGCGCGCGAGAAGCCAGCGGTTGACTGAGCCCATCAACAGCTCACCGAGCACCGGCCGGCGCCACCACTGTGCCGGGCGCGGCCAGCTGAAGCCGTCCAGCAGCGGAACGGCGTCGACCAGCACCAGCCGGCTCACCCGTTCGGGGCGGCGCAGCGCCAGCGCAAGCCCGAACGCGGCGCCCCAGCCGTGGCCGACGATGGCGACGCGGTCGAGCTCCAGCATCCGCAAGAAGCGCTCCAGGAAATCGACGTAGGCGTCCATCGAGTAGTCCAGCTGACCGCCCTTGCCGCTGCGCCCGAAGCCCGGGAGGTCCACAGCCACCCCGCCGGTCAGCTCCAGCGGCGCCACCCAGTCGTCGGAGCTGGTGGGGACGCTGTGCAGGTACAGCACCTCCGCGCCCGGCGTCGCAGATCGACGGTAGAACACGGGCGATCCGGCGACCTCGATCGTGTGCTCGTCGACGCCCACCGACGGCCGAGGATAACGTCCGGCCGATGAGCGTCACGTTGTGCTTGGGAGAGGCGCTGGTCGACCTGATCGGGGAGGCGCCGGCTCCGTCGGTGGGTGCGGTGGACCGCTTCGAGCCCCATTTCGGCGGGGCGACGGCCAACGTGGCTGTGTTCGCCGCGCGCGCGGGAGCGCGCATCTCCCTGGCCGGAGCGGCCGGCGAGGACCGCTGGGGCCGCTGGCTGCGCGAGCGCCTGGTCGCCGAGCGGGTCGACGCCGCCCACTTCCCGCTCGTGCAGGGACTCGGGACGCAGCTGGCCTTTGTGTGCGTCGACGACCACGGCAAACCGACCTATGAGCTGTACGGCGAGCTCGACGAGCCGCTGGCCGGCGCGCTGGCGGCCCGGATCGAGACGGCGGTGGACGGCGCCGCGGGGCTGTTCATCAGCTCCAACACGCTGGCCGGCGCCGGCGAGCGGGCGCTGACGATGCGCGCCCGCGCGGGTGATCTGCACCATCGGTGCCGACGATGCGCTCACCGGCACGTTGCTGGCTCGCCTGGCGCTCAGCGACTTCTATCCGGCGGCGGCTGCGGCGGCGCTCGACGAGGCGGTGGCGGTCGCCGCTGCGGCCTGTGAGCGCTGGGGCGCGCTTGACTGACGCGGCCGTGTGGTCGCGACCGTCGGCCCGGCGGGTGCGCGCTCTCCGTGACCGGCTGCGCCTTGTCTACGGGGCCCCGGGGGCCGAGTCTCACGGCCATCCGATCGCCGAGCTGGTGCTGACCGTGCTCTCGCAGTCGACCAACGACCGCAACCGCGACGTGGCCTACTTCCGCCTGCGCGACCGCTTCGCCGACTGGCAGGCGGTGCGCGAGGCGCCGGTCGACGAGATCGAGGAGGCGATCCGGCCGGGCGGGATCTCCAAGGTCAAGTCGGCGCGGATCAAGTCGATCCTGCTCGCCGTGACCGACACTTCTGGTCACGGGCTGGCGCTGGACTGGTTGGCACAGCGCTCTGTACCCGAGGCCCAGGATTACCTGACGAGCCTGCCCGGAGTCGGACGCAAGACGGCGGCCTGCGTGCTGCTGTTCGCGCTCGGGATGCGTGACGTGCCCGTCGACACCCACGTGTCGCGCGTCGGCACCCGGCTGGGGTTGTTCCGTCCCCGGGCGCCGTTTGACGAGATGCACGACGAGATGCTGGCGCTCACGCCGCGGGGGGCCGAGCTGGAGCTGCACATGAACCTGCTGCGCCACGGCCGGCGCACCTGCCACGCCCGGCGGCCCGAGTGCGGTGACTGCGCGCTGGCGCGCATGTGCCCCAGCGCCCACACCTTCGAGGGCGCTACTAGGCGAGCAGCGGGCGCAGGTGGTCGTTGAGAAAGACGCCCGCGGGGTCAAGCTCGCGGCGCACCGCGATGAACTCGGCGGCCTCGGGATACAGGGCGTGCAGGCGCTCTGAGTCCAGGAAGTGCAGCTTGCCCCAGTGCACGCGGGCGTCGAACTGCGCCAGCAGGGCGTCGACCGCCCGCAGGTAGCCCCAGTAGTCCGTGCCGGGCGTGCCCGAAACCGAGATGACGGTCGTGGCCGTCTCGTAGTTGGGCGAGAGGTAGGCGTCGTCGGGTCCGACGGTGCGCACCTCCAGCGGGTACACGGAGTCCGGCAGGCTGCCCAGCATCAGCTCGCGCATCGCCTCAAGCGCCTCGGGTCCGCGTTCCAGGGCCACGAAGTACTCCAGCTCGTGGAAGTTGGGGTCATAGACCATCGGATAGATGCGGTAGCAGCGGTCGGTGCGCCGGCCCGGCGTCGCCGAGTCGGGCTGGTCAGGCGCGGCCTCGTCGTAGATCTTCACGTAGCAGCGGTCGGTCATCGCGCCGTGGCCCTCGATGTTGTAGAGCGCCGCGGACGCCTCGCTGGGCATCCAGAAGAAGCCGAAGTGCCGGTGGTCGTGCACCAACTCCTCCCAGCGCTCCATCACCTCGGCCCACGGCCAGACGTCGACCTGCTCGGTCAACCGGTAGGCATCGGTGACCTCCAGCTCCAGCTCGGTCATCACCCCGAGCGTGCCCACCGACACCTGGGCGGCGCGCAGCAGCCGCGGCTCGTCTTCGCCGATGTGGCGGGCCTGGCCGTCGGCGCCGACCAGCCGGACGCCGCGGACGACGCCCGATAGGCAGGCGTTGGCGATGCCCGAGCCGTGGGTGGCGGTGGCCACCGCGCCGGCGATGTGCTGGTCGTCGATGTCGCCCTGGTTTCGCAGCGCCAGCCCGCGCTCCCACAGTGGCTCGTAGAAGCCGTGGATCGGGGTGCCGGCGCGCGCCACCGCCTGGCGGCGCGCGGGATCCGTACTGACCACACCGCTGAGCCCGCTCAGGTCAAGCAGCAGACCGTCGGTCTGCACGACGGGGGTGAACGAATGGCCGGCGCCAACGACGCGCACTCCCATCCCCCGCTGGGCGGCCTCGTGCACCAGCGCGCCCACCTCCTCCTCGGAGCGCGGACGCGCCATTCGTGCCGGGGTGAACGACTGGTTGCCGACCCAGTTGGTCCACGGCCGGGCGCCGGGAAGGTCAGCGAGGGCCATGCTGGGAGCGTAGACCGGCCGCGCGCTGCTGCGCAACTGTGGCGGCGTGGTCTGTTCTACCCCTCACCACCACGAATCCCACCGCCGCGCGTCCGACCTGGACGCGCACCAGGCTCGCGCTCTTCGGCCCTGAGCAGCTGACCGGGGCGACGTGCGCCTCGACACGCTGTGTGTCGCCTGGGCGGACTCCCGCACCGTCCAGGTGACAACCGATCCGAGCGGTCCCGCGTCCGGATGGAAGCCGACGACACTGGCGCCCGACACCACCGGCCAGGGGCGCCTGCGGATAGTCTCCTGCGCCACGACCAAGGTCTGCCTGGCCGGCTCGGGCGCCGGGCTGGCCTGGTCGTTCCGGTAGGGGGCGCCGGCCCCGACGCTCGCTCGTCGCCGACACCTGTCCGCTGGCGGCGACGCGTGCGCCCAGGTGCCGGGAACCCAATCCAGATCTGCTAGTCTTGGGCTCAGATTTTTTGCAACTCTTGAGGAGTAGACACAGACATGGGTAAGACAATCGGAATCGACCTCGGCACGACCAACTCCTGTATGGCCGTGCTTGAGGGTGGCGAGCCGACCGTGATCGAGAACTCCGAAGGAGGTCGCACGACCCCCTCGGTCGTCGCGTTCACGCAGGGCGGTGAGCGACTCGTGGGCACGGTCGCCAAGCGCCAGGCAGTGACCAACCCGACCGACACCGTCTTCTCGATCAAGCGCTTCATGGGCCGCAAGGAGGCCGAGGTGCGCGAAGAGGAGTCGATCGTCCCCTACAAGGTCGTCTCCGGCCCGGGTGGCGACGCGCGCGTCGAGGCGGGTGGCAAGCAGTACTCGCCGCCGGAGATCTCGGCGATGATCCTGCAGAAGCTCAAGTCCGACGCCGAGTCCTACCTCGGCGACACCGTCGATGGCGCCGTCATCACGGTCCCCGCGTACTTCAACGACGATCAGCGCCAGGCGACCAAGGACGCCGGGCGCATCGCCGGGCTGGACGTCAAGCGCATCATCAACGAGCCGACCGCCGCATCGCTGGCCTACGGGCTCGACAAGGAGTCCGACCAGACGATCCTGGTCTTTGACCTCGGCGGCGGCACGTTCGATGTATCGGTGCTCGAGATCGGCGACGGGGTCTTCGAGGTCAAAGCGACCGCGGGCGACAACCACCTCGGCGGAGACAACTTCGACAAGGCGATCGTCGACTGGCTGGTCGCCGAGTTCAAGAAGTCCCAAGGGATCGACCTGTCCGCCGATGCGATGGCTCTTCAGCGCCTCTACGAGGCCGCGGAGAAGGCCAAGATCGAGCTCTCCACGACGCAGGAGACGCAGATCAACCTCCCCTTCGTCACGGCCGACACGTCTGGGCCCAAGCATCTCGACACGCGCCTCACGCGCGCCAAGCTCACCGAGCTGACCGCGGCGCTGCTTGACCGCACGGTCGCCCCCGTGCGCCAAGCGCTCGACGACGCCAAGGAGAAGGGCGTCAAGGACATCGACCACGTCGTCCTAGTGGGCGGCATGACGCGCATGCCCGCCGTCCAGGAGAAGGTCAAGGAGCAGACGGGCAAGGAGCCCCATCGGGGGGTCAACCCCGATGAGGTCGTAGCGGTCGGCGCCGCGATCCAGGCCGGCGTCCTGGCCGGCGACGTCAAGGATGTACTGCTGCTCGACGTCACCCCGCTGACGCTCGGCATCGAGACGAAGGGCGGCGTGATGACCAAGCTGATCGAGCGCAACACGACGATCCCGACGCGCAAGTCCGAGGTCTTCTCCACGGCGGAGGACAACCAGCCCAGCGTGGAGATCCACGTGCTCCAGGGCGAGCGCGAGATGGCTCGCTACAACAAGTCGCTGGGGCGCTTCCAGCTGACCGGCATCCCGCCGGCGCCGCGCGGCATCCCCCAGATCGAGGTCGCCTTCGACATCGACGCCAACGGGATCCTCAACGTCTCGGCGAAGGATCTAGGCACCAGCAAGGAGCAGAAGATCGAGATCAAGGCCGGCTCGGGGCTCTCCGATGAGGAGATCAAGCAGATGGTCACCGACGCCGAGCATCACGCCGAGGACGATCGTCGCTTGCGCGAGCTGGCGGAGGCGCGCAACGGCGCCGAGAACGCCGCCTACCAGGCGGAGCGTCAGCTCGGCGAGCTCGGCGACGGGGTCGATGCGTCCTCGCACGAGGAGATCGAGGCAGCGATCAAGGACGTGCGCGAGTCGCTGCCGTCCGAAGACGTGGAGGAGATCAACAGCAAGGCCGAGGCACTCAACAGCGCCTTCCACAAGGTGTCTCAGGCGATGTACGAGCGCGCCCAGGCCGAGCACGCGGGTGCGACGACCAACGGCGCGGATGGCGCCGACCCCGCGGCGGCCGAGGAGGACGTCGTTGACGCCGAGGTCGTGGATGAGGGCAAGAAATAATGAAGGAGCGCGACGCGAAGGGGACTGACGCCGACGCCGACGCCGACGCTGACGAGCGTGCGCGTCGTGACGACGGCGCCGGAAGTCCGCCGCCCGGCCAAGAAGAAGTGGCCGGGGCGACGGACCCCGGCGCCGTCGCCGAGCCCGATGGTCAGGGCTCGGGCGCCGGCGAGGCATCCCCTGCGGACGCGGGCGAGTGCCGCGACGAACTGGGTGTCGCCCGCATCAAGGCCGAGGAGTATTTGGCGCTGGCGCAGCGGACGCAGGCGGATTTTGAGAACTACCGCAAGCGTGTTGCGCGCGATGCTGCCGTTGCCGAGTCTCGGGGGATTGGGCGGTTGGCCAAGGAGCTGATGCCGGCGCTCGACAACCTGGCGCTCGCTTTGGCTGCCGCCGACGCCGAGGGCGAGGGGTCGGGGCATCTGGCGGACGGGATCCGCTTGGTGCAGGCGGAGCTTCACGCGGCGCTCAAGCGGGTGGGAATCGAGGCATTCTCACCGCAGGGTGAGGCGTTTGATCCCGAGCTGCACGAGGCCATGGCCGCCCAGCCAGCCGAGGGTGTGGCCCCTGGCACGGTGATCGAGGTCTACCAGCAGGGCTATCGCTACAAGGACACCGTGCTGCGGCCGGCGCGAGTCGTCGTCAGCGCCGCCGAGGCGGCTTAAGGGGAGCGCACGGTGGCTACGCGGCCCGACTATTACAAGGCCCTCGGCGTCGACAAGAAGGCATCGGCCGACGAGATCAAGAAGGCCTACCGCAAGCTCGCGCGCCAATACCACCCCGATCGCAACCCGGGAGACAAGCGCTCCGAGGAGCGCTTCAAGGAGATCTCCCAGGCCCACGACGTGTTGGGCGATCCGGACAAGCGCAAGCAGTACGACCGCGGCACGGGGGCCTTTGCGCCCGGCGGCGGCGGCTTCGGCTTCGACCCGGGCGCGTTCACCGGTGGCTTTGGGGATGTGCTCTCGAACCTCTTCGGCGGCGGCGGCTCCGGCGCGCGTCCGCGCCCGGCGCGCGGCCGCGACCTCGAGGCCGAGGTGCGTCTCTCCTTCGGCCAGGCGGTCCAGGGTGCGCAGATCCCGGTTGCGGTGCCGACGACGGCGCCGTGTCCGACGTGCCACGGCACCGGCGCAAAGCCGGGCACCGCGCCGAAGATCTGTCCGGTGTGCCAGGGCCGCGGCGTCGAGACCGAGGGCCAGGGGCTCTTCTCGATCTCCCAGCCCTGTCACCGCTGCGGCGGCTCGGGGACCATCATCGAGGATCCCTGCAGCACCTGTCATGGCACCGGCGCCCAGCGCACGATGAAGCGCTACCGCGTCAACATCCCGCCCGGCGTGCGCGACGGCAGCCGCGTCCGCTTGGCCGGAAAGGGGGAGCCGGGCGGCCGCGACGGTGAGCCCGGCGATCTTTACGTCGTCACGCGGGTGGATCCTTCTCCTGTGTTCACACGCAAGGGCGACAACGTCGAGGTCGAGGTGCCGCTGACGATTCCCGAGGCTGTCCGCGGAGCGACCGTCGAGGTCCCCACGCTGACGGGGACGAAGAAGCTGCGTGTTCCCGCCGGGACCAAGCACGGCACGGTTCAGCGCCTTCGCCGCGAGGGCCCCCCCCGGCTGTCGGGCGGCAGGCCCGGCGACATCCACTACCGCTTCGTGATCGACGTCCCCGCCACGCTCTCCAGCGAGCAGGAGAAGGCGGTCGACGAGCTCTCCAAGGTCATGAACGGCAATCCGCGAGCCAGGCTCCTCGCTACGGCCGGACAGCAAGGGTCTCGGGAGGCTGGCTGATGGCCACGCGGCGAGTGCGGACGGCACGGATCGAGGTCTCCGAGGATCGCGGCGTATTCATGATCTCCGTGGCCGCCGAGCTGGCCGAGATGCATCCGCAGACGCTGCGCATGTACGAGGCGCGCGGGTTGATACAGCCACGGCGTTCGCCCAAGGGCACGCGGCTGTACTCCCAGGCCGACGTCGAGCGCCTGCGTCGCATCCAGGAGATGACCGTCGACCTCGGTCTCAACCTGGCCGGCGTCGAACGCGTGCTCGAGCTCGAGCTCGAGGTTGTGCGTCTGCGCAGTCGCTTGGAGGCCGTCGAGCTGCGCGCCGAGCGCGAGCGACTGGAGATGGAGGCCGAGCTCGGTCGCGTTCGCGCGCTCGCTCGCAGCGAGATCGAACGCGCCCGCGGCGCGCGTGGTGAGGTCGTCCTCTACCGCCCGGGTGGGGAGATCGTGCACGCCGTCAAGCGCCCGCGCTCCTAGCCGGGCCGCGACCCTAGCCGGGCCTCGTTCCTAGCCGGGCCGGCGTCACCGCGGCGGCGGCGCCCTAACCTTCGTCGGCGTCAGCAGCACTGCGTTGCGCGTCACGCCAGACGAGCATCGGATTGACCGCTACGAGCGCGGCTGCGGCGAGGGCGACCCGGTGACCGGCGACCCGCCGGCCGATCCCGAACGCAACCGGGACCGACGCCGTGCTGGCGAGCGCCGGATCGGGCAAATCTGCTACCAACACACTTAGATTTGTGATACCGTTTGAGGCCAAGCAATGAATCCCGACCGCTTCACGATCAAGTCCCAGGAGGCGCTGCAGGCTGCCGCCCAGCTCGCTGAGGCACGACGCAACCCGCAGATCGCGCCGGAGCACCTGCTGGCCGTTCTGCTCGAGCAGGAGGGCGGGGTCACCGCGCCCGTGCTGCGCAAGCTGGGTGTGGCGCCGGAGGCGGTGCGCAGCGAGCTGAATGCTGCGCTTGACGCAACTCCGACCCTGTCCGGTCCGCCCACCGAGGCGGTTGGCCCGTCGACCGAGTTGGTCGCCGTCCTGCGGGCGGGGGATCGCGAGGCCACCCAGCTGACCGACAGCTACGTCTCCGCGGAGCACCTCCTGCTTGCGCTCTCCCAGCACGGCTCGCCGGCTGGCGAGCTGCTGCGGCGCAACGGCGTCGACCACGACACGCTGCTGAAGGCGATCGCCGACGTGCGCGGCCCGCACCGCGTGACCGACCAGAACCCCGAGGACCGCTACCAGGCGCTCGAGAAGTTCGGCACCGACCTGACGGCTGCCGCCGAGGCGGGCAAGCTCGATCCGGTGATCGGGCGTGACGACGAGATCCGCCGCGTGATCCAGGTCCTATCGCGGCGCACCAAGAACAACCCCGTCCTGATCGGCGAGCCCGGTGTCGGCAAGACGGCGATCGTCGAGGGACTCGCGCAGCGGATCGTCGCCGGCGACGTCCCAGACGGACTGCGCGACCGCCGGGTGATCGGGCTCGACCTCGGCGCGCTGGTCGCCGGCTCCAAGTACCGCGGCGAATTCGAGGACCGCCTCAAGGCGGTGCTCAAGGAGATCGCCGACGCGCAGGGCACGGTCATTCTCTTCATCGACGAGCTGCACACGCTCGTGGGCGCCGGCGCGGCGGAGGGCGCCGTCGACGCCGCCAACCTGCTCAAGCCGATGCTGGCCCGCGGCGAGCTTCGCGCGGTCGGAGCGACGACGCTCGACGAGTACCGCAAGCACATCGAGAAGGACGCCGCGCTCGAGCGCCGCTTCCAGCCCGTGCTCGTCGACGAGCCCAGCGTCGAAGACACGATCGCGATCCTGCGCGGACTGAAGGAGCGCTACGAGGTCCACCACGGCGTGCGCATCCAGGACGCCGCGCTGATCGCGGCCGCGACCCTCTCGCACCGCTACATCGCCGACCGCTT
>QHBV01000167.1:0-1462 GCA_003244035.1 Solirubrobacterales bacterium | reverse complement strand
GACAAGGCGATCGACCTGATCGATGAGGCGGCGTCGCGGCTGCGGATCGAGATCGACTCGCTGCCGACCGAGATCGACGAGGTCGACCGCCGCGTGATGCAGCTCGAGATCGAGCTGACATCGCTCGAGAAAGAGCGCGACGAGGCTTCCGTGGCGCGGCGCGAGGCGATCGAGGCCGAGCTTTCAGAGCTGCGCGAGCGCTCCAGCGCGATGAAGGCGCAGTGGCAGACCGAGAAGGAGGCGATCGGCGCCGTCCGGGAGCTCAAGGAGCGTCTCGAGCAGGATCGCGCGGAGGCCGAGCGCGCAGAGCGCGACGCCGACCTCCAGCGCGCAGCCGAGCTGCGCTACGGCGAGATCCCCGAGTTGGAGCGTCGGCTGGCGGAGGCCGAGACCGCCGATCACGGCGAGGCGACCTTCTTGAAGGAAGAAGTCGATGCCGAAGACGTCGCCGAGGTCGTGGCCCGCTGGACGGGGATCCCCGTCTCTCGACTGCTCGAGGGCGAGGTCGAGAAGCTCGTGCACATGGAAGAGAGACTCCACCAACGGGTGATCGGCCAGGACGAAGCCGTCGAAGCGGTCTCGAGTGCGCTGCGGCGTTCGCGCGCAGGGCTCCAGGACCCGGATCGGCCGATCGGGGCGTTCTTGTTCCTGGGACCGACGGGCGTGGGCAAGACCGAGCTGGCGCGCGCGCTCGCCGAGTTCATGTTCGACTCCTCCGATGCGATGGTGCGCATCGACATGTCCGAGTACATGGAGCGCCATGCGGTCTCGCGGCTGGTCGGCGCACCCCCGGGCTATGTCGGCTACGACGAGGGCGGCCAGCTCACCGAAGCGGTGCGCCGGCGCCCCTATGCGGTAGTGCTGCTCGACGAGATCGAGAAGGCGCACCCCGACGTCTTCAATGTGCTCCTGCAGGTGATGGACGACGGCCGCCTGACTGACGGTCAGGGGCGAACCGTCGACTTCAAGAACGTCGTCTTGATCATGACCTCCAACATCCCCGGTGGGGTGGTCGGAGCCGAAGCGCACTTCAAGCCCGAGTTCATCAACCGGTTGGATGACATCGTCGAGTTCTCGGCGCTATCGCGCTCGGAGATCGGTGCGATTGTGGGGTTGCAGGTCCAGCGCGTGGCGGCGCGGCTCGCCGAGCGCGACCTTCAGCTGGAGCTCTCGCCGGCCGCGTTGGAGCTGCTCGGCAACATGGGCTACGACCCCACCTACGGCGCCCGGCCGCTGAAGCGCGTGATCCAGAAGCGGTTGGTGGATCGGCTCGCGTTGGGGCTGCTCGAGGGCGAGTTTGCCGGCCGCGACACCGTGGCGGTGGATGCGGCGGATGGCGAGCTGGTGTTCACGCGCGCGGCGGCGGGTGCGGGCGTGGGCGTGGGCGAGCCCGCGGCGGCTTAGCGGGCGCGAGCGGTGGCGGGCGGGAGCCCGCCGGGTTAGCGCGCGGGCGGTGGCGGGG
>QHBV01000166.1:3157-3553 GCA_003244035.1 Solirubrobacterales bacterium | reverse complement strand
GACAGCTGGTTCTGGTCCGGGCAGGCCATGCCTTCTGTGCCCCAGTGCATGAACACGATGACGATGCGAGCGAGCCGTTTCGCGGCCCGGACGGCGGCGAGCGTCTGGCCCCGGTTGATCGCGTTGGCCTCGCCCGGCCGGTGTGCCGTGGCCACCCAGGACGGGGCCAGCTCGGCCACCTGGGATACGCCGACGATCGCGATCTTCGTGGCGTTGATCGTCGTCACGTAGGGCGCCCAGGCCGCCGCCGCGTTGACTCCCGCGCCCACATAAGGGAAATGCGCCGCCTTCGCCGCCGCGAGCGTGTCCGCCAGCCCGCTCTGCCCGTAGTCCAGGATGTGGTTGTTGGCCATGGTGACCAGGTCCACGCCGGCGTCGCGGAGCGCGGTGAAAGCG
>QHBV01000166.1:0-3134 GCA_003244035.1 Solirubrobacterales bacterium | reverse complement strand
ACCGGGGTCTCCAGGTTCACCGCCGTGAAGTCGGCCGACTTGAGCACGGAGGTGATGGGGCCCAATGTGGTGGGCGGATCCTTCAGCAGCCGCGCGACGCGCCCGGCGAAGTGCACGTCTCCGGCGAAGGCCAGCGTGATCTCACCGGAGGCCGCGACCGGGTAGCGGTGCGCGACGACCGGGCTGGCGCGGTCGGCCGCCGCCTCCGCGGCGTGCCGGGCGGGAGCGCTGGCCGAGCAGGCTGCGGTCAGCACCATCAGGGCGCTGGCCGTGACGATGAGCAGCCGCTGGGTTACCACGGGCCTTAGCCTACGTCCGCCGGACATCTTCCGTCTTCCCTGGGCGCAACCCGGGGGCGATAGCCTGTCGCGCTCGGGGAGGGACCGCGATGCCGGAGCCAGCGGGACCACGATGCCTCCGGGGACTTGCGGCCGCGACCGGAGCAGGATTACTCACCGCCACGCTGCTCGCCGCCGCGCCCGGCCCAGTCTTCGCCGGCGCCGCATCGGTCCACGGAGCACAGGGCACATGGTCCCGGCAGCAGGTCACGAACGCCAGGCGGAACAGCCTGCTGAGCGTCCCCCGCGACGAACAAGGACATCTATCAGGCGTTGGCTCAGAAGATCAGCAGGACCGAAACGCCCAAGCTGAGCATCCGATGTAAACCCGTTCAGGTCCCGATCGCGCAAAGGCTGCAGGCGATCTCGCGTTCGCTCAAACTCAGCGGCGCGGCTGCCGCGGTCCGGACGAAGGCTTTGATGGAGGTGCCGCCTCGGATCGCACGATTCCTTCGGCGAGCAGACGATCACACCGATCCGAGCCGGCCGGCGCACGACACACCCGAAGCCGGACTCTTCCGCCGGCTGGACACTCGCTTCGCCCAGCAGTCGGAGCTGGAGCCGCTTCTGATCACGATTTCGGCGGGCCCCTGCCCATCGCTACGTCGGTGTGGTCGCCCGGGCCGGCTCGGCTCTACGCGTACGCAGCACTGCAATGGCCACTGCGATCGCCACAAGCCCGACCGTCACAAGCAATCCATAATGAGAGATCGCCTTGGCGACCTGGACCGCGGGATGTCCGACCGCGTAACCAACGCCGACAATCAGACCAATCCACGAGAGCATTCCGAGGACGTCGAAAACCATGAAGCGGAGGAGGCTCATCCCTGTCCAGCCCGCGGCGGCGTAGATCAACGCCGACGGAACAGGGAGGTATGGGGCCAGCGCGACCGCGAGCCCGCCGAAGCGTTCCAGGTGAGCGCCGGAGCGCAGCGCCCATCTGTCCGCCTTCGGGTGGCCACCGGCCAGCGTGGCCGCCACCTTCGGACCCCACAACCGCCCCGCCCACCAGAAGAACGGAGTGGCGAACAGCAGCGTCGGAAGGGGAGCGAGGACGGCGAGCACGAGCGATGCCTCGCCCACTCGGGCGAACGCGCCGCCCGATGCCATCGCCGACGTCGATCCGCGCAGCGCCTCGAGGAGTACGGGATCGGTGCCGAGCAAGGAGGGCGCCAGGGGCAGGAGCGCAAGGGCGAAGACGGTCTTGACCGCGATCCCCGTCACGCAGACGATCTCCGCGCGGCGCCGAGCGGCACCGCTTGGCGGTACCTCGTCACCGGGCGGGACGGTCGTCGTCATCCTCCCATTGTCGCCTCACCCATCCCGCGGCGTTCCTGCCCCGATGCGGACACCGCCGTCCGCGGTCGCGCACGCAGGGGCCGAGGCCTTCGGTTCTGCTCCACCTGGAAGACCGCTGGGTCCCGCCACGCCGGTTGGGCGGCCCGAGCCGTGACACCTGCCTTCGTCCCGCAGCGCAACGCAGCTTCGCCACTGTTCGTCGGAAGAGTGCTCAGCGCGACAAGCGCGCCTCGGCGGACGATCGCATCCCTCCCGGGACGGCCTGACGGCCCGCGACTGCATCGGCGACAACGGACTCGTCCGAGCTTCCGGGGGAACATCCGCACGCCGACGCTTGCATTCGTTCAGGAGCCATGCGCCAGCTCCCGATCAGACCGGAGGACGGAGTTCAACGGGAAGGGATCGCGACCGGCAGCGGGCTGGTGAGACCCGCGCCACGGTTGGATCATCAGCCGGTGAGGTCGCTGGGTGGTCGTCGTGGCCAGCGGCGTGGTCGCGCCGGATCCGGCGTCGGTGCGGCTGAAGGCTGCTGCGGGGCATGCTGCTGAGCTCCGCCTGGATCGGGCTCCGGTGGCGGTTCGTCGCGTCCGGATGGCTCGCGCGGCTGTTCTTCTTGATCGGCGTCGGGATGCGCTTCGATCGGGAGGCTGGCGTCGGTCCAGAGCGTGTCGTAATGCTCGGCGAAGCGGTCGAAGAGTCCGTCGGGACTGTTGCGTTGGAGGTGCATCAGGGGCGCTTCGAGGGTGTCCTCGGCCCACAGGTGGAGGGTGACGAGCATCTGATCGTCGAAGCGCAGGATGGTGTTGAAGCGCGATGAGCTGAAGCCGTGGATCTCGATCCGGGGATGGACGATGAGGGGTCGGAGGACCTCGCATGCGCGCTCGTTGGCCTCCTGCCATGCCTCCGCCTTGGCGTCGGCCTCGCGCTGATGATGGTCTTCCTGCTCGTCGTCGTCGAGTTCCAGGTCGGTCCGGCGTCGGGTGCCTTCGTCGGATCTGACCCAGGGGCTCGTGGCTTCGGCGATCAGAATCCGAACGTTGCACCCTTGGGTGGCCTTGCTGGCGAGGAGGTCGGGTACGCCCTCGATGTCGAGGACGTGAATGAGCGTTTCGTCGAGCAGGTCGATCCGTTCGGTCGCCTCGCGCATCAGCGCGTGCCAGTCGGGCGCGGTGGGGTCGTTGGTGGTGGGGTACGCAGCTAGGAGGTCACTCGCGGCGTTCGCATGTCTGCTCGGGGGTGGGGGGGTTGCGAGCTCGGGCCAGAGCTGATCTTCGGTGGCGTCCAGGGCGCGGGCGACTTTCCCGCGGTGGCGGGGGTACGGGGCCATGCCGGACAGCCAGCGTCGGACGGTTTTGACGTCGACCTCGATGATTTGCGCGAGGTCGTCGGGTTGCAGCCCGGCGTGTTGGAGTGCCGCGCGGAGGTTCTCGTTACCCAAGTGGATCTGTTTCTGAGTTCGGCGACTGGGCGATGGGTAACCGTTCAGTCGTCGGTCTC
>QHBV01000165.1 GCA_003244035.1 Solirubrobacterales bacterium | reverse complement strand
CGGCTCGATCCTCGACGTGCTCGCCGAGGTGGGCGTGGAGGTCCTGCCCAACACCGCCGGCTGCTACACCGCGCGCGACGCCGTGACCACCGCCCAGCTGGCCCGCGAGGCCTTCTCCACCGACTGGATCAAGCTGGAGGTGATCGGCGACGACCGCACGCTGCTGCCCGATGCCGTCGAGCTGGTGGCCGCCGCCGAGGAGCTGGTCGACGAGGGCTTCACCGTCCTGCCCTACACCACCGACGACCCGGTGCTGGCCCGCCGCCTCGAGGATGTCGGCTGCGCCGCCGTGATGCCGCTGGGCTCGCCGATCGGCTCAGGGATGGGGATCTGCAATCCCTACAACATCTCGATCATCCTCGATCGTGCCGGGGTCCCGGTGATCCTCGACGCCGGCGTCGGCACGGCATCGGACGCCGCGCTCGCGCTGGAGCTGGGCTGCGATGCGGTGCTGTGCGCGTCGGCCATCTCCCGCGCGCACGACCCGGCGGCCATGGCCCGTGCCGTGCGTCTCGGCGTGGAGGCCGGGCGCCTGGCTCGCGGCGCCGGACGCATCCCGCGCCGGCGCTATGCCCAGGCCTCGACCCCGACCGAGGGGATCCCGGAGCTCGCCCCGGCGCCGGAATGACCGTCGATGAGCTGATCGACGGCTGGCAGGAAGCGTGGTCGGGCAAGGATCCGGCCGCCTTCGCCGAGGTGTGCGCCGCCGGCGTCCAGTACGAGGACCCGCTGTGCGATGCCCCCCTGGAGGGGGTCGCCGCGGTCGCCGCGCATGCCGCCCGCCTGTGGGCCGGCTTTCCCGACGCCCGCGTGGAGCGCACCGGCGAGCGGCTGACCAACGGTCGCTTCGTGGCCGCCCCGGGCAAGGTGCTGGGCACCCACCGCGCGCCGCTGGAGGGGCTGCCGGCCACCAACCGCTTCGTGGTCGTGCACTGCGTGTTCTACTGCGAGCTCCAGCACGAGCTGCTGTTGCGGGTGCGCGCCTTCTATGACGTCTACGACGCGGCCACCCAGCTGGGCGTGTTGCCCGCCCGCGGGACGCTGGGCGAGAAGGCGCTGCTGATGCTGCGCGGCTTCGGGGTGCGCCGGGGCGGGGTGGAGCAGTGAGGATCGTCGTGCTCGGCGGTTTCGGCGCGCACCGCCGGAACTCGGGCGTGCTCGACCCCTGATCCGCGCATCCGTGAGGCGCCGAGCCAGGGGGCGGCCGGCACATTCCTGCTGTCGCTGTACGGCACCATCAGCTACAACGAGACACCGGTGCCGGAGGACGAGGTGTGCCCGCCGGTGAGCGCCGTGCGGATCAACGCCCCGAGCT
Source organism: Solirubrobacterales bacterium (assembly GCA_003244035.1). Classification (GTDB taxonomy): domain Bacteria; phylum Actinomycetota; class Thermoleophilia; order Solirubrobacterales; family Solirubrobacteraceae; genus Palsa-465. The sequence continues at coordinate 3,754 of QHBV01000165.1, read as the reverse complement.
CCCGGCCGTCGTCGCGGCTTGCTCTGCACCACGCCGGCTTCATGTGCGCGGCGCCGGTCGCCCATCCGCTGGCGGCCACCGAGGAGAAGTCTCTCGGCGCCTGACGACCAGCGATCAGTCGGCGGTCGCGGCCGCGCGGGCTGCGGCCAGGCCCTCACGGGCGGACTCCGACAGTCGCCGCCGTACGCGCCAGCAGGAGCCCGAGAAGGTGAGGTTGGCGACGGTGGCAAAACCGCTCTCGTCGGCGCGCAGGGCGAGCAGCAGATGGGCGATGCGGTCGGCCAGCGGCAGCTCGTCGCCGGTGGCGCGCACGCAGTAGCACTGCACCCGCCGGCCGCCGGGGCGGACGAGCAGGGCGCCGGCCGGTCCCACCAGCCACGTCCCCAACGATCCGCGCTCCAGCACGAGGCCGGTCCGCTGGAGCAGTGAGCGGGTCTCGTGGCCGACGAGGTCGCCGAGGAGCCCCAGCGCGCGGGACTCGGCGGCGGGCGGCGGCTCAGACGCATCCCGCGGCCGGCGCGGCGGCCGCATCACGCCCGCTCCCCGAGACGCGTACAGCTCGGGGATGAACCAGGCGTGGGCGAGCGCGATCACCCCTACCGGGATTGTCACCGGGTTGAGCAGCGGCAGCACGGCGGCGATCGCCGCGAACGGCAGCACGTGTGCGAGCGTCGTCAGCGTCCAGCACCGGTCGGCCCGGCGCAGCGTCCGCGCATCGGCCCGGGGGCGCCAGTAGACCCCGGCCAGCTCCGGCAGCTCGCCGGCAAGCGGGAGTCCGTCTCGCCCTGCGACCAGCGATACGTCGCCCGACATCAGCCGCCGGCGATCGGGCGGCGCAGGATCACCAGCTCGGCGTCGAGCGGCAGCTCGCGCACCTGGGTGGCGGTGCCGGTCACGTCGCTGGTGACAGCGAAGTACCCGCGGTCCAGCTCCGCGCGCAGCGCGTCGCGGGCGTCCTGGACGGCGATGGAGTCGCCCTGGCTCCACTGCGCCAGCACCGTGTGTCCGGTCTGATCGAGGCGAATGAGTCGCGACATGCGGTCCTCCCGGGGACGTTGGTGAGAGGCATGATACGGAGACGATGCCCATTGACCTGACGGTTCCCAGCCTCGCGGCGCTGCATGAGCGCCGTAGTGAGAAGTGGTCGCTGCACCCCGGCGACGTGCTGAGTGCCACGATCGCGGAGATGGACTATCCGCTGGCGCCGACGGTCACCGAGGCGCTGCGCGCAGCGCTGGACCGACATGATCTCGGCTACGCGCCGCCGGCGCCCCGAGGCCTGCGTGAGGCCTTCGCCGGCTTCGCGGAGCGCCGCCTGAAATGGACTGTGGACCCCGACCAGGTCGTCCTCGTCCCCGACGTGATGATCGGGCTCATCGAGCTGTGCCGAGTGATCGCCGCTCCCGGTGAGGCGGTGGCGTTCGCCACTCCGGCCTATCCGCCGTTCTTCACGACGCTGCCGCAAGCGGGCGTCACCCTGCTTGAGGTCGGGCTGAACTTAGACGGAGCGCTGAACTCAGATCAGCTCGACGACGCGCTGGATGCCGGCGCGCGGGCGCTCGTGCTCGCCAGTCCGCACAACCCCACCGGGCGCGTGCTCCCCGTGACCGAGCTGGCCGCGATCGCCGAGCGCTGCGCTGAGCGCGACGTGTGGGTCCTAGCCGACGAGATCCACGCGCCGTTGACCCTGCCCGGAGCGACGCACACCCCGTGGCTGGAGGTCTCCGACGCCGCGCGCCACCGCGGCGTCGCGCTCACCTCCGCCTCCAAGGCTTTCAACCTCGCCGGTCTCAAGGCGGCACTGCTGGTCACCGCCAGCCCGGCGGCGCGCGAACTGGTTGCCAGGCTGCCGTCCCTCAGCGACCATTCCGGCCTGCTGGGCGTGATCGCGGCGCAGGCGGCGTTCGAGGGCGGCGACGAATGGCTCGACGCCGTGATCGAGCAGCTGGCCCGCAATCGCGACCGGCTCGCGGTCGACCTGGCCGCGCAGCTGCCGCAGGTCGCTCATCGACCGCCGCAGGCGACCTTCCTGGCGTGGCTCGACTGCACCGCGCTCGGGCTCGGCGAAGAGCCCGCCCGGACGTTCCTGGAGCGCGGCCGCGTCGCGCTGGGCCGGGGCTTGGACTACGGACGCCCGGGTGCCGGGCACGTGCGCCTGAACTTCGCCACCAGCCCGGAGCATCTCTCTGAGATCGTGAGCCGGATGGCGGGAGCGGTCTAGGTGTAGATGTTGCCGTAGAACGTGCGGGTGGTCGTGGCGCCGCCCATGACCGCGGTGAGCGTGAGCTTGTCCACGTACTTCAGATGCGTCCCGTCGCGGTGGCGCGTGAAGCTCACCTGGGCAACCACGTCGTCGTTGGAGACCGACGCCTTGACGGTGCAGTGCGCGACGGTCGCTTGGCCGCTGCAGCTGGCCGCCCCCAGGAATGCCTTGAAGCCTGGCGAGGCGCGCTTCAGATTTGCGGTGACGACCTGGTCGGCGAGTCCGACCGGCTTCCACGGCGATCCGGAGGCAGCGGCAAGGCTCGGAGTCAGGCACAACGCAGCCACGGGGGTCAGGACGCAGGCGATCGGACGGCGCACGACCGCCAGTCAATCACGTGGCGACCGTTGCCACCAGCGGTGGATGATCCGAGAGCGCGCCCCGCTCCAGCACCTCGGCCTCCCCGCACGGCTCCAGACCTGCCACGAACAGGTGGTCGACGTCGCGCTCGCCCACCGACCGATATCCGTCGAACTGGGTGCGGCGCAGGTTGAAGTCGCCGCCGAGCACCAGGGGGGCGCCCCCGGCCCAGCGCCCCGCGGCGTCCGCCGCCGCGCGCCCGTCGCGCCACGCCGCCGCCGTGTCATGGGCGGTGGCGTGCAGGTTGGCCAGCCACACCCCGGAGCCGAGCTCCACGCCGTGGACCCAGCGGCGCTCGGGCCGCCGGCACAGGCGCAGCGCCCGGTCTGACACGATCCGATCGCTGCGGGCGAGGATCGCGTTGGCGCCACCGCCGTTTGACCTGATCAGGTCAGGCCAACGCGTCGCGATCGCCCGACGCAGCGCCAGGAGCTCGTTGCGCGACGTGAGCACCATCCGGTGCTCGGCGTCCAGCCGGCCGCCCAGGGCTCGCGGCCACCACGGCGGCACCTCCTGCAGCAGCGCCACGTCCCACGCCCAGCTGGCCAGCGCGGCGGCGAAGTCATCGAACAGGTCATGCCCGGCGCCCGCCACGGTGCGGCCGTGCATGAGGTTCCAGGTCATCACCCTCAGCTGCACCCCGTGAACGTACACTCTCGCGCTTGCCGCGCCACTTCCTCACCGGAGCCGAGCTGTCGCGCGCCGAGCTGGCGGCTCTGCTGGACCGTGCCGCCGAGCTCAAGGCGGCCCCGTTGAGCTCCGACGCGCTGCATCGCCGGTCGGTCGCGCTCATCTTCCAGGCGGCCTCGACGCGGACCCGGACGTCGTTTGAGACCGGGATCGTCGAGCTGGGCGGCCACCCGATGGTGCTACGTGCCGACGAGCTGCAGCTCAGCCGGGGCGAGTCGGTGCGCGACACCGCCTACATCCTCTCACGCCACTCGAGCGCGATCGGGATCCGCACCGGCCCCGACGAGCTGGTCCGGGAGCTGGCCGCGCACGCCAGCGTACCGGTGATCAACATGCTGACCGCCGGCCATCACCCCTGCCAGGCGCTCGCCGACCTGCTCACCCTGCGTGAGGCGTTCGGCTCGCTCGACGGTCTCACGCTCGCCTACGTCGGCGACGGCA
>QHBV01000164.1 GCA_003244035.1 Solirubrobacterales bacterium | reverse complement strand
CGGGCTCGAGCACGAGCTCGGTGGCGCCGGCCGGCTCGCTCACGGCCGCCGCGCGTAGAGCATTCGAACCGCCGTGCCGCGCATCGCTGCCTCTTGCTCGCCGGCGACGTCAAAGCCGCGCGCGCGCAGCTGCGCGCTCAGCGCGCCGGCCCGCCCGTCCTCGTCGTGGACCTCGACCACCACCTGCTGGAGCTTGGACCAGTCCGCGTCGTCGATCCCCGTCAGGACGTCGACCTCGGCACGTTCGACATCGATCTTGAGCAACGCTACGCGATCGATGCTGTGCTCGGCCAAGAACGAGGAGAGGGTGCGCAGCTCGCAGTTGCGCATCGAGGGCGCGTACCGGCCCGCGAGGCTCTCCCGCGCCTGCTCGGGGGAGAGGCCATGGTTGAGCAGGACGGTGCGCACCAGCTCGCGATCCCGGGCTGGATCGGCGTACAGGCCGGACATCGCGCACGCTCCGGGGTAGTAGGTGATCTCGGTGCGCCGGGCGGCGTCGGAGAGGCCCTGCTCGTGCACGACGCACGCCCCGATCCCGGAGACGTTCTCCCGCAGCAGCCGGCACACCGGCTCCACCGGCTCGAAGCTGTGCACCACCGAGGCGCGGCAGAGCTCGGCGAAGAACACGGCAGCGACGCCGACGTTGGCGCCGACGTCGAGCACCAGATCGCCAGGACCCACCTCGATGCCGTGGCGCAGGTAGGTCTGCTCGCCGGCGATCTCGGCGATCTGGAAGAACAGCTGCGACGGATCGGGATGGTGGACGAGCCGGGCCAGCCTGTCAATCCGGTCCTGAGCCCGCAGGCCGGTCACCGCCATACCCAGAGGGTGACTAGACGGCGATCGGCGCGTACTCGGCCGGGAACGCCGAGCCGCCGAAGAACCAGTTCTCGATCGCGTAGCGAGGCTCGGGCATCTCCGGGTCAGAGCCGGTCTTGTGCAGGAAGAGCTCGTCGAAGAACAGCGCGTCGCCGGGCGCGAAAATTGGACGCAGGATCGGCGTGTCCCCGGCGGCGTGCTCGGCCATCCGCTGGGAGACCATGTAGTCGAGCATCGCCTCGTCGGTCTGGGCGGTGACGTGGTGGTCGATCCGTCGGGGCACGATGTCCAGGCCGGGAGCCACGTCCCCGCAGCGCGACAGCGCCAGCCACAGGTTCAGCGAGCGGACCGGGCCCATGAACTTGCCGTCCTGATGCCAGGCGCCCGGCACCGACGGCTCGGCCTTGCGCAGCGTCGTCTTCTGGGCGGTCATCAGTGCCGGCTCGCCGAGATAGTCCCGCACGAGCTCGGGCAGGCCGGCATCGGCGAACAGCTCCATCATCTGGAAGTTCAGCATCGGCGCGTCGACCGCCAGGACGCCACCCCCCTCCTTGATCCACGGACGCGCCAGTTCGATCCCCACCCTCGGATCGGGCGCGAACTCCGTGTAGTAGCCGTCCGCGAAGGGCTCGCCGGAGTCGTGACGCTGGCGCTCGGCGAACGACCGATCGATCGACGCCGCGAAGCCAAGCGCCTGGTCGGAGGCGATCAGCCCACGGACCAGCAGGCAGCCGTCGCGCAGGATCCCGGCGCGCAGCAGCCCTGGGGTCATGGCGTCACCGGCGATCTCCGGCAACCCCTCGCCGCCGGGGAGAGCGTCGCGGTCAGGCTCCGCGAACGCGGGGGCGCCGACGGTCGCCAGCCGGCGGATGCCGGCGAGGTTGCGCAGGCGCAGCAACTCGCGTTCGATCTCCCGGCGCGGCTCGGCTCGGTTGGACGCGGTCAGCCGCTCGATCTCGGCCAGCAGCTGCCGATCGCCGCCGGGGAATCCATCTCTCAGAGGTTCGGCGACCGCTGCGCCGCGGTCGCCATTCGCCTCGCGACTTCGGCCGAACAATCGCATCGAGCCACCGTATCAATCGGCCTGCGGGGACGGCCGCCGCACCGGCCGAGCGGGAGCGCCGACGACGGTGGTCCCGGGGGCGACGTCGTCGACGACCACGGCATTGGCCCCGATCCGGGCACCGGCGCCGATCCGCACGCCGCCGATCAGCTTGGCACCGGTGCCGATGCTGACGTCAGCCTCGATCGTGGCTCCGCGGACATCGCCGGCGCGCAGCCCGATCGTCACGAACGGAGCGATCGTCACCCCGGAATGGATTTCGACCAGCCCATCGGCCACCACCTGACCGTGGACGATGTAGACCCCGGGGTGGACGACCACCGGGTCTCCGATCGAGAGCTGGGCGCAGATCATCGCCAGGCGGTGAGCGATCCGCGGCAGGACGGGCACGCCACGAGCCTGGAGCGCGGCCTTGAGGCGGTACAGCGCCTGAGCCAGAAAGGCGTCGCTGACCAGTGCCAGGCGGAGCATCTGCAGCGCGGCGTCCGGGCGGGAGTGAAACGCGGAGCGCTCCCCACGGTAGCGCGCGGTGACCCGCGCGTCGGCCAGCAGCGCCTCGCGCAGTCCGGGGTGACGGGCTCGCAGCGCGCGCCACATCTCCCTCTGCCGGGCATCGGACATGCCGCCACGGTAGCCGTCCCGGCGGCCGGAGCTAGCCTTGCTCGCCATGGCGGAGGCGACACTGCAGGTCACGCTCGATTGCGAGCTTCCGCGCCAGGTGACGGTGGGGTCGGGCACTGCGGTGTTCGTATGCGGGTGGTGCTTTCGCCGCGACGGGCCGATCGACTCGCTGGAGCTGTTGTTGGACGGCGCGCCTCAGCCGGTTATGGCCGAGTCGATGCCGCGCCTGGACCCGTTCCGCGAACTGCATCCCGGCCTCGACCCATTCGCCACCGCCGGCGTGGCGCGCGACCCCGGCTCCGAGGCTGATCCCGGTCTACACAGCTACCGCAGCGGCTTCTGGGGGATGGTGCGGATCCCCGGGCCGCGTGCCACCGGACCGCTCCGGCTCGGCCTGCGTGCCTGCGGGCACGATGGGTCGGTGTCGGTCGCCGCGCTGGCCGAGCTCGAGGTCGTCTCGCGCGAGCTACCGGCGGTCATCGGGTCCGGCGAGGCGGCGCTCGAGCGCTGGCCGGCCGTCGCCGGCGTCCCGGCGCTAGCCATCTGCATGGCGACCTACAACCCCGCCGAGGACCTGCTGCGCCGCCAGCTCGACTCGATCCGCGCCCAGTCGCACGAGAACTGGATCTGCCTGATCAGCGATGACTGCTCGGGTGGGCGAGGGGCAGCGACGCTGGAGGCGGCGATCGGCGGCGATC
>QHBV01000163.1 GCA_003244035.1 Solirubrobacterales bacterium | reverse complement strand
GGAGCGCGCGCCGATGAGCGCGCTCCGCCCGCGCATCCAGGCCCCCGAGGCGCTGCCCGACGAGGAGCTCGATCGCTCGCTGCGCCCGCGCCGGCTGGAGGACTTCATCGGCCAGGATGCGCTCAAGGACCAGCTCGCGGTCTCGATCGCCGCCGCCGCGAGCCGGGAGGAGGCGCTGGACCACGTGCTGCTCGCCGGTCCGCCGGGGCTCGGGAAGACCTCCCTGGCGCAGATCGTGGCCGCCGAGCTCGGCGTCTCGTTCGTGCAGACCGCCGGCCCGGCGCTCGAGCGCAAGGGCGACGTCGCGGCCTTCCTGACCGCGCTGGAGCCGCGCTCGGTGTTCTTCGTCGACGAGATCCACCGCCTGCCGCGGGCGCTCGAGGAGACCTTCTATCCGGCGATGGAGGACGGCTGCCTGCCGATCACGGTCGGACAGGGCGCGGGTGCCAGGGTCGTGACGCTCGAGCTGCCGCCGTTCACGTTGATCGGGGCCACGACCAGGACCGGCTTGCTGAGCACGCCGCTGCGCGACCGCTTCGGAATCCAGCATCGCTTGGAGCACTACGGCGCCGAGCATCTGGCTCAGATCGTCCGCCGCTCGGCGCGGCTGCTCGAGGTCTCGATCGAGGACGGCGGTGCCGGGGCGATCGCGCAGCGCAGCCGGGGGACGCCGCGCGTGGCCAACCGGCTGCTCAAGCGCGTCCGCGATTTCGCCGAGGTGCGTCACCAGGGCATCGTCACCGGCTCGATCGCCGCCGCGGCCCTCGACCTGCTCCAGGTCGATCACCAGGGCCTCGACCGCCTCGACCGCGAGATCCTGCGAGCGATCTGCGAGAAGTTCGCCGGCGGTCCGGTTGGCCTCTCGACGCTCGCGGTGGCGGTGGGGGAGGAGCGCGACACGATCGAGGACGTGTACGAGCCGTATCTGCTCCAGCAGGGGCTGCTGGAGCGCACTCCGCGCGGGCGTGCGGCGACCAAGCGGGCCTACGAGCACCTCGGATTGGCGCCGCCAGGGCCGCTGGCGCTGCTCTGAGCGCGAGGCGCTTAGGGGGAGCCGGGGATTGGCGGCTATCCTGATCGCGGATGAGCCACGAGCACTACTTCATCTGCCCGCACTGCGGGCACCGGTCGATGGGCACCGACCGCAACGCCGGCTTCCGGCGCGAGGCGCGCGGGTGCGAGAAGTGCGGCTTCGCATACCTGTTCGAGCTGCTGGACGACTACTACCCCGCGCCCAACGCGGCGTTCTTCGCCTGCGACTCCGACGCGAGGATCGTCGACTGCGGCCGGGGGTCCTTCGAGCTGACCGGTCTGAGGACCGAGCAGGTGATCGGCCAGCCCCTGCTCGAAGCGCTCGGCCTGCGCTTCGAGGACGGCACCGACCACGTCGGGACCGCGCTGGAATGGGAGGTCCGCGTCAAGGCCAAGCCGGTGGAGGTGAGCTCCGGCGGCGAGCCCCCGGCCGGCGCGGTCGCCGACATCTTCCCCGCCTACGACGACGACGAGGGTGGGCTGCTGCTGGTGCTGACGCCCACCAACCACCACTGAGCGCCCGGCCGCACGTGGCCGGAGCGCACCACCGCATGCTCGCGACGAGATGACCGACCGAAGGCGCTACGGCTTCGTCCTGCTGCTCGTACTCGGTCTGATCGCGGCCTCGGCCGTGGTGATGACGCAGTTCAAGACCGTGCTCGGTCTCGATCTGCGGGGTGGGGTCGAGCTCGTCTACCAGGGCGCGCCCACCCAGCAGACACCGATCGTCACCCCGGATGCGCTGGCCCGCGCGGTCGACATCATGCGCCAGCGCGTCGACCAGCTCGGGGTCTCCGAGCCCCAGATCCAGACGTCGGGCGGCACGCAGATCACCGTCGACCTCCCCGATGTCAAGGACGTGGCCCGGGCCGAGAAGCAGGTTGGAACCACAGCGCGGCTGGAGTTCTACGACTGGGAGGCCAACGCGCTGGCGCCCAACGGCAAGCCGGTCGCCGCCCAGCTCCAGGCCCAGGACCCGGCCGCGCTGCAGATCAGCCAGGGTGGCGGCGCCCAGGCGGGCGATCCGGGGGCGGGCAGCATGTCGCTCTACGACGCGGTCAAGCTGGCCTCCAAGCAGCCCGCGCAGGCGAGTAAGACGAACGCGCGCAAGGGCAACGAGTACTACATCTTCGGGGCGCCCGGGAGTGCCGCCTGCGCGCAGGCCGCCAAGGATCAGCACAAGCCCCCCGCGGCGGGCTCTCACTGCCTGCTCTCCGGGCCGACCGACAACCCGCAGGACCTGCCCCTGCCGGCTGGTGTGAGCGCCTCGCAGGGCCAACGACTGGTGATCCCACCCGGGACGGTGGTGCTGCAGGCCGCTGACCCGAAAGCCGGCCACACGACGGCGTTCACCGACCCGGCGGCCCAGTTCTACGTGCTCCACGACGACGTGACGCTGTTCGGCAACGACATCACCGACCCCAAGCCGAGCACCGACTCGGCGAGTGGGACCCCAGATGTCACCTTCAGCTTCACGTCCAAGGGCGGCAAGGCGTTCCAGCGCGTCACCGCGACGATCGCCCATCGCGGCGAGGCGGTCAGCGGCCTCGGCCACACGTACAGGCAGCACTTCGCCGTCGCCCTGGACAACAAGCTGATCACCGTCCCCCAGATCGACTTCAAGCTATATGGGGACGGGCTTACCGGCGGCGGTGGCGCCGACATCACCGGCGGCTTCACCGCCCAGTCTGCCCAGGACCTCGCCACGCAGCTACGCCTCGGAGCGCTGCCGATCAGGCTGAAGCTGATCTCCGAGTCCCAGGTCTCGGCGACGCTCGGCAGCCAGGCGCTCCACCAGGGCCTGATCGCGGGCCTCGCCGGGCTGCTCGTGGTCGCGCTCTTCCTGATCGCCTACTACCGCGTGCTGGGGGTGATCGCGACCGCGGCGCTGCTCGTGTACGCGATCTACTTCTACGCGCTGATCAAGCTGATCCCGATCACGCTCACGCTGCCGGGGATCGCGGGGCTGATCCTCACGATCGGCGTCGCCGCGGACGCGAACATCGTGATCTTCGAGCGCGTCAAGGAGGAGATCCGGGGCGGTCGGTCGATCCGCCAGGGGATCGCGACCGGATATCGCAAGGGCCTGACCGCGATCATCGACGCGAACGTCGTCACGATCATGACCGCGTTCATCCTCTTCGTGCTCGCGACCGCGGAGGTCAAGGGCTTTGCCTTCACGCTCGGGATCGGCGTCATCGTCTCGCTGTTCACCGCCGTGCTGGCGACGCAGGCGATCCTGATGAGCATGGGCGGCTCACGCGCCGTCTCGAGCCCGTCAACACTGGGGGCGGGCGGCAAGCGGCGGGCGTGGCGCTTCGACTTCATGGGCGCCTCGCGCTACTTCTTCTCGGTGTCGGGCGTGATCCTCTTGATCGGCGCGCTGGCGATCGGCGGCCGGGGCCTGAACCTGGGGATCGACTTCACCTCGGGCACGCGGATCAGCGCCGGGCTGAGCGCCGACGCGAGCGCCGCGCAGGTCCAGTCGGTCGTGAGGGCGGCCGGCGCGGTCGGTCCGATCGTCCAGAAGGTGACCGGCGACAAGACGCTCGGGCGTAACGGCTTTCAGATCTCCTCCAAGCAGCTCCAGCCGGAGAGCGTCGCGAAGGTCCGCAGCGCGCTCCAGACCCACTTCGGGATCAAGAGCAACAACGGCACCCCAGACTTCAACAACACCTCGGTCGGCCCCACGTTCGGGCAGACGGTCGCCAACAGCGCGGTGATCGCGATCATCGCATCGCTGCTGGTGATCTCCGGCTACGTCGCGCTGCGATTCGAGTGGAAGTTCGCGATCCCGGTGCTGATCGCGCTGATGCACGACCTGCTGATCACCAGCGGCGTCTACGCGCTGACCGGCCGGGAGGTGACGAGCGCGACGGTGGCCGCGCTGCTGACGATCCTGGGCTACTCGATGTACGACACGATCATCGTCTTCGACCGCGTGCGCGAGAACGTTCCGCGGATGCCGCGGGCGGCGTTCTCGCAGATAGTCAACCGGTCGATGTCCGAGGTGCTGACGCGATCCGTGGCGACGACGTCGTGCACGCTGATGCCGATCATCGCGCTGCTGCTGTTCGGGGGGGCGACGCTGCAGGACTTCGCCTTCGCGCTGCTGATCGGCGTCGCCTCGGGGGCGTACTCGTCGATCTTCATCGCCTCACCGGTGCTCACCCACTGGAAGGAGCGCGAGCCCAAGTACCGCGCGAGCCGGGCTCGGATCGAGGCTGAGAGCGGGCAGGTGCCGCCGTACGCCGCTTCCAGCGCCGACGTCGAGCCGGCGCGCGAGCGGGCTCGGGCCCGTACGGGCCGCCTGACCGAGCCCGATCCCGAGACCGTGTCGGCGGCCGAGTTCGAGCAGATGAAGCGCGATCTGGAGATCGAGCAGGCGCAGCCCCCACGCCACACCTCGACGCTCACCGACCGGCTCGCCCACTCCCCACCGCCCGAGGAGCCCTCCCAGCCGCTCGCCGGCGATGGTGCCCCGCCGGCTCCCGCTCCGCCCGGCCGTGCACCAAGGGCGCCGGCGCCGGGTGCGCCGGGGCCAAATGGCCCGACACCTCGGGCCCCGGAGCAGCCCGCCCCGAAGCCCCGCGGCCCGCAGCGACGGGCTCGCAAGTCCCAAGGCCCCGCCCCCGAGCCCGCGCCCGCTCCTGATGTCACCGCCCGCGAGCCCGCGCCGGCGCCGGATGTCACCGCCCGCGAGCCCGCGCCGGCGCCGGACGTCGCCGCTCGCGAGGTCGCACCGGCGCCGGACCTCGCCGAGAACGAAGGCGTCTCGCCGGTTCCCAGGGACAAGCGTTCGACCAAGGCAAAGCCCCGTAACCGCCGGCACGGGAGGCGTCGCTGATGGCGGCGAACCGCTGATGGGCATGCTCGCGTGGGTGATGATGGGCCTGGCGCTGTGGCACTTCACGATCTGGCTGCCCGATCGCTACTGGGGCGGGATCGTCGGCGCGCTGCTCGGCGCGCTCGCCGGCGCGGCGCTGTTCGGCTTTCTGGTCAGTGGTCTCACCATCCCCAGCCGGCACGCGACCCACCTCGCGACCGCGGTCGAGGCGATTCCCGGGGCGCTGATCGGAATGGCGCTCGTCTACCTCGTGGGCATCCGGCGCGAGCGCGCCGGCGGATCGGGGGCGATCGGGCTCAACTGAAGCCGCAGCACCTGTGTCCAGTGACCCGACGGGAACCGGGTCAGCGCCGAGGGCTTCCTGATGCGGACTCGAGCTCCGATCGCGCGCGATCGAACCTGGATGGCTCCTCCGCGCGTTGATAACGACCCACTCGGCGCCCCCCTCAGCCCCAGTGGGGCGTTTCCTGCCCCCCCGGGGGGTAACGCCCCGGTCGCTTCATGTGGGCCGTCGAGTGGGGCGTTATCGAGGCGGCATCGGTCCGAAACGTCTCCCGGCACCGCCTGGCCATGCGCAACTGCATCGAAGCAGGCAATCACGCATCTCAGGGCAGCACCGTGTCCGATCTGTCTGGGGCGCTGCTTACGCTGCCGCTATGTCAAGAGCCGTTCTCCCTGTCGCTGCGATCCCAGCCCCGGCGCGCACGCCGCCCCTGCGCGCGGTCCCGGGACCGGCCGCGCCCGCCGCCGACAGGGGACCCGCTCCCCGACTCGAGGTCCCCGCGTACGACCTCGCGGCGGCGCTCGCGCTCGAGCGCGAGCTCGGGGTCGGCCACGTGCTCTCGCAGGTGCTGGTCCGCCGCGGGCTGGCAGAGCCCGCGGCGGCGCGGGACTTCCTCGATCCGCGGGAGGCCCACGACCCAGGCCGGTTCGACGGGATCGAGTCCGCGGTCAACACCATCCACAGCCATGTCGGGGCCGGCAGCCGGATCACCGTCCACGGCGACTACGACGTCGATGGCATCTGCGCCACCGCGATCATGGTGCGCGGGCTGCGCGCGCTCGGAGCGAACGTGGGGTGGTTCTTGCCCGGCAGGATGCAGGACGGCTACGGGCTGTCGCTCGCGACGATCGAGCGGCTCGCCGCGCGCGGGACGCGGCTGCTGATCACCGTCGACTGCGGGATCACCGCGGTCGCGGAGGTCGCTGCGGCGAAGGCGGCGGGAATCGATGTGGTGCTGAGCGACCACCACTCGCCGCGCGCGGACGGCGAGCTGCCCGACTGCCCGATCGTGCACCCGGCGACCTGCGGCTATCCCTGCCCCCACCTGTGCGGGAGCGCGGTCGCGTTCAAGCTCGCCCAGGCGCTCGGCGCGGCCACGGCCGACGAGGACCTCGACCTGGTCGCGCTCGCGACCGTCGCCGACCTCGTGCCACTGCTCGGCGAGAACCGCCGGCTCGTGCGCACGGGCCTGCGCTCCTTCGCCAACACCTCCAAGCCCGGCCTCCGCGCGCTGATGGCGGTCTCGCGCACCGATCCGAGTGCGCTCGACTGCGGCGCGCTCGGCTTCCGCCTCGCGCCCAGGATCAACGCCGCGGGCAGGCTTCGCCGGGCGGACGCCGGCCTCGAGCTGCTGCTCACAGAAGACGCCGAGCGGGCCGAGGAGATCGCCGCCGAGCTCGACCGCGTCAACGGCGAGCGGCGGGCGATCGAGCAGCGGATCGCGTGGGAGGCCGAGACGCAGGTGTCACGACTCGGCGAGCGCCGGGCGTTCGTGCTCGCCGGCGAGGACTGGCATCCGGGGGTGATCGGGATCGTCGCCTCCCGCGTGGCCGAGCGTCACCACCGGCCGGCGATCCTGATCGCGCTCGACGGCGCGGGTGCCGCCGGCGTTGCCCAGGGTTCGGGCCGCAGCATCCCCGGCTTTGACCTGCTCGCCGCGCTGCACGCGGCGTCCGATCACCTCGAGCGCTATGGCGGCCACCGTGCCGCCGCGGGGCTCACAGTCAGGCGCGATCGCGTCGACGCGCTGCGGGCCGTGATCGAGCACCACGCCGAGCGGGTGCTCACGCCCGAGCTGCTCGAGCCGGTGCAACGGGTCGATGCGATCGTCTCAGGTGCCGAGCTCGGCCTCGGACTCGCGGAGGAGCTCGTGGCGCTGGAGCCTTGCGGGATCGGCAATCCGGGCAGCCGGCTGCTGGTTCCGGGGGCACGGTTTGGCGACCTGCGACCGATGGGGGAGGGCCGTCATCTGCGCTTCTCGGTGAGCTCGGGCGGGGCCCGAGCACGCGCGGTCTCGTTCGGGTGCGATGGGCGGATCGCCGGCGCAGCCGGCGATCCGCTGGATGCCGTCTTCCGGCTGGAGCGAAATGTGTACAAGGGGGCAGTCGAACCGCGGCTGGTGCTCCGCCACGCCCAGCCCTGTAGCCCCGGGACGATTGACGCGATCGGAGAGCCGCTCGAGTACCTGGCGGCGGCGTTGCGGGAGCTCGATGCGAGATGCGAGCCTCAAGGGCCGGAGGCCGCCTGTCCGGACATCCCCCGTCCGGGCGCCGTCTCCGTGGCGCGCACAGCGGTCGACCGCCGCGGCGAGAGCCCGCTGGCGGTGCTCGCCGACGCGCTCGCCGGCGGCGGGGAGGTGCTCGCGGTCTGTGCCGACGTCTCGCGCCGGCTGGCGGGACTGAGCGCGCGGACCGGCGGATTTTCGCTGTGCGGCTGGCACGCACTCGAGCGCGAGCCCGTGCTGTCGAGCCGGTTCGTCCAGATCGTCGCGCTCGATCCGCCCTCGAGTCCGAGCGCCGAGGCGCTGCTCCGCGCAGGCTCGGGCTTCGCCCACTTGGCATGGGGCGAAGCTGAGCTACGCTTTGCGCAGCAGATGCACGAGCTGGAGTACGGACTCCGCGCTTCGCTCGTTGCCCTCTACCGGGCCCTCAGGGCCGCGGGGAGGGCGGCCGGTGAGGAGCTCGAGCGACTGCTTCGCGGCGACGGTCAGCATGGCCGCCCAGCCCGTCTGGCGGGCAGGCTGATCAGAGTCCTCGCGGAGCTGGAGCTCGTCAGCCTCGACCGGGATCTGCCGGCCCTGGCGATCGCGAGCGCGGCGCCCACCGCGCTGGAGCGCTCGCCCGCCTACCGGGTCTATGCCAAGCGACACGAGGACGGACGACGATACCTGAGCAGCGAAAAACTTCGAGGGAGCGAGCGAGGCCGGCGTTGATCGGCTCGCCGCGGGCGCAGGTCGGCCGCGTGGAGACTCCGCGCGCGCCGACGGTGAGCGAGCCCGCCGAGCTGACCCCAGCCGAGCGGCGGCTGCTCGCGGATCTGTTCGCGATCGTCGAGGAGCATGCCGACCACGCGGCCGTGGAGGTCGACCGCGCGGCTGTCGAGGAGGCATTCGTGTACGCGTGCGTGCACCACGCCGACCAGCGCCGGCGCACGGGCGAGGACTTCATCATCCATCCCGTCGGGGTGGCGAAGATCTGCGCCGGGATGCGCCTGGACACCGAGACGCTGTGCGCGGCGCTCCTGCACGACACGGTGGAGGACACGAGCGCTTCGCTCGAGCAGGTGGCGGCGGCCTTCGGCGAGGAGATCGCGGGGCTGGTCGATGGCGTGACGAAGCTCACCGGGCTGACGTTCCAGTCTCGCGACGAGGCGCAGGCGGAGAACTACCGCAAGATGATGGTCGCGATGGCCACCGACGTCCGGGTCATCCTGATCAAGCTCGCCGATCGCCTGCACAACATGCGCACGATCGCCGCGATGCCCAAGCAGAAGCAGATCGACAAGGCCCGGGAGACCCTCGACATCTACGCTCCGATCGCACACCGTCTGGGCATCCACGCGATCAAGTGGGAGCTCGAGGATCTCGCATTCCAGACGCTGCACCCGCGCAAGTACAACGAGATCAAGGGACTCGTCGCCCAGCAGCGGGCCGAGCGTGAGCGATACGTCAATCAGGCCGGCGACTACCTGGGAGAGGAGCTCGGCGAAGTCGGGATCGAAGCGGAGATCTCCGGTCGCGCCAAGCACTTCTACTCGATCTACTCGAAGATGACCAAGAAGGGCAGGGAATTCAACGAGATCTACGATCTCACCGCGATGCGGGTGATCGTGGGATCGGTCAAGGACACCTACGGCGCGGTGGGGGTGATCCATTCGCTGTGGAAGCCGCTCCCGGGGCGGTTCAAGGACTTCATCGCGATGCCGAAGTTCAACNNTCGCTGCACACCACCGTGATCGGTCCCGAGGGCAGGCCGCTGGAGATCCAGATCCGCACTCGGTCGATGCACGACTTGGCCGAGTTCGGGATCGCCGCGCACTGGATGTACAAGGAGGACGGCAGTGGGGCGAAGGCAACCGGGAATGCGGGGCTGCGCGAGTCCGAGGGCAAGCTCAAGTGGCTGCGCTCGCTGCTGGATTGGCAACAGGACCTGTCCGATCCGGGGGAGTTCATGGAGACGCTCAAGGTCGACCTGTTCGAGGACGAGGTGTTCGTGTTCACGCCCAAGGGCGAGGTCAAGTCGCTCGCGGCCGGGGCGACGCCGCTGGACTTCGCCTACGAGATCCACACCGATGTCGGGCACCGCTGCGTCGGGGCCAAGGTCAATGGCAAGATCGTCCCCCTCTCCTACCAGCTGCGCTCCGGCGAGATCGTCGAGGTGCTCACCTCCAAGCGCGAGCGTGGGCCCTCGCGAGACTGGCTCGCGCTGGTCAAGACGACGCGGGCGCGCAACAAGATCAAGGCCTGGTTCAAGGCCGAGTCGCGCAAGGACACCGAGCACTCCGGGCGTGACCTGCTCCAAGAGCACCTGCGTAAGCAGGGGCTTCCCGCGCAGAAGCTGGTCGGCTCACCGTTGCTCGCCGACGTGATCCGAGAGATGGGCTTTCGCAAGGGCGAGGACTTCTACATCGCGCTCGGTGCCGCCAAGATCTCGGCAAAGGTCGTCGTCAACAAGGTGATGCAGCGCCTGAAGCAGGGGGAGGCAGCCGAATCGGCGCCAACCGCCACCGACGATCTCCTGCACACGCGCCGCCGGCAATCGCGTCCGACCACGTCGTCCGCGCGCTTTGGCATCTCAGTGGAGGGAATCGACGAGGTGATGCTGCGTTTGGCGAAGTGTTGCCGGCCGGTCCCGGGGGACCCGATCGTCGGCTACATCTCACTCGGGCGCGGAATCACGATCCACCGCGAGGATTGCCCCAACGTGGTGGTGCTCAAGAAGGACCCCGACCGCTTCACGCCCGTCGCCTGGGACGGCGACGCCGAGACCTCGTTCCGGGTTGAGATCGAGGTCGACGGGTGGGACCGCCACCGGCTGCTGGAGGACATGTCGCGCACGTTCGCTGAGACGGGGATCAACATCCTCGAGGCGCGCTGCACGACCAACCACCCGATGGTCAAGAACCGGTTCGTGGTCGAGGTCGGCGACACCCGCACGCTCGATCAGACGATCACCCGGCTGCGCAACATCGACGCCGTATTCGACGCCTACCGGATTACGCCCGGCGCGGGGTGATGCGTTGATACGGCGTCCCGCGCTCGGAGCGGTGACGGTCAGCCGAGCGCGGGCGGGTCGCGCCGGGCGGGCGGTGCGACGCGCCCGGCGGGCGGAGCGACACGGATGGTCCGAGCCCTCGCGACCGGTTGCTTGGTGATCAGCACCGCGTGCCCGGTGGGGAGCGCCTTGATCTCGTTGGGGTGGACGATGAACTGCTCCACCTGCCGCTGGGTGCCGCGGCTGGTGTCGAAGCGGCCGAGCGGACCGCGCCCGATCTGGTAGGTCTGTTCCCACGTCCTCTCGGTGCCGGCGATCTGCGCGATCGTCTGCGCCGAGGCCGGCACGTCCTGCCGGTGGGCGATCTTGATCGCGGTGTTGCCGAGCACCTGGTCGCGCAGCCCCGGGGCTGTCCGGTCGAGGTCGGCCAGCTCCTGCGTGGCCAGCAGGACGCAGAGGCCCGATTCGCGCCCGCGCGCGAGCAGCGAGATCACGTTCTCGGCCCCGAGTGCCGAGAACTCGTCGATACCGATCGTCGCACGCGTGCTCTCGGCGGCCGCGAGCCGGTGGCCGGCCGCCGTCACCAGGTCCTGGACGACGAGCGTGCCGATCTGGGCCGCGAGCTTGCCGTACGTGCTCGAGTTCAAGCTGAACAGAACGACCTCGTCGCCGGACAGCGCCGCGCGAAGATCGACCCCCGGTTCGTCGCCGGGCGTGAGGTAGCGGCCGGTGTGAGACTCGCTGACGATCGCCAGGCGGGTGCCGAGCCCGCGGACCGCGCTCAGCTGGTCGGGTGTGAGGCCGGCGAGGTAGTCCTGCACGCGCTCGGCGCTCGGCTTGGGAAGGCCGCGTAGGACGCCGCCGAGGCGGCCGGGGTCCATCAGGCCCACGACTTCCTCGAGCGTCGGCGGGCGGTCGGGATGAACCTCGCCGAGCACATTCAGGACGGTCTGGACGTAGCGCTCGGCGGCGCGCTGGTAGTGGGGCTCGGTGAAGCGCTCGGTCGCGATCAGCTTGTCCTTGAGCTCGGTCGCGTTGCCGTGCGCCAGCGGGTTCCAGCGCTCTGCGCCATCCATCGTCCAGCAACGGAATCGGCGCCCTGCGCCGCCCGCGGCGCGAGCGAGCTCCTCGGCGAAGGCGGGGGAGCCCTTCATGTCGATCGCGACCACGGGGCCGCCTCGGCGGATCTGCTCGGTCAGGATCGTCAGCAGGGTGGTGGTCTTTCCGGCGCCGCTGGCGCCGAGGATCAGGCCGTGCGCTGAGAGCTCACGATCGCCGAGCAGCACCTCTGAGCCGGCGGCGTCGGAGCCGAGCAGCACCGCGCTGGACTGGCTGTGCCCGCTCGTCGCGCCAGCCCGGCGCGCGACGAGCGCGCCCACGATCGACAACGTTCCTGTCCCGAGCACCGCGGCGAGGAGAACCCCGTTGGCCAATCCAGCGGGAACGACCAGCAGCACGGCGAGCACCGCCAGCAGCCAGTAGGAGCGCCGGGGACCGGGAGGCGGTGTGGCGTTCACCGGGCCGCCGCCTGCGCGCCGCCCCTCGCAGTTCGCATGCGTGACGCCGGGGCGTCGCTGCCGGCCCCCGCGAGTGCGGCGCTCGAGCGGACGGGCTGCACGTGCACCATCGCAGAGATTCCCAGCTTTGCCGCGGTGCCGCGCACCGAGCGCACCACCTGCGGATGCCGCACGAGGTATACGACTGCGTCGACGCGCGCGTCGGCCGCATACCCCGCGAGGATCCTCTCACGCCGAGTCCGGCCCTTGCTCGATAGCTCCAGCTCGAGCGCGATCCGATGCCCGCCGGAGCTGGTGAGCAGCAGGTCGGGGTAGTGCAGCCGCTCTCGACCCCCCGGTCCGACGCCGCCGAGCCGCACCGCCAGCGGCTCAGCCGGGCCCTCGGATGACGCGTCCAGCGAGCGCATCTGGCGCTCGGAGCGAATTTCTTCAAGCGACCCGAAGCTGCCGGAGCGTGCGTATAGCCACAGCCACGCGAGCCCGATGTCGTGCTCGTAGAAGCGCAGGTCGAGCCGTGGCGTTGGCAGCTCGCTGTCGATTGCCGCGAGCCCCTTGCGCGTGATCAGGTAGCACGCGGGTTGGCGATCGAAGATGCGCTCCTTGTTCACCAGCCCCTCGCGGGCAAGCGCCCCCAGCCGGGTCCGCGCAACGTCCGCGGAGACGCCGAGCAGCGCCTGCACGTGAACAGCCAGCGCCAATCTGTGGCTCGCGAGGAACGCGAGCAGCTCGCGATCGCGGTCGGTGATGCGCATGCCGGCGCGTCGCATGCGCGCCGGCCGGCTGTCGGGATCTGCCGCCACGACCTACCGAGCCTGCAGCGACGCCCTTTCGCCCCCCTCGGCCCGTTGGCCGCACGCGGGGGTCAGGAGACGACCAGGAGCCCGCCTGGGGTTACGCCGAACACTGCCTCGTGCGCCTCGCCGATGTAATCGCCGTCGACCTGCAGCGGCAGCGGACGGTCGTCGAGCGAGCACAAGCGCAGGCTGCTCAGCCTGGTGAACGGATGGATCTGTCGGTGACGGCTCACGCGAGCGTGCCTGGACAGCGCCCGCCACATGATCGTCGGGACCTCGATCGGGTTCGCGCGCTTGAGCACGGCGCCCGCCAAGTCGCGGCTGTCGAGCCGCGCGCCTTCTCCGATCTCGACGGGACGGTTGCCGAAGAAGGTGTACGGCGTCGAGTTCTGCACGATCGCCGTGACTCCGCGCACGCGCTCACCACCGAGCTCGGCCTCGAATCGCGGCGGGTGCAGCAGGTAGCGGCGGTTGAAGGTCCTGATCCCCACCCAGGTGTAGTACCACTCGCCGAAGCGGGCCTTCAGGCGCGGATGGGCATTGACCCGCTCCACCACGCTGGCGTCGAGCCCAACGCCGGCCGAGAACAGGAAGCATCGGCGGTTGACGTGCGCGAGGTCGACGCGGCGGGGGTGCCAGTCGTCGGCGATCCGCAGCAGGTGCTCGGTGGCGTCGACGACCTCCGCCGGGATCCCGAGCATCCGGCAGTACACGTTGGCGCGCCCGCCCGGGAGGCAGCTGAGAGCCGTCTCGGAGCCGGCGAGCCCGCAGGCCGCCTCGTTGACGGTGCCGTCGCCGCCGACCGCGACGATCGCGTCGTAGCCTGCTCCAACCGCCTCGCGGCACAGCTCGGTGGCATGGCCTGGCGCCTCGGTGTCGATCGCGTCAACCTGATAGCTGCCTCGCAGGGCGCCCACGACGAGCTCCTTCAATCGGTCGGTGACCTTTGTGGCGACGGGATTGACGACGACCAGGATCCGCTTGCCGCGAGCGCCCGCGCCTACGCCGAGCCTCGCCTCGAGGCGCGCGGCCTGGTCGGTCGGGTCGGCGCCCATGTCGTGGAGACAATACCCGGCGGTTGCGGGTCGTCGTCGACGCTTGCGATTCTGGCCGCTGTGCGGTTATACTGCTGCGCACATAGCAGTACGCATCCAGAGGGGTGGAGGGACTGGCCCTATGAAACCCCGGCAACCTCCCGCAAGGGAACGGTGCCAATTCCATCAGGCTCCAACGACTGGCCTGGGAGATGTGGAGAGGGTGGTTTCCTGGACCTCCGACCACAGACCCCGGCGGAGGATCTTTTTGACATATGCCGCCCGAGTCTCTTCGATGCAAGGAATGTAGGACCACCTACCCGCTCGACGCGCGATACGTGTGCGAGCGCTGCTTCGGTCCACTCGAGGTCGCCTACACGGCGCACGCCGAGTCCGATCCCGCCGCGCTGCGCAGGCGGATTCAGGCCGGCCCGCACTCGATCTGGCGCTACGGCGACTTCCTGCCCGTGCAGGCGCCCGCGCGCGGAATGCTTCCCGCCGGCTGGACGCCGCTGGTGCGTGCGGACAGGCTCGCGGTCGAGCTCGGCCTACGCGAGCTGTGGATCAAGAACGACGCGGCGAACCCGACCCATTCGTTCAAGGACCGGGTCGTGGCGGTTGCGCTGGCACGCGCCCGAGAACTCGGCTTTCAGACGGTCGCGTGCGCCTCGACGGGGAACCTCGCGAATGCCGTCGCAGCCCATGCGGCGATGGCAGGGCTCGAGTCCTACGTGTTCATCCCGTTCGATCTCGAGGAGCAGAAGGTATTGGCGACGGGCGTCTATGGCACGAACCTGGTGGCCGTTCGTGGTAACTACGACGACGTCAACCGCCTGTGCACCGAGCTCTGCAGCGAGCACGCGTGGGCGTTTGTGAACATCAACATGCGGCCCTACTACGCGGAGGGATCCAAGACGCTTGCCTTCGAGACCGCTGAGCAGCTCGGCTTCGAGCTCCCCGACCGGGTCATCTGCCCGATCGCGTCGGGCTCGCTGTTCACCAAGCTCGGCCGTGGATTCGAGGAGTGGATCGAGCTCGGACTGCTGCGCGGCGAGCTGCCGATATTCAATGGGGCACAGGCGGCCGGCTGCTCGCCGGTCGCCAGCGCGTTCCAGTCAGGGCGCGACTGCTGCCTGCCGGTCAAGCCCGACACGATCGCCAAATCGCTGGCGATCGGCAATCCGGCCGATGGGCCGTATGCACTCGAGCTCGCGCGCCGGACCGGCGGCTCGATCGACGCGGTCACCGATGAGGAGATCCGCGAGGGGGTCCGTCTGCTCGCCCAGACCACCGGCATCTTCACCGANNACCGAGACCGCCGGCGGCGTCACGATCGCCGTGCTCACCAAGCTCGCCCAGCAGGGAGAGATCGACTCCTCCGAACGCGTGGTCGCCTACATCACCGGCGAGGGCCTGAAGACGCTCGACTGTGCTCGCGGCACGTTCGAGACATGGGAGATCGAGCCGACCGTGAGGGCTTTCGAGGACGCTTCCGACAACTCCGGGCGCACCGCCGAGCGGCTGGCCGTCCCGGCCTGAGAGGATTGGAGCGGCGATGGCGGTCACCGTGAAGATCCCGACTCAGCTGCGCTCGGCCACCGATGGCGAGGCAACCACCGAGGTCGAGGGATCGACGGTCGGCGAGGTACTCGACGCCCTGTACGAGCGCTACGACGGATTGCGCAGCAGGATCGCGCAGGACGGTGGCTTGCGCCGGTTCGTCAACGTCTACGTGGGTGGCGAGGACATCCGCTTCGGCGACGGCCTGCAGACCCAAGTCTCGGATGGCGACGAGGTCACGATCCTGCCGGCAGTCGCGGGAGGTTGATACCCGGTCGCAGGGAGCGCTGCCGGTCGCGGCGGGTTTAGGGAGCTGGGTCGCGGCGGTTGATCTCCGACTCGGCTGCGGAGGCTGATCGCCTACTCGGCGCCGGCGGCGATCCCCACCGGGCAGCTGATCCCCGTGCCCCCGAGCCCGCAGTAGCCCCGCGGGTTCTTGTGGAGGTACTGCTGGTGGTAGTCCTCGGCGTAGTAGAACGGCCCCGCCTCCCCGATCTCCGTGGTGATCGGGGAGAGGCCCGCCGCATCCAGGCGCTCGGCGTAAGCCGTCCGTGACGCCTGCGCGTCCGCCCGCTGCTGCTCGCCGGTCCACAGGATCGCCGAGCGGTACTGGGTGCCGACATCGTTGCCCTGGCCCATCCCCTGCGTGGGGTCGTGGTTCTCCCAGAACAGTCGCAGGATCTCGGCATATGAGGTCGTGCTTGGATCGAGTACCACAAGCACCGCCTCGGTGTGGCCGGTGCGACCGCTGCAGACCTCCTCGTAGGTGGGGTTGGGAGTGAACCCGCCCGCATAGCCGACGGCTGTGGTGTAGACGCCGGGCGCCTGCCAGAACACTCTCTCCGCGCCCCAGAAGCACCCCATCCCGACGATCGCCCGCTGCAAGCCATCGGGGAAGGGCGGCTTCAGCGTCGTGCCGAGCACGGCGTGACGTTCGGCGAGCGCCAGCGCGCGCTCGCGTCCGGGCAGCGCGCGCGCGGCATCCACCATCGCGCTCTTGTGGCGAAACAGAGCCATGGGAACAAAGCTTAGGCGCTCGGCCCAGGCACGAACTGGTGCGAGTTGCTCGCGCTGCGACCGCGACGATTCCGCATCGGGCGTCCGCGGTCGGCGACCGGTCTCATCCGCGAGCTACGCTTGCGGTTCGGCATGGCTCGAACGAGTGCCCACAGATCGAGACGGTACGTGATCGCGTTGCTCTCGGCGCTGGCTGCGCTCGCCGCGATCGGTGCCGTGGTCCTGATCGCCTCGACCGGAACCGGGGCCTCGCGGCGGGCGGGCCCGATCCGCAAGGCATCGCCCGCCTCCTCGCTCCCGCCAGGGCAGGGCGCACTCGTCGCACAGCTGCTCCACGACACGACGATGCGCGTCAGCGCGGGGGGCCGCACGCTTGCCAAGCTGAGAACCCGGACCGAGTTCGGCTCAGCGCAGGCGCTGTGGGTGGTCCGGGCCTCCTCCTCCGGCTGGCTTGGCGTGGTCAGCCCCCAGGCGGGCAATGAACGGATCGGCTGGATCCCGCAGTCGGCGGTCAGCTTGATCCGCGTGCCGTGGGAGCTCAGGGTGTCGCTCTCCGCCCGTCGGCTGCTGGTGATCGAGGGCGGTAGGACGATCGCGCGGTACAAAGTGGCGATCGGGCGTGCGGATGCGCCGACGCCTACGGGACGCTTCGACGTGACCGACCGGATCGTGACCCACGATCCCACGGGGCCGTATGGGTGCTGCATCCTCGCGCTCTCGGCCCACGCACCGCACGCGATCCCGGGATGGACCGGCGGCGACAGGATCGCGATCCACTCGACGCCGGAGACCTGGAGCATCGGTTTGCCCGTGAGCCACGGCTGCGTGCGACTGACCCTCGCCGAGGGTCGCTGGCTGATCGACCACGTGCCGGTCGGGACGCCGGCGCTGATCAGCTCCTGACCAGCCGCCGCCGGGTTTCACCGCGCCACGTTCGGGTAGCCAATTATCGAACCGGCACAGCGAGCACGAGGAGTGGACAAGCGATGGCAAATGAGCTCACAGGCAAGCGCGTTGCGTTCCTATTCACCGAAGGCGTCGAGCAGGTCGAGCTGACCGAGCCGCTGCAGGCAGTCCGGGACGCGGGCGCGGATGCAGATCTGATCTCGCTGGAGCGGGGCGAGGTCCAGATGTTCAACCATCTCGACAAGGGCGAGAGGATCGACGCTGACCACGGCGTCGACGGCGTCGATGCTTCGGACTATGACGGACTGGTGCTCCCCGGCGGGGTCGCCAACCCCGACCAACTGCGTACGAGCGATGATGCGGTCCGCTTCATCCGCGCGTTCTTCGAGCAGGACAAGCCGGTGGCCGTGATCTGTCACGGCCCATGGACGCTGATCGAAGCGGGCGTCGTGCAGGGCCGGACGCTGACCTCGTGGCCGAGCCTGAGGACCGACCTGCGCAATGCCGGCGCGAACTGGGTCGATCAAGAGGTCGTGGTCGACAACGGACTCGTGAGCAGTCGCAACCCCGACGACCTCCCCGCATTCTGCGCCAAGGTCGTCGAGGAGCTCGCCGAGGGCCGCCACGAGCAGCACGTGGGCTCGCCGGCCGGCGCGCGCGACTAGAGGCTTGATGTGGGTT
>QHBV01000162.1 GCA_003244035.1 Solirubrobacterales bacterium | reverse complement strand
ACGCCCGTCGCTCCGTCGGCGGCCACCAGCTCGGCCCGCAGGGTGAACTCCTCGCCGGGCCCCTCGCGCTCGGCCTGCCAGAAGGCAGCGATCTGCTCGAGACCGCGCAGCGGCTCGTGAAACGGCGCGGCCCGGTAGGTCGCGCCGGCGGCGAAGAGCTCGCGCAGCGACTCGGCGCCGGCGGTCCGCCAGGCCCGCTCGTAGGCAGCGATCCAGCTCGTGAAGCGCTCGCTCACACCGACATGATGCCGTCTGGTACGACACTAGTGTCATCGCGGTGGATGACGCTCGCCTTCGGTCCGCCGCGCTCGCCGGCGGCGTGGTGCTAATCGCCATCAATCTGCGGCCGGCCGCCGCCGCAATCGGCCCGGTGCTTCACCGCATCCAGTCCGACACCGGCCTGCCGTCGGGCTGGGCGGGGGCGCTGACCACGCTGCCGGTGCTGTGCTTCGGCCTGCTGGCGCCGCTGGCTCCGGTGCTGGCCCGCCGGCTGGGGTTGCGGGCGACCCTGGCGGGAGCAATGTGCGTGCTGCTGGCCGGCATGCTCGTGCGCCTGGTGCCCGGCATCGGCCTGCTGTTCGTGGGCACTGCCCTGGCGGGGGCGGCGATCGCCATCGGCAACGTGCTGCTGCCGGTGCTGGTGCGCCGCGACTTCGCTCAGCGTACGGCAACGGCGATGGCGCTGTACACGGTGTCCCTGATCGGCTTCGCGGCGCTGGCCGCCGGCACGACCGTGCCGCTCGCCGACGCCCTGGGCGGGGGCTGGCGGCCCGGCCTGGCGGTGTGGGCGATCCCCGCGGCCGGGGCCGCGCTGACGTGGCTGCCGGCGCTCGGACGACGCGAGGCGCCCACCGCCTCCGCGATCGGGGCGGACGGGTTCTCGGCGCGCGCGCTCCTGCGGCAACCGCTGGCCTGGGCTGTGACCCTGTTCTTCGCGGTGCAGTCCGGCGGCTTCTATGCCACGCTGGCCTGGCTGCCGAGCATCTTTCGCAGCCACGGCGCCAGCGAGAGCCACGCCGGCCTGCTGCTCAGCCTGACCATGGCAGTCGGCATCGTCACCGCGCTGATCGTGCCCGGCGTGGCGGGGCGCTGGCGCGATCAGCGCCCGCTGGTCGTCGGCTGCTGTGTACTGACGGCCGCCGGCCTGCTGGGCATCCTGCTGGCGCCGATGTCGGCGCCCTACCTGTGGACGATCCTCCTGGGCCTCGGCCAGAACGCGGCGTTCCCGCTGGCGCTGATGCTCATCGTCATGCGCGGTGGCAGCGTCGCCACCACCGAGGGCCTCTCGACGATGGCGCAGTCGATCGGCTACGCGCTCTCGTCCCTGGCCCCCCTGGCCGTGGGCGCGCTGCACGGGCTCACCCACTCGTGGAGTCCCGCCCTGATCCTCCTGCTGGCGCTGATCGGGCCCCAGCTGGTGATCGGGCTGGCCGCCGGCCGCGACCGCCAGCTCTCCCCGCCGCGCGCGGATCCGCCGTCGGACGCCGCTCGCCCCGCGATCGTTGGCCAAGAACCACCACCCTCAGGGGCTACCGGGCCCGCATCTGGTTGTGGCGGCGCTCGTGGGTGAGCTCGGCCAGCCCCAGCTCCTCCAGCAGTGGCGGCAGGTACATGCCGAAGCGGCCGCGATAGCCCTTGCGCAGTCCGTACCAGCCACCCACCGGGTTCTCCGGTGCACGGCCCCACGCCTCGACCGTGCCGCCGGGCGCGTCCTGCTTCTCATCGGTGGCGCCGAGCGCCACCCAGTCGCCCTGCTCACGCAGCCAGGTGTGAAGGTCCTCGATTGCGCGCAGGTGGTAGCGCAGCGTGGTCGACCCGACCTGGCAGACGAGCGCCGGCGGGTCGGCGCTCTCGTCACGGTGCATCGTGTACTGCGACTGCCCGGCGCCGTGCGCAGGCGCCACGGATCGTCCTGGGTTCCGGTTGCGTTGCTCATCAGAGAGGAACTACGCGTACGGGTAGAAGCCCTGGCCGGCCTTGCGCCCGTGATGGCCCGAGACGACCATCCGCTTGAGCAGCGGGGGCGGGGCATACTCGGGGCGCTTGAACTCCTCATACAGCGAGTCGCACACGGCATACAGCACGTCTAACCCGATGAAGTCGCACAGCGTCAACGGCCCCATCGGGTGTCCGCAGCCCAGCCGCATCCCCTGGTCGATGTCCTCGCGGCTGGCAAAGCCCTCCTCATACATCCGCACCGCGGCCATCAGGTAGGGGACGAGCAGCATGTTGACGATGAACCCCGAGCGGTCCTTGGTACGGATCGGCTGCTTGCCGATCGCCGTGGCGAACTGCTCGGCGCACGCGACCGTCTGACCGGCGGTGTCCAGGGCCACCACCACCTCGACGAGCTTCATCACCGGCACGGGGGAGAAGAAGTGAAGGCCGACCACGCGCTCGGGTCGCTGCGTCCAGGAGGCGATCTCGGCGATCGGGATCGACGAGGTGTTGGAGGCCAGGAACTGCGCGTCGGGGAGTTGGGTGTCCAGCGACGCGAACAGCTTGCCCTTCACGCGCGGATCCTCGGTGACCGCCTCCATCACGGCGTCGACTCCGTCCAGATCGGCCATCTCGGTCGTGTAGGCGATCCGGCCCACCAGCACCTGCGCCGCCTGCGCCGACAGCTTCCCGCGCGATACCGCACGGTCGACCGACTCAGATAGGCGTCCGCGCGAGCGCTCCAGCGGCGCCGGTTCGGGCTCGAAGACGGTGACGTCGATGCCCGCTGAGGCGGCCGACTCCGCGATGCCCGATCCCATGAACCCCGCGCCGACGACTGCGACCCGCGAGATCGCCATCAGCCGCTGCACACCCAGGTGAGGAACTTGGCGTGCGGGTCGTGGGCGTGCCTGCGGGCCGCGCGGATGGCGGCGAGATGCGTCGCGCCGAACCCGCCCCAGAAGCCCTTTCGGTTGACCACCGCGGCCGCGCAGTAGTTGCGCACCCATAGCAGCGTCTTGCAGCTGCCCCGGCAGTGGCGCAGCGCCGCCCGCTCGGCCGCCGGCCTGGACGGCCACTTGTAGGAGCCGCCAAAGGCCTCGGTCTGCGGGTTGATCGCGATCGAGCCGTAGAAGGCCAGCGCCGACGCGGGTACGGCCAGCATCGCCGTCACCACGATCAGGCTCAGCAGCGTCCGGCGCACCGCGCGCAGTTTAGGGACAGCCACCCAGCACGCGCAGCCGCGACCGGTAGGTGTTCATGTCGTGGCGGTTGAAGTCGCTGTGGGTCTGGGTGC
>QHBV01000161.1:17294-17984 GCA_003244035.1 Solirubrobacterales bacterium | reverse complement strand
CAGCGAGTAGGTGCCGAGCGCCGACTGGCGGTTGGAGAGCCCCCGGAAGCGCGCGACGACCTGATCGCGGCGATTGGCGATGGCGCCGAGGTTCTTGAGCACCGCGATGAGCGCCGACATCGCCTCGTAGCCGTACACCGCCTGCGGCTGCGGGGCATGACCGTAGGTAGATGAGAACGCGGAGGCGAAGGCCCTGGCGTCGGCGGTCTGGCTGGCGGGCGGCACGGCGGCGGCCGAGACGTACAGGTTGCTCTGCGCGGCGGCGCTCAGGCCGGCGACGAACGTGTCGTCGTAGAGGGCGGAGGGCGCGAACAGCTTGGCCTTGGGACTCGAGGCGGCAACACGGTCGAGCGCCTGCCGGGCGCGCGCGCCCGCCACCGCGCCGTAGAACACGCCGTCGGCGTCGGTCACGCGGGAGGCGAGCGTGATCCCCTGGGCCTTGGCGGCGGTCCGGACCTCGTCGGCCACCGAGGCACCATAGGTGCTGCCGTCGCTGGAGACGTAGAGCCTGGCGACGTTCCGTGCTCGCATGTCGGCGACCAGTGCCCTGGCCTCCTGAGCAGTGGTGGGCACGATGCGGGCGAACGTTTGATGAAACGTGCTGCTGGCCGGGTAGTAGTGGTTGGGTGAACCGCTGACCGCCGGTGTGGAATGGGTGAGATACACGGCGGGGTCGGTGGGACTGATCTG
>QHBV01000161.1:0-17271 GCA_003244035.1 Solirubrobacterales bacterium | reverse complement strand
GCGATCTCCCCCAGGTAGGCGATGGCCTTCTTGTCCGACACCGCGGCGCGGGCGTTGGCCGAGACCTCATTGCCGTGGACCACGCGCAGCCGGAGGTCAAAGGCGCCGGCCTTGCCGCCGGCCTGCTTGAGCCCCAGCTGCTCGGCGGCGAGTACGTCCTTGTCCACCTGAGTCGGGACCCCCGGGGGCTGGGCGGCGTAGATGTCGAGCGTCGAGCCGGTCACGGTGACCGCCGAGCTGGACGGTGTGGTCGTCGAGGAGCAGCCGCTCACGGCCAGCACCGCTGCGCCCAGGCATGCGCACAGCCACGATGGCCGCCCACGTATGAGCCTGACGGCGGACACGCCCAGGGGGTCTAGTCCCGCCGGCCAGGCAGGAACGGAAGCAGGTTGCGGACGCCGATCGCGATCAGGATCATGAGGATTGCGATCAGGATTGCGTCCAGCCCGCTCACGTTAAGCGCCCAGATGATGATCCAGAGACAGAGGCCGGCGGTGGCGGTGAGGACGAGGCCCATCGAACGGAGATCCTAACCAACTTCAGGTAGCGGAGAGTGCTGCGGAGAATCCGCGCACCAGCTCCGCCACCGCTTCGGCGGGGTCCTCGGCCTCACCCGCGGCACGGACCAGGCGACTGCCCACGATCACCCCGTCGGCGCCCGCGGCCGCCGCGGCGGCGGCCTGCTCCGGGGTGCCGATCCCGAACCCGAGCGCCACCGGCACCTCGGCGTGCCGGGCAGCGCGGGCGATCACGGCCGCCAGCGCCGCGTCGCCGCCGGTGCGCTCCCCCGTCGTGCCGGTCACCGAGACGGTGTAGAGAAAGCCGGTGGCGGTCGCGCCGATCTCGCTCAGGCGGTCCTCCGGCGTGGTCGGCGCCACCAGCGGCACGAAGGCCAGTCCGCGCGCCGCGCACGCCTCGCGGGCCGCCCCGGCCTCCTCCAGCGGCAGGTCGGGGACGATCAGGCCGCTGACGCCCGCGCTCACGAGCTCGTCGAGGAAGCGCTCCAGGCCGCGGGACAGGATCGGGTTGGCGTAGCACATGACGGTCACCGGCACGCGATCGGCGATCGCCCGGGCGACGTCCAGCACCGCCGGCAACGTCGCACCGGCGTCCAACGCGGCCGTCGCGGCTGCGTGGATCACCGGGCCGTCGGCCAGCGGATCGGAGAACGGGATGCCGAGCTCGACCAGATCCGCCCCGGCATCGGCGTAGGCGAGCCCCACGGCGCGCGAACCCTCCAGGTCGGGAAAGCCGCCCATCAGGTAGGGCATGAGTGCGGCCCGGCGTCCGTCGGCGCGCGCGCGAGCGAACGCCTCAGCGATCCGCTCCACCCCGTCCCCGACCGCCATCAGGTCCTTCCCAGCGCGGCCAGCGCCTCCGCCAGGTCCTTGTCGCCGCGGCCCGAGAGACACACCACGTCCAGCTCGGACCCCGGGTTCTCGAGCACCCAGGCCAGCGCGTGAGCGCTCTCCAGCGCCGGGATGATCCCCTCCAGGCGGGCGAGGCGCTCGAAGGCGGCCAGCGCCTGCGCGTCGGTGATCCCCACATAGCGCGCGCGACCCTGGTCGCGCAGCCAGGCGTGCTCGGGTCCTGAGCCGGGGTAATCCAGTCCGGCCGAGATGGAGTGAGCCTCCAGGATCTGCCCGTCCTCGTCCTGCATGATCGCCGAGAAGGCGCCGTGCAACACGCCCGGCACGCCCCCGGCGGTGAGCGGCGCACCGTGGCGCCCGGAGTCAAGTCCCTCCCCCGCGGCCTCCACTCCAATCAACTCCACCTCGGGGTCGCCGACGAACGGGACGAACACGCCGATCGAGTTCGAGCCGCCGCCGACGCAGGCGATCACCCGCTGGGGAAGACGGCCCGCCTGATCGAGCACCTGCGCTCGGGCCTCGTCGCCGATCACGCGCTGCAGGTCGCGCACGAGTGCCGGATAGGGCGCCGGGCCGACGCAGGAGCCGATGATGTAGTGGGTCGTCTCGACGTTGGTCACCCAGTCGCGAATGGCCGCCGAGACGGCCTCCTTGAGCGTGCGGGCACCGGCCTCGACAGGCTCCACTCGCGCCCCCAGCAGCCCCATCCGCTCGACGTTGGGCTTCTGGCGGCGCATGTCCTCGGTCCCCATGTACACGATGCATTCCAGATCCAGCAGCGCACAGGCGGTCGCCGAGGCGACGCCGTGCTGGCCGGCCCCGGTCTCGGCGATGATCCGCCGCTTGCCCATCCGCTTGGCCAGCAGCGCCTGGCCGAGGGCGTTGTTGATCTTGTGGGCGCCGGTGTGGTTGAGGTCCTCGCGCTTGAGGTAGATCTCGTGGCCGGCATGGGCGCTCAGCCGCGACGCGCGGTACAGCGGAGTCGGGCGCCCGACGTACTCGCCCAGCAGCCGGTCCAGCTCGGCGCCGAAGGCCGTGTCCCCGCGAGCGGCGATCCACGCCTGCTCGAGCTCGGCCAGCGCCGGCATCAGCGTCTCGGGGACGTACTGACCGCCGTAGGGCCCGAAGCGGTGCTCGACGGTGGTCATCGCGCGCTCAGCCGACCCGGGTGCTCCGCCGCACCGTCCGGCCCCGTGCTCGCTCCGGCCGCCCCCGCGCTCACAACCGCGGTCGCGTGGACGGCCTGCGCGAACGCGCGGAGCTTGTCTGGGTCCTTGTGACCAGGGCTGAGCTCGACCCCGCTCGCGACGTCGACCGCGAACGGGTGCACCGCGGCGATCGCGCCGGCGACGTTGCCGGGGGTGAGACCACCGGACAGGATCAAGGGCGTTCGGGCGCGACGACCGCGCGCCAGCTCCCACTCGAACGTCTCCCCGCTGCCGCCGCGGATTCCGGGGACATGGCTGTCGAGCAGGTGAAAGTCGGTGTGAAACGCCGTCAGCGCCTGGATCGCGGCGCGGCTGCGGGCGCGCACGGCCTTGATCAGCTTGCAGCCGGTGCGCCGCGCCGCCTCCCCGCAGAACACCGGTCCCTCGTCGCCGTGCAGCTGCAGCATCGTCAGCTCGATCGCGTCTGCGGTCCGCGTCAGCTCGGCGAGCGTGGGGTTCACGAACACGCCCACGACCTCGGCCCGCCGTTTGAGCACCGATGCGATCTCGGCGGCGGCACCCGGCTCACACCGGCGCGGCGAGTGTGGCCACAGGATCACACCGACCGCCCAGGCGCCCGCCGCAAGCGCGTGCTCGGCATCGTCGACGTTCGTGACCCCGCAGAACTTGATCTTGGGTGCCTCGATGGTCAAGAGCCCATCGTAGGGACGTCGCTGCCCGCGGCACTGGCCTGGGGGCGCGCGGTGAGCGCGCGGGTCGCGGCCTCGATCTCCGCCGAGCGCATCAGCGCTTCGCCGACGAGCACCGCGTCGACCCGCGCCCGCGCCAGCTCCTCGAGCTCGTCGGGGCGGCTGAAGCCCGACTCGGCCACGACCACCGGCCCCGGACCCGGGCCCAGTCGCGAGAGCAGCTCGAAGGTGCGACGTGTGTCCACTCGCAGCGTCGTGAGGTCGCGGTTGTTGATCCCGATCAGCTGTGCCCCCGTTGCCAGCGCACGCCCGAGCTCGTCCTCGTCGTGGACCTCCACCAGCGCCACCAGCCCGAGCGCAAGCGCCTCAGCGTGCAGCCGGCTCAACTCTGGCTGCGACAGTGCCGCGACGATCAGCAGGATCGCGTCCGCGCCGAAGACGAGTGCCTCCTGGAGCTGGTAGGGGTCGACGATGAAGTCCTTGCGCAGGATCGGCAGCGCGGAGGCCGCCCGGGCGGAGCGGAGGTCCTCGAGCGAGCCGCCGAAGTTCGGGCCCTCGGTCAGGATCGACAGCGCGGACGCGCCGCCGCGCTCATACGCCCGCACGATCTGCGCGAGCTCGATTCCCTCACGGATCGCGCCCGCCGACGGCGAGCGACGCTTGTGCTCGGCGATCAGTGACAGCCCGGGTGCGCTCAGCGCCTGGAGGAATGGGCGGGGGGGATCGGACGCGGCTCGTCGCGCGGCCGCCCGCTCGAGCACGTCGATCGGCACCGTATGACGCCGGCGTGAGAGCTCCTCCCGCGTGGCCGCGACGATCGGCACGAGCGCGTTCATGCCGGCGCCAGCTCCAGCGTGCGGGCGACGAAGCGATCGAGCGCAGCGGCGGCCGCGCCCGAGTCGATCGCCTCCTGGGCGCCGGCGACCCCGCCGGCCAGCGACCCGGCCCCGCCGCCGGCGTAGATCGCGGCGCCGGCGTTGAGCACCGCCAGATCGCGTGCCGCACCCGGCTCACCGGCGAGGATCCTACGGGCCGTGTCGGCGTTCTGGGACGGATCGCCGCCCGGCACGGCGTCGGCCGGGGCGCGTCGCAGCGACACCTCCTCGGGCGAGACCGTGTACTCGCGCAATTCGGCGCCGAGGACCTCGACGACCCGCGTCGGCGCGGAGATGCTGAGCTCGTCCACCCCGTCCTCGCCGCACACCAGGAGTGCGTGCGTCGTCCCGAGCAGCGCGAGCGCGCCGGCCATCGTCTGCAGATACGCGGGATCGGAGACGCCGATCAGCTGTCGGCAAGCCCCAGCGGGGTTGGTCAGCGGCCCGAGGAAGTTGAAGATCGTGCGGACCCCGAGCTGCCGGCGGACCGGGACGACGTAGCGGGTCGCCTTATGGTGGGCGGGGGCGAACATGAAGCCAAAGCCGGCCTCCTCGATGCAGCGCGCGACCGCGGTGGGGACGAGGTCGATGCGAGCGCCGAGCGCCTCGATCACGTCGGCCGATCCCGACAGCCCGGTCGCCGATCGATTGCCGTGCTTGGCCACGGTGCAGCCGGCGCCTGCGGCGATCAGCGCCGCGGTCGTAGAGACGTTGAAGGTCCGGCGGCCGCCGCCCGTCCCGGCGGTGTCGAGTAGGTCGACCCGGTCGACTTCCACGCGGATGGCTCGCTCCCGCATCGTCCGTGCGAGCCCCGCGAGCTCCTGGACGGTCTCGCCTTTCGTCCGCAGGGCGATCAGGAACGCCCCGATCTGCACCTCCGATGCGCCCCCGGACATGATCTCGGTGAGCACGGCTGCGGCGTCGTCGAGGCTCAGGTCGTGGCCGCTCGCGACCGCGTCGATCGAGCGCGTCAGCAGCTCGGGGTGGCCGCTGATCTCCCGCGGCGCGGTCTCGCCGCTCATCTCGCGCGTGCCAGGAAGTTCGCCAGCAGCTCGCGGCCCTGCTCGGTCAGGACCGACTCGGGGTGGAACTGGACCCCCTCGGCGGGCAGGTCGCGGTGGCGCACCCCCATCACCACCTCGCCGCCGAACGCGCTCTGCTCTAGCACGTCCGGCAGGGCGGGGTCGACCACGAGCGAGTGGTAGCGACCCACCTCCAGCGGCTCGCGCAGCCCGCGGAAGATCGTCCTGCCATCGTGCTCCACCTCGGTCGTCTTGCCGTGTACCGGTTCATGCTGGACCACCGTGCCTCCCCAAGCCTGCACGAGCGCCTGATGGCCCAGGCACACACCGAGCGTCGGGACCTTCGCCTGCGGAAAGCGGCGCACCGCCTCGAGCGAGACCCCCGCCTGGTCAGGCGTGCACGGCCCGGGCGAGACGACCACGCGGTCATAGCCGCGCACGAGTAGCTCGTCGATGGTCGCGTGGTCGTTGCGCACCACCTCGAGCTCGGCCCCGAGCTCCCCCAGGTACTGCACGAGGTTGTAGGTGAAGCTGTCGTAGTTGTCGAGGACCAAGACTCGCATCTACGGGCGGTCCCACACGAACGTGGTCATCGCGTTCGCCGGAGCCGTGTAGGCGAAGTAGCGGCCGTCGGTTTCGACGTCGAACGATGCCGGCGCGGCGGAGTTGTTGTAGGCCACGAGCACCTTGCTGCCGTCCGGGTTGAGGAAGGCGACGTCGTCCAGCCCTGGGGTGACCGTGTCGATGCCCGGGTAGGTGACGAAGTGCTCGGAGTCGATCCTGACCGCACCGAGCTGGACGAACCTGCTGACCTGCCCCAGCTCGAAGTAATCCCGGCTGAACGAGACCGAGTGCGCGCGCTCGGAGATCGTGACCATTCCGGTGCAGCCGTTGCAGCCCGAGTTGGGCGGCTGCACGGGTCCGCCCGAGGGATCGAGCGCGACCGCCCACAGCGCGACGGAGCTTGCCCAGTTGCGCATCGCGGAGATCACCAGCTCGGGCGTGTTCCAGGTCGTGATCCCCTGGGCGCACTCGCTGACCACCTGGTCGAGCTTGGGGTCCAGCTGGTGGAGCTGGCTCATCACCGTCGGGTTGCCGTAGTAGCAGTGGAACGCGATCCCCGCGAGCGCGCGCCCAGCCGCAGACGACAGTAGCGCCGGGACATATGACTGCAGCTGGGACCCCCATGAATAGTCGTATCCGTAGATCTTGGTGCGGAACCTGGCTGCCTGCAGCGCCGGCCTCAGGTAGCGAGCGACGAACCGCGCCTCGACCGGCGCGGAGAAGTGCATCCCGGGGTAGCCGGTGCCCTGAAGGGGCTCGTTTTGAGGCGTGATCGCAGCCACCCGGACGCCCTGGTGGGCATACGCCTGCAGGAACTTGACGAAGTACTCGGCCAGGGGCCCGTAGGCGGAGCGCAGGAGCGTCGCGTGGTCACGGTGGTTGTAGAGCGCATGGTTGGTCTTCATCCACGCCGGCGGGCTCCACGGATTGGCGAGGATCTTCAGCCGCGGGTTGAGCCGGTGCGCCTGGCGCAAGGTCGGAAGGACGTACGCCCGGTCGTGTGCGACGGAGAAGTGCAACAGACGTGGGTCTGACTTGCCGCGGGGGCGGTCGTCGTAGGTGTATGGCCTGCCGTGGACGGTGAAGTCCGATGCGCCCATCGGAACCCGGAGGAAGCTCAGGCGAATGCCGCCCGAGCCGAACCGGTCGTCCATCAACGCGTTGCTCGTGCCGGGACGGAGCTCGTGGTGAAGCAGCCAGGCGGAGCTGTCGGTCATGGTCGCGCCGACTCCCCCGAAATGCTGATAGCGAGCCCCGTCGTCGACATGGATGATCGGGATGCCTGACGCCGGCGCGGTCGAGAACGGAATCGCAGGAAGCGGCGTGAGCGCCTCCGAGAGGCTGGCGTTGGTCTGGACGACCTCGACCTGCCCGCCCACGAGGCCCGCGGCATCCGCACGAGCCCTTACAGCGCGTGCGTGCGCGGGAGCCTCAGCCGTAGCGGGGGCGGACAGCGCGAGGCCGGCCACCGCCACCAGCGCGGCGATCGCAGCGGCCACCCTGTGGAGGATCCCTACGGCCATTCCGCCTGCGCCACCGCGAGCTCGATCGCCTGCAGCACGGCGCGCGCCTTGGCCTCCGACTCGCGGAACTCGTAATCGGGCTTGGCGTCGGCGACCGTCCCGCCACCGGCCTGCACGTGCGCAACCCCGTCCTTGACCACGACCGTGCGGATGTGTATGCAGGTGTCGAGGTCGCCGGTATAGCTCGCGTACCCGATCGCGCCCCCGTAACCGCCGCGCTTGACCGGCTCGAGCTCGTCGATGATCTGCATCGCGCGCACCTTGGGCGCGCCCGACAGCGTGCCGGCGGGGAGCACCGCGCGCAGCGCGTCGAGCGCACCGACCCCCTCGCGCAGCCTGCCGGTGACGCTCGAGACGATGTGCATCACGTGGCTGTAGTGCTCGACCGCCATGAAGTCCTCGACCTCCACGCTTCCGTACTCGCACACGCGCCCGAGGTCGTTGCGGCCGAGGTCGACCAGCATCACGTGCTCGGCGCGCTCCTTGGGGTCGGCGAGCAGCTCCTCCGCGTGCACGCGGTCCTCCTCGGCGGTGACGCCGCGCGGGCGGGTGCCGGCGACCGGCCGAGTCGCCACGCGCCGGCCTGAGACCGTGATCAGCGGCTCGGGGCTCGCGCCCGCGACCTCGAAGTCGCCGAAGTCCAGGAAGTACATGTACGGGCTCGGGTTGACCGTCCGCAGCCCCCGATAGATCGAGAACGCCTCGATCGGCACCGGCGCCGACCAGCGCTGGGAGGGCACCACCTGCAGGGCGTCGCCGGCGTAGATGTACTGCACGATCCGCCCGACCATCGCCTCGAACCGCTCCCGGGACATGTTCGATTCAAATGGCGGGACCTGACGGTCCCGCTGTGGGGGTCGGCCCGGGCGGGGCACCGGCCCAGCGAGCCTCCAGCGGATCTCGGCGATCGTGTCAACCGCGCGGCGGTAGGACTCCTCCAGGTCCTCCTCGGCGTACACGTTCGCGAGCACCGTCAGCGTGTGCTTGAGGTGGTCGAACACGACCAGCGCGTCAGTCAGCATCAGCGCCAGGTCGGGAACGCCGAGCGGGTCGGGGTTGGGCGCCCCGAGCCGCTCGACCGTCCGCACCAGGTCATAGGCGAACACACCCACCGCGCCGCCGGCGAACGGGGGTAGATCTGGCAGCGGCGCCGCGCTGAAGCGCCCCAGCTCCGCCGCGGCGAGCGCGTACGGATCGCCCGGATCGCCGAGCGACCAGCGAAGCACTTTGCGGGGGCGGAAGCCGATGAACGAGTAGCGCCCGACACGCCCCTGCTCGGCCGATTCGAGCAGGAACGACGGGTGGGCCGGGTCGGCATCTCGCAGCTTCAGGAATGCCGAGACGGGCGTCTCACAGTCCTCGATCAAGGTCTCGCGCAGCGGGATCAGGTTGTGTTCGCGCGCGAGCGCGCGCACCGCCTCGAGCGAGGGCGCGACGCCGGCCGCGCCGGCCTCAGCGCTCGCGACGGCCATCGAGCACCCGCTCGGCGTCGGCGAGCGAGAGCCCGCGCCCGCGCAGCAGCACCGCAAGGTGGTAGACGACGTCGGCGGCCTCCTCGGCGACGCGCTGGTCGGACTCCTCGCGCGCCGCGCGGTCCACCTCCTCGGCCTCCTCGCGGACCTTCGCGCCGGTGCGCTCGGGATCGGCCAGCAGCTCCGCGGTGTAGGACCCCTGCGGCGCGACTCCCGCACCCGCCGCGCTCGCGCGCTCCGCGATCGTGCGCTCGAGCGCCGGCAGCGCCTCGTGCGGCGCGGCGGGGTCCAGCTCGCCCCGATAGAAGCAGCTCCGTTCACCCGTGTGACACGCGGGCCCCGCCGGGGCCACCAGCGCCAGCAGCGCNNTCGCCGTCGCAGTCGTAGCGGATCGCCTTGACCGCCTGCGAGTTGCCAGAGGTGGCGCCCTTGTGCCACAGCTCCTGGCGGGAGCGGCTGTAGAAGTGCATCTCGCCCGTCTCACGAGTGCGGGCAAGCGCCTCCGCGTTCATGTAGGCGAGCATCAGCACTTCGCCCGTGCCCCACTCCTGGACCACGCACGGGACCAGCCCGCGCTCGTCGAATGCGACCTGTGAATCGTCCATGAGCCGACGATTCTAGGTGCCGGGACCCGGCGTCGCCGTGCACCTCTGTCCGATCAGCTATGGGGCGTACATTACGTCGAGCAACCGACCGTTGCGGCGGGAGTCAGATCGCCACCCTTCTCAGTTGCCGTCAAGACCGGCCGCCACGGGGCCTTAGCGCGGTGGCGACGAAGACCACGGCCACCACGGCGAAAATGATGCCAATGATGCTGGCGCCCGTCGCGAAGTCGATCACCGCAGCGACGGCAAAGAGCACTGCGGCGAGCCAGGTCCTGGCGTTCGTCGACTGCATGCGCATCAGATCAGCAACCTCTGAGCACAGCGCTCGTTCACTCGGATGAGGGTGGCATCTGCTGCATGACACGGAGACTAGTCCGCCAAGCTACTCGATCCCGAGCCGGTCCAGCAGGCGCTCGTCCGCCCGCCAGTGGCGCTTGACGCGGACCGACAGCTCGAGGTGCACTCCGATGCCGAGCTCGCGCTCGATCGACCGGCGGGCGGCGACGCCGATCGCCTTGATCATCCTGCCGCCGGCGCCGATCAGGATCCCCTTCTGGGATTCGGTTTCGGTCAGCAGCAGCGCCTCGATCCTGAGCAGGCCCTCGCGCACCTGTGCGAGCTCAACGACCTCGATCTCGACCGCGTGCGGCACCTCCTCGCGGGTACGCGCCAGCACCTGCTCGCGGACCAGCTCTGCGAGCACCACCGACTCGGGCAGGTCCGAATGCTGGCGCGGCTCGAAGTAGAAGGGGCCGGGCGGCAGCAGCGAGCGCAGGTGGTCTGTCAGCGCACCCATGCCCGACCCCGTCCGCGCCGACACGGGGAAGATCTCCTGCGCCACGTCGAGCTCGGCCGCGGCCTGCAGAGTGGCCGCCGTCCGCGCGCGATCGGCGCGGTCGACCTTGTTGACCGCGATCGCGACCGGCACGGAGGCGGAGCGCAGCAGCCGCGCGATGAAGCGGTCGCCCGGTCCGATCCCCTGCTCGGCGTTGACCACGAACAGGCAGCCGTCCGCATCCGCGAGCTCGCGCTCGACGCGCCGCTGCATCCGCTCGGTCAGCGCATCCCGCGGACGCTGGACGCCGGGCAGGTCGACCAGCACCAGCTGCCAGTCTGCGCCCGTCGCCACCGCCCGGATCGCGCGCCGGGTCGTCTGCGGCTTGTCCGAAACGATCGCGACCTTGGCGCCGGCGATCGCGTTGGCGATCGTCGACTTGCCGACGTTCGGGCGGCCGGCGAGGGCGACGAAGCCCGAGTGGGTCGTCCGGGGGGCCGGCGTGATCACAGTGTTCCTGCTTCGGCACTGTCCGCATCAGCTCGGCTTGCGACACCGCATCTCGCCTCGCGATGGCATGGTGATCTCGTTCGGTATAGGAAGTCTAAGCAAGGCACGGAGGAACCAATGCGACGAATCCTAGGTACGGCCTCACCGCGCCGACCGCAGCAACTCGGCCTGTAGCGCCAGCATCTCACCCTCGTCGGCCTCGTGGTCCATCCCGGTCAGGTGCAGCGCCCCGTGGACGATCGCCTCGCGCAGGTCCTCGGTGTGGGCAGGGCAGATCACGATGTCGCCGAGCTCCCGCGGGCCGGCGCAGGCGCCACCCTCGTCGACCCCGAACGACAGCACGTCGGTGGGGGCGTCGACTGCGCGATGCTCGCGATTGAGCTCCTGAATCCGCAGGGCGTCGACGAACTCGACTGCCACATGGCCGGCGTCGATCCCGGCCCGCGCCAGCGCGCGCGCACACAGCTGCCGCGCCTGAGCCGCCGTCGGCCCCGCCGGGCCGACAGCCTCGAGCCCGATGACCTCGATCTCGACCGCTTCGTCCTCGGGCACGCCCGGCCCTAAGCCCGCTTGCGCGGCCACAGCTCCGGCGCCATCCGCTGCCCGTGCTCGGCATAGGCGGCGACAATGCGCCTGACCAGCTTGTGGCGGACGACGTCCTCCTCGCCGAAGCGGACGAACTCGATCCCGTCCACCGCCCCAAGGATCTCCGAGACGACGACCAGGCCGGAGTCCTGCTCGCCGGGCAGGTCGATCTGCGTGATGTCGCCGGTAATGACCATCCTCGAGTTGAAGCCGAGCCTGGTCAGGAACATCTTCATCTGCTCGGGGCTCGTATTCTGCGCCTCGTCGAGGATGATGAAGCTGTCATTGAGCGTCCTACCCCGCATGAATGCCAGCGGCGCGACCTCGATCACGCCGCGCTCGAGATGTTGGGAGACGCGCTCGGGCTCGAGCATGTCGTGCAGCGCGTCGAACAGAGGGCGCAGGTAGGGGTCGACCTTCGCCATCAGGTCGCCGGGCAGGAAACCCAGCCGCTCGCCGGCTTCGACCGCCGGGCGGGTGAGGATGATCCGGTTGACCTCGCGCCGCTGCAGCGCTGCCGCCGCGAGCGCCACCGCGAGGAACGTCTTGCCGGTGCCCGCCGGGCCGATCCCGAAGGTGATCGTGTGCTCGCGGATCGAGTCGACGTAGCGCTTCTGGTTGAGCGTCTTGGGCGCGACCTTGGTGGCGCGATGGCGCCAGACCACATCCTCGAGGATCCGCGCAGGGGACTCGTGCTCGTCGAGCGCGCGCGTGACGGCCTCGATCGTGCCCGGGGCGATCTCGTGCCCCTGCGCGATCAGCTCTGAGAGCTCGCTGACGACGGTCACGGCCGCGTCGACCGCCGCAGCGTCACCTTCGAGCGTGAGCACGTTGCCGCGCAGGTAGACATCGCAGTCGAGGTGCCCCTCGAGCGTGCGCAGCACGGCATCCTCTGAGCCGGCCAGCTCGGCGGCGACGGCGTTCTCGAGCTCGAGCAGCCTACGCACCCAATGCCTCGCGCACCCGCGCGGACGCGCGCTTGCCGTCGGCGCGGCCGCCGGCCCTCGCCATCACCGCCTTCATCACCTGACCCATGTCCTTGGTGCCGCTGGCCCCGGTCTCCGCGACCGCCGCCGCGACGATCGCCTCGAGCTCCGCGTCGGCGAGCTCGGCGGGAAGGTAGTGCTCGATCATCTGCGCCTCGGACTCCTCCTGCTCGGCGAGCTCGGGCCGGCCGCCGTCGCGAAACTGCGCAGCCGCCTCGAGCCGGCGCTTGCGCTCCCGCCGGAGCACCGCTAGCTCGTCGCCGCCACCCTCCTTGAAGGCCTTCTGCAGCTCGGAGAGCACCAGCCGCAGCGCGCCGACGCGCCGCTTCTCGCCAGCCTTCATCGCGGTCGTGATGTCGGTGCGAACCTGGTCGGTGACGGTCACCCGGGTGAGCATAGCCCCGCCGGCGTCAGCGACGGCGTGCGTCCCTCGCAGGATCAACGGCCTCGAATCGGCGCCCTCGTAGCCGCCCGCCGCCGCCACCAGGACGCGGTAGCGGCGCAGTCCAGCCCGGCGCGGATGATCGATCAGCGTGAAGCGGCCGCGCGCATCCGTCAGCGATCTGGACACGGTCCGCCAGTGGTCTCCCTGTGCCACCTGCAGGAGCACGCGTCGATGGCCCACGCCGGGCTTCAAGGTCCCGATCACGCGCGCCGATGAGCGAACCCGAACTGTGCGACTGCGCAGACGCGCCGCGACCTGCTCGGGAACCGTGTGAACGAGCGCGACGGATTGCGGCCCATTCGGGCCGGCGAGCGTCAGCGTCGCATCGGACGGAACGGCGGGGGCCGAGACGGAGACGGTCACAACGCAACTCGAGCCGGCCTGCAGATCGCACGTGGAGGGCTTCACCGTCCAGCGGGACTGCTTTGTTGCGATCGATGCGCGGACTACCATGGGCTCGCCTGAGGCCCACACGCGGACCGTTGCAGTGCTCAACCCCCCGGAGAGCCGGATGGCGCCGGGAGAGACTCCGACGGGCAGCGTCCGTGCGATCGAGGACCACAGCGGCTCGCCCGCAAGGTCGGGCCCACCGGGCAACGACGGCTGGTACC
This sequence comes from Solirubrobacterales bacterium, assembly GCA_003244035.1. Taxonomy (GTDB): domain Bacteria; phylum Actinomycetota; class Thermoleophilia; order Solirubrobacterales; family Solirubrobacteraceae; genus Palsa-465. The sequence goes on along the minus strand of QHBV01000161.1, from coordinate 4,070 downwards.
CGGCGACGAACAGCTGCGTCTGGCTGTCGCCGCTTGCCGCCGCCCCCATGCCGATGGGCGTCTGGTACTGGCCAAGGATGTTGGCCCGGTGGCCCCAGCACCCGTCGGTCCGCGGTCCCGAACAACCGATGTTGGGCGAGCCGGGGCCATCGTCGTACATCCAGGAGAAGTCGTTGAAGAGCGACAGCGCGGCACCGGACCAGTTGCTTGCCCACGAATAGCCAGACGGGCCGCTTGGATCACCGTTTATGTCCGCGCCCTGCTGGGCGTCGGCATCGAGCTGCGGCGAGAGCCCGGCGATCGGCGCCAGCCCGCGGTCGATGCGCTCGAGGTCGGCGAGCGTGAGCAGCTGCTCTGGGGCTGACAGATTGCTGAACGCCGGCGGCAGCGTCATCGGCGCGATGCCTTCATCCGCGCGGGCTGCGTCGATGCTCGCAAGCAGCGCAGCCATGCAGGTGGGCGTCGCGCCGGCTGCGTTGGCGCAGGATTGCGCAGCCGCGGTCGGTTCCTGATTGAGGCTCGGTTCTCCCGTCGCCGGATCGATGTCCGAAGCGGACGACGCTGGCGGCACGGCGAGGGCCAGCGCGGACACCACCGCGAGGGTCCAGCCACCAACCAGCGACCAGCCCCGTCGCATTCTGGCCACGCGAAGGCATCTCGGATCTACCCAGCGCGACACTGGCGCGAAAACCTAGCAGCACCCGAGCGGGCTGTGTCCAATCTGCGCTTCTAGCCCCGCCCGAGCAGCACCACAGCCCACTCCCCGCGAGCGCGGCGGCGGAGCTCGATCAGGCCGCTTGTCGTGAACGCGGCGGCAACGCGGTCGGCTTCGGCCAAGAGCAGCCCGCTTGCGATCACACGCGCGGGCGGATCCGGGGCGCCCGCCAGCCGCTCGGCCCACCCGAGCAGAAGCGGCCCGAGCAGGTTGGCGGCGACCGTATCCGCGCCAGGCGTGGGCTCGACCCGCAAGTCGAGCCCACGAATGTCGATCGCGGCCTGGTTCACCTCGGCATTCGTCCGCGTCGCCACCAGCGCCGCCGGGTCGTTGTCGACCGCGAGCACCGACGCCCACCCGAGCTTCGCCGCCGTGATCGCGAGCACGCCTGAGCCGCACCCCAGGTCGAGGAACGAGCCTCCAGCAGCATCATTGGCATCGAGCTCGAGGATCAGCTCCAGGCACAGCCGCGTGGTCGCGTGGGCTCCAGTGCCGAAAGCCTGACCGGGGTCGATCACGAGGTCGATCTCGGTGTGGCCCGGCGGCTCCCAGGGAGGACGAACCGTGAGCCTGGGGGCGAGCACGAGCGGCTGGTGGAAGGCGCGCCAGCGTTCGGACCAGTCGTCGGCGATCTCCGACGTGCTGACCTCGACGAGCGCCTCGCCGGCGGCCGCCTTCAGGTCCGGCAGCGCCGGCAGCTCCCCCGGCGCTCCGTAGACGGCGTACTCGACGATGTCGCGCCCAGCGTCGACCTCCTCGACCCCGCTCGGCGCGAGGTCGAGCAGCTCGGCGAGCACGAGCTCGGCCTGCCGGCGCTGGACTCGGACCGCGAGGCGGATCAACCGCCGGCGCCGCCGCCGAAGGCGCGCCTCAGCTTCGCGAACACGCCCTCGTCGGTGCGCAGGTTGTCGTGCGTCATCGTCTTGGCCAGCCGCTCCATCAGCTCTCGTTGCTCGCGGTCCAGCCGGCGTGGGATCACGACGTTGACCACGACGCGCACGTTCCCCCTGTGCCTGCCCCGGAGCGCCGGCATCCCGGCGCCACGGACGATCAAAGTGGCGTGCGGCTGGGTTCCGGCAGGGATCTCGAGCTCGGCCAACCCGTCGATTGTCGGCACCTCCACCGTCGTGCCCAGCGCCGCGAGCGGCGCCTGCACATCGACCGCGGTCACGAGATCGTCGCCGTCTCGCACGAAGCGGGGGTCCTCCCGGATGCGGATGAGCACGTACAGGTCACCCGACGGGCCGCCACGTTCGCCGTCGTGGCCGCGACCGGTGATCCGGATCCGCTGCCCGTCGTCGATCCCGGCGGGGACATCGACCGAGACCTTGATCGGCTCCACCTTGCGCCCGCGCCCTCGGCAGGCCTTGCACGGGTTGCGCGGGACCCGGCCCTCGCCTCCGCAGACATCGCAGGCGGCCGCCCGCACGACCTGCCCGAACGGCGTGCGGGTGACCGCGCGGAGCTGACCGGCCCCACCGCATCGCGAGCACTTCTCGATCGGCGTGCCCGGCTCGGCGCCGTTGCCCCGGCAGTGATCACACAGCGAGACCGCGTCGTAGCTGACCTCGGCGCTGCACCCCTGCGCGGCCTGCGCGAGGTCGATCTCGATCGTCGCCGCGACATCTCCCCCCTGGACCGCGCCGCCACCACCCGCGCCACCGAACGCGCTGCCAAACCCCCCGCCCCCGAAGAACGCCTCGAAGATGTCGGCCACCGAGCCGAACCCCTCGAAGTTCGGCGCGTAACCGCCGCTGCGCAGGCCGTCGTGACCGTAGCGGTCGTACGTGGCCCGCCGCTGGGCATCCGAGAGCACCTCGTACGCCTCGGCGGCCTGCTTGAACTTCGCCTCCGCCTCCGGGTCGTGGCGGTTGACATCGGGGTGCAGCTCACGCGCGAGCCGACGGAACGCCTTCTTGATCTCGCCCTCGCCGGCGGTCCGCGCGACGCCGAGGACGTCGTAATAATCACGCGTCGCACTCATCGTTCGTCGTACACGTCGGTGATGAACGTCGAGAGCTGGGATGCGGCCTCGCGGACCGATCGGATCGCGCGGCCGTAGTCCATCCGCAGCGGCCCGATCACCGAGACCGCGCCGAGCCGGCGCTGCGGCAGCCCGTAGCCGGCCGCCACGAGCGCGCGCGACTGGAGCGCCGGGGCATCGTTCTCCGAGCCGATCCGTACGAGCACGTCACGCTGAGAGAGCGCGATCCTCAGCACCCCGAGCAGCGTCACCCGCCGCTCGAGCATGTCCATCAGGGCATCGAGCTCGGATACCTCGCCGACACGGTCGATCCGCAGCAGCCGCGAGGCGCCTTCGACATACAGGGTCTCGTGCGAGGCTTCGGCGAGCTCCGTGAAGACCGGCGCAAGCACAGTGAGAAAGTCCGACTCCGTGCTCGACAGCGAGGCGTCGTGCAGGCGCCGATGGAGCATGCGCGCCCCGAGGCCGAAGCCGACCAGGCGTTCGTTGAAGTAGCTCGCGGCCCATTCGGCGAGCCCGGGATCCACAGGGTCGATGAACGTGAAGATGCGCTTGGTCACCCCACCGGTCGAGGTGATCACGACCACCATCAGGACCTGGGCCTGGAGCACGAGCACCTCGACGTGGCGGATCGTCGAGCTCTGCAGCGGCGGCCCGCTTACCACCGCGAGCAGGTTCGTGACCTGTGAGAGCGCCTCGGTGGTGGCGCGCATCGCCTCATCGAGCTCGCGGCGCACGAGCGACAGCGACAGCCCCGGCCCCGTATCCTGCGCCGGCAGCAGCCGGTCGACGAAGTACCGGTATCCTGCCTCGGTCGGTACCCGCCCGGCAGAGGTGTGGGGGTGGGCCAGCAGCCCCAGCTCCTCGAGGCCCGCGAGCTCGTGTCGGATCGTCGACGGCCCCCACTCGAACTCGGCCGAGAGCGACCGCGAGCCCACCGGCAGCCCCGCCCCCAGGTACTCCTCGACGACCCTGCGCAGCACGAGCTCCTGGCGATCTGTCAGCACGCGCTTGATTGTAGGAAGCGGGTTTCCGCGCTCGCCCGGCGTCCGGCCCGCGCCCGCCTCAGCCGGCTCGCAGCTCAGCGACCGCGCGGCGGACGATTCGCTGGCCTGACTGCTCGGCTTCGGAGTCGACGACCGCGACGCCGTCCTGAAGCTCACGCACCGTCCCGCTGACCACGATCTCCTCGCCCATCCTCCCCATCCCGCGGAACTGAACGCTCAGGCGCTCGAGCGCCTGCGGCCCGCCGGCCGCCTCGGTGTGCGCGCGCGCAACCTGGGCCATCGTCCACAGCCCGTGCAGGATCCGCCCGGGCAGGCCCACCTGCTTGGCGAAGCCCTCGTCGATGTGGATCGGGTTGAAGTCGCC
>QHBV01000160.1:811-3118 GCA_003244035.1 Solirubrobacterales bacterium | reverse complement strand
GACGATGATGAACGCCAGCACCAAGACGACGCAGACCTCCACCGAAAACAGCACCAGGGCGGTGCGCAATGATCTCTGGATGCCCTCGTAGCCGAGGAAGATCATCAGGCCAGCCGGCACCAGTCCAATCAGCCACCACGGAATGTTGACGTGCAGCTCGCTCTGGAAGGTGCTCTGGAGGTAGGAGCCGATCAGCCCGATCTCGGCCGGCGGGAGCAGGGCGTAGGCGACGAACATCAGCCCACCGGTCACGAAGCCCGCCCGCGGACCCAGGCCGCGGGTGACATAGGTGTAGAAGGCGCCCGCGCTGGGCAGCTCGCGCGCCATCGCGACGATCCCGCTGGCGGTGATCAGGATGGCGATCAGGCAGGCGAGATACACCAATGGCGTCGCCTCGCCCGAGAAGGGCGTGGAAAACTGCGGATTGAAGAACGTCGAGACGCCGGGGCCCATGACCGCCGCCGACATGATCACCGCGCCCGCAAGCCCCACCGCGTTGCGCTGCAGGTGCCCCTCGCCGGGGGGCTGCTCGGCGGCGCGGGCTTCGTTGGCTTCGATCGTCATTGCTCTCCTCTCGACCGCCAGAACGGGAAGGAGGAGATGTCTAACGTCTGACAGCTTTACTGTCAAGGCGGACGGTACTCCGAGCCGCGGGCCGCTGCCCGCCATCCCGCTCAGAGCCGAGCCTGCAGCGCCTCCGCCACCGCCTGGGCGCACACCACGTCCTGCGCGGACGTCGCGCCGCTCACGCCGGCACCGCCCACGATCGTCCCCAGGTGAGTGATCGGTAGCCCGCCGCCAATCAACACGTAGCGGCCGTGGCCGTTGGCCTGCAATCCGAACAGTTCCCCGCCCGGTTGAGCCAGCTCCCCGAGCTCGGCCGTGGAGATGCGGTGCGCCACGGCGGTGAACGCCTTATCGACTGCGAGTGTCTCACCAGCGATCTCAGCACCATCCATCATCTCAAAGGCCCGCAGCACCCCGCCGGCATCGACTACCGCCAGCGATACCTCCACCCCCAGTGACGCCGCGGTGCGTCGTCCCTGCGCCAGCGCCGCCTGGATGTCCTCGAGGATCATCGACGCGCACCGCGCTCAGGGCGATCGCGGTTGGGCAGGACACATCGGTCTCGGAGCATGAAGTACCTCGGTCGATCAAGCGGGCTGTCGGCCCCCGTCAATTTTCCGGCTGCCGCGGAGAGCAATCCTGTCCAGATCGGCGCGCTTGACGCCGTAGCACTCGGACTCTCATAACGTCTCACGGACACGAACATACGTTCGCAAACAGACCGGACGGATCGGACACGTTTGGCTATGCTGTCAGGGCAGTGCGGGGTCGTCTAATGGCAAGACGCCAGCCTCTGGAGCTGGTTATCAAGGTTCGAGTCCTTGCCCCGCAGTTCGACGCGATCCCGCGACCGGTGGCCGGTTAGATCTCGTCGAGATTGCTCGCCAGCTCGCCGAACGCGTCGGCCCTGTCGCCCACGTCGGCGCCCGAAGCGATCAGGCGTCGGGCGGCTTGCAGGTCGTCTGAGCGCCCCACGGTGAGGGCCCCGGCGAGGTGTCCCTCGTGCAGGTAGAAGACGGTGAACGCGCCGTCGTCCGGGCTGCCCCGCACGACCTCGCGGTCCCAGTCGTAGGCGGGACCGACGTACTCGATCGCCGCCCAGTCCGATAGGTCGGAGAAGAAGTAGGGCACCGCGTCGTGGACGGCTCTCTTGCCGAGCATGTTGAGGGCCACCGTCTTGCCGTGTCCAAAGGCGACGTCCCAGTGCTCGACGCGGATCCGCCGGCCACCGTGGACGACACTCTCGTACTCGGCGACGTCGCCGGCGGCGAACACGCCGGGCGTGGCCGACTGCAGCCGGGAGTCGACGACGATGCCGCCACGCTCACCGAGCTCCAGACCGGCGCTGCGGGCGAGCATCACGTCCGGTGTGACACCGGCGCCGATGACCACGGCGTCGGCCTCGAGCTCGCGCCCAGCCTTGGTGACGACCTTGGTGATCCGGCCGTCGGCGCCTTCGAAGCGTTCGAGCTCATCCTCGCTGTGAATCTGAATCCCGTGGTCGATCAGCAGGTCATGGAAGTACCGCGCCGCCTCGGGCCCGAAGCTGCGGCTGAGCGCCACCGGCTCCATCATCACCATCGTGCACTGGCTGCCCATCTCGGTGAGGCTGGCCGCCACCTCGGAGGCGATGTAAGAGCCGCCGATCATCACCACGCGCTTGCCGGCCGCGTCCTCGCGGATCGCGTCGGCGTTGCCGAACGTCCGCAGGTAGTGGATCCCCTCCAGCTCCGCGCCGGG
>QHBV01000160.1:0-737 GCA_003244035.1 Solirubrobacterales bacterium | reverse complement strand
AGCTTCATCGCCGAGGTCCGGGTCAGGACCTGAATGTCGTTGCCCGTCCAGAAGGCGGCGTCGTGCATGACCGCGTCCTCGCGGGATTCGGTGCCCCGCAGGTAGCCCTTGGACAGCGGGGGACGGTCGTAGGGCAGGTCAGGCTCACGGCCGACGAGCAGGATCGAGCCGTCGGCGCCGGACTTGCGCAGCCACCGCGCGCAGTTGGCGGCGGCCACTCCGCCGCCGATCAGCAGGTACTCGACGTCACGGTCGGCCATCCTCGCGCCCGCTCAGCTCGAAGCGGAGACCGAGCTGTTGGCGAAGCGGGGGGTGATCTCGCCCTCGAGGCCCGGATCGAGGATCAGGAGTACCTGGTCGCCGGCGTCGATCACCGAGTCGGCCTTGGGGACGAAGCCGGTGCCGTCGCGCAGCACCGAGATGATCAGCGAGCCGTCGGGGAGCACGACGTCGCGCACGCGCTGGCCGGCCGCCGGCGACCCCTCCCCCACCTCCAGTTCGATGATCTCCAGGTGCTCCTCCTCCAGCGCGAGCAGCTGGACGAGGCCGTACTCGGGCACCTCGTGCTCGATCAGGCGCAGAATCAGGTCGGTCGCCGAGACCGCCGGCTGGACCCCGAGCAGCTTGAAGTGGGCGAGGTTTCGGGGATTGTTGACGCGGGCGACGATCCGCTCGCAGCCGTACTTCTCCTTGGCCACCTGGCAGATGAGAATGTTGTCCTCATCGTCGCCGGTGAC
>QHBV01000159.1 GCA_003244035.1 Solirubrobacterales bacterium | reverse complement strand
GTCCGAGCCTTGACGGAAGTGCTCGGTCAGCGCCTCGGCGAGGACGGTGACGTCGGCGACGGCCAGGTTCAGGCCCTTGGCCCCGGTGGGCGGCACGATGTGGGCGGCGTCGCCGGCCAGCAGCAGACGGCCGTGGCGCATCGGCGAGGCGACGAAACTGCGCATCGGCGTGATCGACTTCTCGCTCACCGGACCCTCGGTCAGCTCCCACCCGTCGGTGGCCAGACGCGCATGCAGCTCTGACCAGATCCGGTCGTCTGACCATTCGTCGATCGAGTCGGCGGGATCGACCTGGAGGTAGAGGCGGCTGACGCTCGACGAGCGCATGCTGTGCAGCGCGAAGCCGCGCTCGTGCTGGGCGTAGATCAGCTCGTCGGTGGAGGGCGCCACGTCGGCGAGGATCCCCAGCCAGGCGAACGGGTACTCCCGCGCCCAGGTCGTCAGCATCGCGGCCGCGACCGCCGGCCGGCACACGCCGTGAAAGCCGTCGCAGCCGGCGATCAGCGCGCAGCGCAACTCGTGGGCTGCGCCCTCGCGCGTGTAACGGACAACCGGCTCGTCGGAGGTGATGCCGTGAACCGACACGTCGGCACACTCGAACTGCAGTGGCGCGTCGATACCCAGACGCGCGGCGATCAGGTCCTTGACGACCTCGGTCTGCCCGTAGATCATCACGCCCCGCCCCCCGGTCAGCTCGGCCAACGGGATGTGATGGCGCACACCCTCGTAGTTGATATAGATGCCGCCGTGGGGCAGGCCCTCGCGGTCCATGCGCTCGCCCACCCCGGCCTCGCGCAGCACCTCGATCGTGCCCTGCTCCAGGACGCCGGCGCGGATGCGGGCCTCCACGTACTCGCGGCTGCGCGTCTCCACGATCACCGCCTCGATCCCCTGACGGTGCAGCAGCTGACCGAGCAGCAGACCAGCCGGCCCGGCCCCCACGATGGCCACCTGGGTTCGCTCGCGGATCACGGTGACCGCACGATAGTCGTTTTGGGCCTGGTCGCCAAGCGCCCAGATCGCCGCTCTGCGAACAGCTAGGAGAGCTGGATGTGATCGGCCTCGGCCGGCCCCGGGAACGGGCGGGTGAGGCAGAACTGGTTCCGCGTGGACTCGGGCACGCCCTCCACCCCGGGCGTGTCTGACGCCTCGCCGCGGGTGTGGGGATCGTCGGCGAAGCCGCCCACCTCGAGCGAGTGCTGGGGGGTGCGGTAGCCGGAGATGCCGGTGAGGTGCAGCTGCAGGGCCTTGCCGAGCTGATCCAGCGCAGCGGCCAGGATCGGCTCCTGGTTGACCGAGTAGTCGGTCCCGGGCGCCGGGAAGAAGCCGTAGCTGCCGCCGTGGGGCACGAACGGCCCGCTGGTGCAGCCGCCGGAGGCCGCCACCGCGCCACCTCGGGACAGCGTCTGGGCGCGAGCGGCCTGGGCGTCGAGCACCGCAGCCTCATGCAGCAGCGTGTGGTGCAGGGCGCTGAGGGTGGCGGTGTCGGCGTTCTGGACCCGCTGGGCGCTGAGCTCGCGACCGACGATCGCCGCCTTCAGCTGCGCGATGTTGTCGCGCTCGGCCAGCACCGCCGCGGTGGCCCGGCGCCGGCGGGCCTGGACCTCGGCGAGGCGCACCGTCTGGGTCTGCACGGCCACGCGGGCGGCGGCGACCGCCTTGGCGATGGCGACGTTCTGGCGCTCGACCGCGGTGAGGTCGCGAATCCCGTTGACCAGCTCGTTGAACCCGCCGGAGTCGACCACCACGTTGACCAGGGCCGGCGGGGGCGCCTCATAGCGCGCCCGCAGCTGGTCGGCCAGGACCTGGCGGTCGCGCGCGTAGTCGGCGCGCAGCCTGACCAGCCGCGCGCGGGCGGCGATCAGCTGATCGGATACCGATCCCAGCAGCTGCTCCTGCGTGGCGACGCTGCGCCGCACCACGTCCAGCCGCGACTGAAGCGACGCGATGGAGCCCTGAAAGCCCTGGATCCGGTCGGCCCTCGGCCGTGATCCGGTCGCGCAGCTGGGAGGCCCGCTGCTGCCCGGACTGATAGCGGCCGATGAGGCTGGCGGAGCTCGTAGCGCCGCTCGCGGCGAACGCCACCGCGACAGCGGAGAACAGGCACAGACACGCGATTCGGCGGGCTGAGAGCATGACTCGGTGGCCGCGCGGCGAGCCGCTGGCAGCCAGGCGGCGAACCTAGCAAGGGGCTGTGAGAGGGCTTTGTGCAGGCGATCTTGCACCGAGGAGGTGCGTGGCGCCCGGCCTCGACTGACCACCGGTCAGTGACCGGGCAGGTGGTACACGAACACCGTGCTGGAGGCGCTCGAGTCGTGGTAGCTGCCGGTGGGCAGGATCACCCGTCCGCCGATCACGATCGGGCTGTTCCAGTGGCCGGCCGCCACCGGCAGCGTTCGCAGCAGCGCGCCGGTCACGGCGCGGCGCACGTCCAGCTCACCACCGGACTCGTCGTACATGTACACGAGGCCTCCGGCGAGCACCGGGCTGGTGGAGGCGGTGCCGTTCTCCCACACGGTCCGCAGACGGGGATGGCGGCCGCCGACGAGCTCATAGGCGCCGCTGCCCGAGTCGTTGCCCACGAACAGGTACACGTGGCCGCCCTGGCTCCACGTGGCCGGCGCGGTGAGCACCTCGCCGCCCCCCGGGGAGGCGACCTCGCCCAGCTCCCCGCCCAGCCGCGGCGAGGCGCCGCCCGTCGTGCCGTCCAGCCGCGCCAGGTCGAGCAGGTGCAGCCGGCCGTCCTTGCCCCCCTGGACGGCGAGGCGTAGTCCGTGGTAAGCGGGCAGGAGGGCCGGCGAGGTGGAGCCCACGTCGCTGTCTGAGTGGCTGAGCTGGTCATAATTGGGCGGCGTCCAGTTGTGCAGCAGGCGGCTGGCGTCGGGCGTGAGCTCGAGCGCGCTGTTGCCCCAGCTGGTGCGCCCGTCGAACGGTCCGTTGCCGGTGGCCAGGAGGATCCGGTGCGATGCCTCGATCACTGCCCCGGCCCGCCCCCAGATCGCGTTGTCGCCTCGCGTGTTGGTGACCGAGCAGGAGCTGGCGGCGATCAGCGCGTGGCGGTTGGAGCATTCGCTGTTCCAGACGTGGACGATTCGCCCGGTGCGGCGGTCGATCGTCACCACGTGGCCGTCGTAGGGCGGCCCGTCGCCGAAGTAGCCAGCGGTGGCGGCCACCACCCAGGCACCGGAGAGGTTCAGCGCCGAGGCGATCTTCTCGTGCCGGGGATCGACCGTGATCGGCCGCGCCCACACCTCACGGCCGGTGGCCACGGCCAGCTTGTGGATCGCGCCGTCGGGGCTGGCGCTGTACAGAAACCGGCGATCGGGGTCGGCCACCGGGCTGGCGGTCGTGACCTGAGGGTTGCCGGGCGTGGCGTTGACGCCCGCCGGGCGGTATTCCCACAGCCGCCGGCCCGTCCGGGCGTCGAAGGCGATCGTGTTGCCGTAGGTGGTGGTGACGGCCACCAGGTCGTGGCGGGGACCGTGCACGGTGACGGCGTGCAGTTCGATCGGCGCGGAGTCGGCGATGCCGTCGATCGTCACCCGACGGGCCACCAGACGGTGCACCGTGGCGGCGGTGATGCCGGTGTCAGAGGGTCCGACGCCGCTGCGGTCAGCGCGGTAGCCGAAGCTCGGCCAGTCCCCCCCGCGGACCGCAACGCGCGCCGCGGTGGCGGCCGGCGAGGCGACGGTGGCAGTTCGGGCGGTGGCGGTGGTCGCGCTAGTGCCCCCGCAGGCAGAGGCCGCCAATGCGGCGACGATCAGCAACCCGCGCCGAGCGAGCGGGGCCCGACCCGGTCGATCACGGGAGGCGGAGCTGGGGCCCGGGCGCATCCCATCGAGACTAGCCAGTCACGGTTGGCCCCCGCGCCGCTACGATGCTCCGACTCCCAGGTGAGTCTCGTGCTGATCGTCATCATCGTCGTGGCCGGGCTGGCACTGATCGCCGGTCTGATCCGCTCGGCGCAGCGCGCCGAGCGCGAACGAGGGCGCCTGGCGGCCACGATCGAACATCTCGCCGAGGGCCTGATCGTCACCGAG
>QHBV01000158.1:30199-38548 GCA_003244035.1 Solirubrobacterales bacterium | reverse complement strand
GATCGAGCTCGGCTTCGGTGTGGGCGCGGTCAGGCACTCGGTTTAGAGGATCATACGTACGTGGCCGTCCGGCTGACATCGCTCTCGCACGGCGCCGGCTGTGGCTGCAAGCTGCCGGCGTCGGAGATCGGCCCGCTGCTCGCGCGGCTGGCTCCGGGCGCCGACCCGAACGTACTGGTGGGCTTCGGCACCGCCGATGACGCCGGCGTGTACCGCTTACGCGACGACCTGGCGCTCGTGCACACCGTCGACTTCTTCACGCCGATCGTCGACGATCCGTTCGACTTCGGACGGATCGCGGCGGCCAACGCGCTCTCCGACGTGTACGCGATGGGAGCAACCCCGGTGTCCGCACTGAATCTGGTCGCGTTCTCGCTGCGCGAGCTGGGCGAGGACGTGCTGCTCGAGATCCTGCGCGGTGGCGCGGCGGTCGCGGCCGAGGCGGGCATCGTGATCCTCGGTGGACATTCGATCGAGGACTCCGAGCCGAAGTTCGGGATGGCCGTGGTTGGTGTCGTACATCCCGACCGGGTGCTCACCAACGCCGGCGGTCGGGCCGGCGATGCGCTCGTGCTGAGCAAGCCGCTAGGAGCGGGGGCTGTGTCCACGGCCGTGAAGCGAGCGATCGCGCAGGCGCCGCTGGCGGAGGCGATCGAGGTTATGACGACGCTGAACCGCCACGCATCCGAGGCGGCCCTCGCCGCCGGCGCCCATGCGCTCACCGACGTAACCGGCTTCGGGCTGCTTGGCCACCTGCACGAGCTCGCGCTCGCGAGCGGGGTCGCAGCCTGGCTCCGGGCGAGCACCGTGCCCGCGATCGACGGCATCCTGGCGCTGCTGGCGGACGAGGGCGAGCGGGCAATCGCGGGTGGAACGCGGCGCAACCGCGCCCATGCCGAGCAGTTCACGAGCTTCGAGGATGCCGTTCCGCGGCCACAACGCTGGCTGCTCTGCGACACGATGACCTCCGGTGGCCTGCTCGTCGCGGTCTCTCCCGAGCGGGCAAATTCGATCCCCGGAGCCGTGATCGGGCGCCTGCAATCGGGGGTTCCCGGCACCATCACGGTCGCTTGACTCCGTAGCCGATGCCTACCGCCCGGAACTGATGTCAACTGGTCGCGCTCAGCGGGACAGATTGACATCAGTCCTGTGATCGGCGACCGCGAGGGGCGGAGGCGACCCTCAGCGTCGCACCCGCGCCAGCGGGACCCCAACCGCCAGCCCCGCGAGCACGCCAACGCCATCTGAGATCCAGCTCGCGTCCGTGACCGCGAGCGGCATCAGTGCGACCACCGCGGCGATCACCGCCGTCCCGACTACGTCTCCCTCGATCTCTGCTCGCGCCCCCAGCGCGAGCAGATCCGGGATCACCCACGCGCACAGCAGCGCGAGCGCGGCTCCGTTCCCTCCCAGCACCAGCGGCGAGGCATCGGCGAGCGTCGTCAGCGCTGTCCCACCCACCCCACCGAGCAAGAACAGCACGAGCACGGGTGCCGGACCATGGCGGCGCTCTAGCAGCCAGCCATACAGCGCTACGGTCGCGAGCGCCGCAAATGCATAGCCCGTGTTGTCGTAGACGAACGGCGCGGTCGCCAGTCGCCACCAGTGTGCGCCCGGCTTACCCGCGATCGCGACTTGATCCAGTCCGACCAGCCCCGTTCGCCACAGCAGGCACCCGATCAGACCGGCCACGACCAGCACGATCGTCGCGTAGGGAGGCGAATCGGGACGGATTCCCGGCATTTCGCCCGGGCGCAGCCGTGGCAGCGAGGGCACGGATGGCCGTCGCCGACGCTTCTCGGCGACGCGGCCGTCGCGATCTAGCTTCGGAGCGCGCTTGCGCAGGCGGTTGCCGCAATATGGGCACTCGGTGATGTACGGGCTCACCTCCTCCCCACAGCTCTTGCAGACAACGAAGAGATCCGGACCGCCGGTGCTCACGAACGGATTGTAGAGCGGGTGCGGCGCCCTCCCGCTCCCCTACACAGCGGTCGCCGCGACGAGCTCGGTCATCACCTCACGCAGGTCGTGGTTGGCCTCGTAGACGACCACTTGTCGGGCAGCGCCGTTGCCGCGCCCGAGTAGATCCTCGACCGCGTCCAGCTCCCCGAGCGAGCCGAGATCGCGGCAGTGGTCGCGCATCCGGTCGATCAGCCGGCGGGCGAGCGCGCGCGTCGAGACGCGGTCTGAGTGGGGCAGATCGACGAGCTCCCCCTCGAGCCCGTGGCGCGCCGCGAGCCACTTGTTCTCATCGAGCATCTCGAACGGGTAGCGCGACAGCCGCTTACCCGCGTCGAAGTGCTCGGCGAGCTCGCGCACGAGCGCCTGCACGAGTGCGGCGAGCCCGAGTGTGTGTTCGACGTGGGTCTGCGAGTCCATCACCCGGACCTCGACGGTGCCGAAGTTCGGGTGTGGCCGGACATCGTGCCAGAGGTAGGTGTAGTCGTCGATCACGCGGGCGCCCACCATGAACTCGATCCGCCGTTCGTAGTCCTTCCAGTTCTTGTAGGTGGGCGGGATGCCGACGCGCGGAAACGCGCGGAAGATCGGGGTGCGCGTGGAAGCCAAGCCGGTCTGGTCGCCCCGCCAGAAGGGAGAGTTGGCCGACAGCCCCAGCAGCACCGGAACGTGCACGCGCATCCCGTTCGCCACGTGGATCGCCTTCTCAGGGTCGTCGATCCCGACGTGGACGTGCACCCCGAAGATCAGCTCCTGGCGGGCGACGAAGCGAAGCGCCGAGATCAAGTCGCGGTAGCGCGGTCGCGCGACGATCCGTTGGTCCTCCCACATCGCGAAGGGGTGGGTCCCCGCAGCGCCGATCGCCAGGTTCTTGGTTGCCGCGGTCTGGGCGACCTGACGGCGCAGCGCCCGGAGCTGCTCGCCCGCCTGCGCCATGTCCTGGCACGGCTCGGTCGCGACCTCGAGCACGGACTCCATCAGCTCCGGCTTGATCTCGCCCGAGGGAGCGGGCTCGAGCAGCGTCTCGATCGCGTTGACGAGCTCGAGCGTGTCGGCATCGAGGATCATCAGCTCCTCCTCGATTCCGATCGTGTAGGCAGGCCCGGTGAATCGATGCTCCATCGCGGGTGAGCGTAACGACGGACCGACGGGCTCGGAGGGTCCGCTCGGGCAGTCGCCCGGTCGGATAGGCTCAGCGGCGATGACCAACGACGCGAGCGAGCTCGACCGCAAGAACCGCGAGATGTGGCGCCGCGCCGCAGCCGGCTGGGGGAAGTGGCAGGCCCCGCTGCGTGAAGCGACGAGCCCTGTCTCCCGCTGGATGGTGGACGCAATCGATCCGAAGCCTGGTCAGCGCGTGCTCGAGCTCGCCGCCGGGCCGGGTGAGACGGGATTCCTGGCGGCGCCGAGAATCGGCCCACATGGCACCCTGATCAGCTCCGATCAGTCGCCGGAGATGGTTTCCGTCGCGCGGGCCCGGGCCCAGGAGCTGGGGCTGGAGAACGTTGAATTCGAGGTGCTCGACGGCCAGCGGATCGAGCTCGAGTCCGCGAGCGTGGACGCCGTCCTCTGTCGCTGGGGGTTCATGCTGATGGGGGATGCGGGTGCGGCGCTGCGCGAGACCCATCGGGTGCTCGGGCCGGCCGGTCGCCTCGCGCTGGCAACCTGGGACGCGCCGGAGAAGAACCTGTGGGCGAGGGCACCTGCGGCGCAGCTGATCGCTCGTGACGCGCTGCCGGTGCCCGATCCGGACGCTCCGGGTATGTTCTCGATGGCCGACCCGGCCGCGCTCGCGGACCGGCTCGGTGAAGCCGGCTTTGAGCAGATCGAGACCGAGCGGCTCGGCTTCAGCCAGTCCTACGCCAGCTTTGAGCAGTACTGGGAGGCCACCTGTGACCTCGCCGCGCCGATTGCCCAGGCACTCGGCACGCTCGACGCCGGCGCGGCCGCCGAGGTGCGCGAGGGTGCGCGCAGTGTCCTGGATCGATTCACGACCCCCGACGGCGGCCTGGAGATTCCCGCAAGCGCAGTCGTAGCCGCGGGCAGGATTCCCGCGGAGGGGACGTAATGCATCGGAGGCGGCGGGAAGGCTCGACGCGATGGCGATGAAGATGCGCCAGAGCCTCGCGCAGCTCGAGCAGGAGTTCCGGCACGAGACGCGGCTGGACCGACGACGCCGGGAGAGCCTGCGCCGGCACGCTGCGGTGCGCTCGCGCAAGCGCACCTACGCGCGTGAGCAGAAGCGCAGCTCGTTTCGCTTCTGGATGCTCGTGCTCTCGCTGATCGCCACCGCAGTGATTGTGACTGCGGCGATGTTCGAGACGCTGTACTACCTGCTCGGCTAATCCGTATCCCCCAAGCTCCGCAGCGCTGCGTCGACCTCGTCGCGCGCGCCCTCGCCGGCGCCAACCCGTGCTTGCCCGGCATCGAGACGCTCCTGCTGGATCTCGAGATAGACCTCTTTGCGGAACACCGGAACTTCCCTGGGTGCCTGGATTCCGATTCGCACCTTCTCGCCCATGATCGCCAGCACCGTTATCTCGATGTCATCCCCGATCATGATGCTCTGGTTGGACTTACGAGTGAGTACCAACATGGAATGCCTCCCTGCTCGGCCAATGATCTGAAAGCACGACCGGCGAACTCGATCTCGACGATGGCGGCCGGCCCGGCGCCCAGAATAGCGTGAACGATCGTCCCCGGACAAGCGCTGCGGTCCTGTTGCCGCCGTTGGGTGTAATAGTCTCCGTGCCTGATGCCACGTCGATCGTTGCGGCCAGAGCTGAATCGAATCCGCGCATGGGTGCGCCAGGGACGAACCGATGCATGGATCGCCCACCAGCTCGAGGTCACCGTCCAGCAGATCCAAGCTTTCAAGCGCGAACAGGGGCTCGAGTCAGACGGCGAGGCCGAAGCAACAGGCGCGGTCGCCGACTACGACGATGAGATCGACCTCCGGGCGGAGGACGACGCCCTGATCGCGGCTGAGCTCGACGCCGCGCAGGCCGAGGGCTCAGACGATGACGCGGACGAACCCGCCGAGGACGAAGACCGGCCGGCCCGGCGCCGCCGCGGTCGGCGTGGCGGGCGTGCCGGCAGTCGAACCAAGCAAAAGGCGTCCGACACGCTGGAGGCAACCTTCGATCACGGCGAAGAGGGCTACGGCCTGTGGCTCGATCCGGCGATCCAGGATGATCCGATCTACGCCGAGTACTGGGCTGGCCACCGTCCGGTCGAGGTCGCAATCGAGGAGGACCAGATCGTGATCCGCCGAGCGGGTGCGGAGGAACCCGAGGACGCGGAGTGACGCCTGACGCCAGCGCCGGCCGACGCTACCGATCTTCGACTCGGCGCCCGCCGCCGTAGTCACTGGCCTCACGCAGGTAGCGCGCGAATGCCGCCCCGGCGACGGTCGTCATGTCCCAGGCTGCGGGCGTGAGCGGTGCCACCCGCGTGGCCAGGTGAAAGCACCAATCCGTTCCCTGCTCGAGATACTCGCGTGCGAGCTCCTCGGCCGTGAAGGATCCACCGAGGCGCCGTCGGAGCTCGACCACGATCGCTTCGGTCACACGTTCGAGCGCGGCGCGCGCATCCGGCTCGGAGCGCGAGAGCCGTCGCTGGCCGTCCTGCCACAGGCCGATCAACTCGTCGAACCGCACCTGCTCTCGCCTCAGCGCACGCCGGCTCCGCGCCGACGCAGAACGGGCGCGCGCGCGCGACGGCTCAGTGGCCGGGCAGCCCGGTGATCACGTACGGCCGCTCGCCCGGTGCAACCATCCCGAGCGCCCGCGCGTCGCGCACGATCGTCGCCGGATCGCTGAGCGACTTCTGTTCGGAGGAGAGCTGATCGTTCTGGCCCCGTAAGCGCTGGACGATCGCTGCCTGGCGCTCGGCCTGCGTTCGCGTGGAGAGGTAGGAGAGCCCCTGCTGCACGTAAAGGACGCCGACCACGGCAAGCACCACGAGCAGACCTACCCGTCCGATGCGATCCCATCGAACTCGTCCTCGCGGGCTCCGCGCGGGCACCCGTCGCGGGCGTGGCGAGGCCGTCCCCGGCGGCCGGGCCCGGCGGGGTGCGGCGGTTGCGGAACGGGCGGCCGGCATTCCGTGTGCGCTTCGCGAAGCGCACGACGAGTCCTGCTCGCTGCAATCCCGCACCCACGATCCAAGCCCGCATCTCATGGCGCGGCCCCGCGCTACAGACCACAGCCCGTGTCTCACGACCAGGACCAAGGCCCGCCGTGGTCACGACCGGAATGCGCTGCGCCCCGGATACTCCGCGTCGGGCCCGAGCGCCTCCTCGATCCGCAGCAGCTGGTTGTACTTCGCAACGCGGTCCGTGCGCGATGGCGCGCCGGTCTTGATCTGCCCGCAGCCGGTCGCGACCGCGAGATCCGCGATCGTCACATCCTCCGTTTCACCCGAGCGGTGCGACATCACCGCGCTATAGCCGCTCTCTCTTGCCATCGTGATCGCCGCGAGGGTCTCGGTGAGCGTGCCGATCTGGTTGACCTTGATCAAGATCGAGTTGGCCACGCCTGTGTCGATGCCTCGTGACAGCCGTTCTGTGTTGGTGACGAACAGGTCGTCTCCAACCAGCTGCAGCCGGTTCCCGAGCAGATCGGTCAGGGTCGTCCAGCCGGCCCAGTCCTCCTCGGCCATCCCGTCCTCGAGCGACACGATCGGGTAGCGCTCGGCGAGCTCGGCCCAGTAGCTCGCTAGCTCCTCCGCGGTGAGCGTGCGCCCCTCGTGCTCGAGCACGTACGCCCCGTCGTGGTAGAGCTCGGACGCCGCAGGATCCAGTGCGATCGCCACCTGGTCGCCTGGCACATAGCCCGCGGCGCGGATGCCCGCGACCACCGCCTGGAGCGCCTGCTCGTTGGAGCTCAGGTCAGGCGCGAAGCCGCCCTCATCTCCGACCGCGGTCGGAAGTCCGCGCTCGCGCAGCGTCCGTCCCAGGTGATGGAAGACCTCAGCCCCGTAGCGCAGCGCGTCGCTGAAGGTGCGCGCCCCGACAGGGACGATCATGAACTCCTGAAAATCGATCCGGTTGTCTGCGTGGGCGCCGCCGTTGAGCACGTTCATCATCGGCACGGGCAGCACATGTGCGGTCTCCCCTCCGATATAGCGCCACAGCGGCAGCCGCTCCTCGGCCGCCGCGGCATGAGCCGCCGCGAGCGAGACCGCGAGCAGGGCATTGGCGCCCAGGCGCGATTTGTGGTGGGTCCCATCGAGCGCAATCAGCATCCTGTCGAGCGCCGCCTGACTGGACGCATCCGTTCCGCGAACGGCCGTCGCGATCTCGCCGTTGACGTTGTCGACCGCCTTGGTCACACCGCGACCGAGCCAATCCGAGCCGCCGTCGCGCAGCTCGATCGCCTCGAGCGCTCCAGTCGAGGCTCCCGATGGCACCGCCGCGCGTCCCCAGGCCCCGGAGCGCACGCTGAGCTCGACCTCGACCGTCGGGTTTCCCCGGCTGTCGAGGATCTGGCGTGCGTGCACATGCTCGATCTGGCTCATCTCCGCTGATGACCTCCTTGGGTCGGGGGCGCGGGCGCGGCGGTTGGGGTCAGACGCGCGCGGGCGTAGTAGGCAAGCTGCTCGCCGGGAGCTAGATCGTCCCAGCTTCTGCCCTCCGATGCCGCCAGCGCGCTCCCAGCCAGGACGCGCGCGCGGAACCGGTCCGACGCGGCCCGCAGCGCAAGCTCCGGATCGACCCGCAGCTTGCGGGCGACGTTGACGGCAGCGAACAGCAGGTCCCCCAGCTCGTGGAAGCGCTCGTCGGCGGTGGTGGCCGCCTCGAGCTCGGCCAGCTCGTCGCGGACCGACTGCACGGGCCCCTCGAGGCCGGGGAAGTCAAACCCGCTCGAGGCCGCGCGGCGCTGGAGCTTGCGCGCGTACAGCGGCGCGGGGAGGTTCTCGGGGACCTCCCCGAACACGCCGGCTTCGCGCCCCGGTTCGCGCCGCTTGATCTGGTCCCAGTTGTGAAGTACCTGCTCCGCGGTTTCAGCCTGTTCGGAGCCGAACACGTGCGGGTGGCGGCGGATCAGCTTCTGGGCGCAGTGTTCGGCCACCTGGCTCAGATCGCCGGCATCACGCTCCTCCAGCAGCAGCGCCAGGAAGTGAACCTGGAAGAGAACGTCTCCGAGCTCGTCGATCAGCTTCGAGTCGTCGCGGCGATGGGCGGCGTCCGCCAGCTCATAGGCTTCCTCGAGCGTGTGGGGAACGATCGTCCGCTCGTCCTGCTCGCGATCCCACGGGCACTCTCTCCGCAGCCGCCGGGTGATCGCGTCGAGGCGCGCGAGTGCCTGCGGGATCTCCGGTGAGCCGGAGCTCACTCGGATCAGTGGGTGGTCGTCGTGGTCGCTGACGCCGTGGTCGTCGTCGTCG
>QHBV01000158.1:0-30147 GCA_003244035.1 Solirubrobacterales bacterium | reverse complement strand
GTCGCGGCCTTGGGTGGCTTGAAGCCGTTGCAGTCGCTCATCGCATACGCCGAGCGACATTGCGTCTTGTGCAGCCAGTCGTCACGGACCTGCTTCGTGACCGCGTTCTGCGCACCCGTCTGCAGCTGGCTCTGAAGCAGTTGCTGGATCTTTGGGGTCGCCTGCGCGAGCGTCTGCTGAGTGGCGGCCGTGATCTTGGTGACCTCGAACACATAGAAACCGAACGTCCCTTGCACGGGCCCGAGCAGCTTGTTCAGCGGCGCCGAGAACGCCGCCTTATCGAGCCCCTGATCCTCCTGTCCCTTGGTGACGCCAGTCAGGACGCCGCCCTTGGACTTGGTGGCGGCGTCGACCGAGTACTGGCTGGCTACCGCGCTCCAGCTCTTTCCCTTGGCCAGCGCCGCCTTCGCGGCGTCTGCCTGGGCGCTGCTATGGGTGAGTACGACTCTGATGTCGCGCGACTCGGGCGAGCCGAACTGCGAGAGATGCGCCTGGTAGTAGGACTGGATCTTGGCGCTGGTGACGCTCGTCGGCTGCCTGGCCAGCAGCTTCCGGGTGATCAGGTCCCTGCGGACGAGGAAGAGAATGTCCTGCTGGGTCTGGCCCGACTGGCTGAGGAACGCCTGGAACGCGGCATCGGTGTGGAACTGGGAGGCCTTTTCGGTGTTGAACTCCTGCTGGACCTGGGCATCGGTGACCTTGATGTGCTGCCTGGCGGCCTCGGCCTGGTACCAGTACGCGGTGATCAGGAAGCCCATCACTTGGCTCGAGAGCGAGGTGAAGAGCTGGCCGCAGTCGCTCTTGATCTGGCTGGTGGGGGTCTGCGCCAGCCCCGGGATCTCCTTGCGCACCTGGGCGACGCACTGCTTGAAGTCCGGAGGATCGGTGGGCACGATCACGGGTGCGCCGGGCCCCTGCGCGTTTCCCTTTGCGGCGACGACCATCCAGTGCTTGAACGCGGTGGTGGTGATCGGATTGCCGGCCATGTCCGCGACCGCGTTGCCCGGTACGCCGCTGCCGCAAGCCGACAGCCCCGCCGCGACCAAAAAAAAGGCGCCGAGCGCCAGGATGAACCTCAGGGACCTCATCGATCCGGGCTGATGGTAGCGGGGCTGGTCGGCAAGCGGAAGCCGCTGCGCGAGGCCCTGAAAAAAATCTCCAATTCGCCAAGAATCAGAGTAGAGTCGACGGCGGACGGTTGCCAACTAGCCGACTTTTCGCTGGTAGACCAGCCGACGATTGAGCTCCGCCCACGCGGCCCTTGGCTTTACAGAGCCGAACCTGGGTCCGTCCCCATAGATAGGGAGTAAAGTCCGAGGACCCTCGCGTCCCCGGGACAAGCGCCCATGAGTAAGAAGCAAGAAGGAGCAGACATGGCAACCGCCACCAAGCCACCATCCACAAACGAGCGAGCATCAACCCCGCGCGCCGAGGGCTGGTATCCCGATCCGAGGACGCACCCAGGGCAGCGCTACTGGGACGGCAAGGAGTGGACTGAGCACCTCGCACCCCCCGGCCTGATGTTCAAGGTCTCCTGTGTTACAGGGGCCATCGCTTTCGTCGGGCTGTGCATCGCGGCGGTGATGAAGGAGGTCGTGGACGGCGCCCACGTCACCGTCGCGGGCTACATCGGCGCGATCTCGGCGGGTGTCCTGTTCGCGTCGCTGGCGGTCGCATGGGTCGTCAACTTCTACCGCGGCAAGATGCTCAAGTCCGAGCACGAGCTCAAGAGCGACAGGAAAGCCCCGGTCCCGAGCAGCTAGGCCTGCTCCAGGCCCCCGGCGTAGGACGTCCGCACCGGGCTTGGACGTCCGAGGGTCCGCAACGAAGTATCTGACGGTCCGGATGCGGCCGGGATGACTTCGCGGATACGGCACGATCGCTCGGCTTGCGTAGCGCTGCTACGCGTCGCCTCCCGCTCGCGCCCTCGGGCTTGCGGCCCGCTCGGCTTCCGGCCTCGCCGGACCGGGCCGCGCCCGAGTCATCCGGCTGCTCGTCCCCCGACCGCCCCGATCCCGTCATTCACTTCGTCGCGGATCCTACGCCGCCTCCCGCGTTAGCGCCAGCAGCACGTCGGCGGCACGCACCACCGCCGGGAACTGCGCCACGGGGTCCTCGCCCACGCGCACCGAGAGCTGCGACTTGCCCGACTCGTACAGCGCCTCGGGGATCTCCGCCCGGATCCGCTTCGCGCGAACCGAGTCGAGCTCGACCGGCGTCACCGCCAGGCGCCCGCCGCGCACCGTCACCGCGGTGGCACCGGCCTGCCCGAGCTTGATCCGCGCTTGCTGCAGCAGGATCAGGTTCGCCAGCGGCTCCGGCACCGGGCCGAAGCGGTCCTCGAGCTCTTCGCGTAGCAGCGCCAGGTCGGCCACCTCCCGGGCCGCGGCGATCCTCCTGTGGACGTCGACCTTCGCCTGCTCGTAGGGGATGTAGTCGGCCGGGACGTACGCGTCGACGCGGCAGTCGAGCCGCACCGGCTCCCAGTCATCCTCCTCGCCACCAGTCCCATCGGAAGCCGGCGCGGCCGCCACCGCCTCGTCGAGCATCTGCATGTACAGCTCGAAGCCGAGCGCCGCGACGTGGCCGGACTGCTCGTCGCCGAGCAGGTTTCCCGCGCCCCGGATCTCGAGGTCCCGCATCGCGATCTTGAAGCCCGCCCCCAGCTCGGTGTAGTCCGAGAGCGCCGAGAGCCGCTGCGCCCCCTCGGGCGTGAGCGCGGCCGCGCTCGGATACAGCAGGTACGCGTACGCCCGCTCGCGCGAGCGCCCGACTCTCCCCCGAATCTGGTAGAGCTGCGCAAGCCCGAAGCCATCGGCGCGCTCGACGATCAGCGTGTTCGCCTGCGGGATGTCGATCCCCGACTCGATGATGCTGGTGCACACGAGCACGTCGGCGTCGCCCCGCAGGAAGCTGAGCATCCGTCGCTCCAAGGTCCGTTCCTCCATCTGCCCGTGCGCGACCTCGAAGCGCATCGCCGGGCACAGCGCCCGCAGCCGCTCCGCCGTCTCGTCGATCGACTGCACGCGGTTGTGCAGGAAGAATGCCTGGCCGCCCCGATGGTGCTCGCGCTCGAGCGCACCGCGCACGAGCTCCTCGTCGTACTCGCCGACGTACGTCTTGACCGGCCGCCGGCCTTCCGGCGGGGTCTCGATCACGCTGATGTCACGCACGCCCGCCAGCGACATCTGCAGCGTGCGCGGGATCGGGGTCGCGCTCATTGAGATCACGTCGACCTTCAGCTTGAGCTGCCGGAGCAGCTCCTTCTGCTTGACGCCGAAGCGCTGCTCCTCGTCCACGATCAGCAGCCCCAGGTCTCGCGCCCGCACGTCGCGCGAGAGCAGCCGGTGCGTCCCGATCAGGATGTCGACCGCTCCCTGCGCGAAGCGCCCGACGACCGCGCGCTGCTCGGCCGCCGGGCGAAACCGCGAGACCTGCTCGATCGTGACCGGATAGTCCTTCAGCCGCTCGGAGAACGTGCCGAAGTGCTGCTGGGCGAGGATCGTGGTGGGCACCAGCAGCAGCGCCTGCTTGCCGTCCTGGACCGCCTTGAACGCCGCCCGCAGCGCGACCTCGGTCTTGCCGTAGCCGACATCGCCACAGATCAGACGGTCCATCGGTCGCGGCGCCTCCATATCGGCTTTGACCAGCTCGATCGCGTCGCGTTGATCGGGCGTCTCGGTGAACGGGAACGCGTCCTCGAACTCCCGCTGCCAGTCGGTGTCGGGCCCAAACTCGTGGCCCTCGCGGCGCTTGCGCTCGGCGTACAGGTGCAGCAACTCGCCCGCGAGCTCCTGCGCCGCCCTCCGCGCGCGCGCCTTGAGCGTGTCCCAGCGTGTGCCGCCGAGCTTCGACAGCGTCGGACTGACTCCGCCGGCGCCCACGTAGCGGCTGATCTTGGCGAGCTGATCGACCGGCACGAACACGCGATCGGACCCGGCGTACTCGAGGTACAGGTAGTCGCGCGTGACGCCGGCGACGGTCTTGGTGTCAAAGCCGGCAAAGCGGGCGACCCCGTGGTCCTCGTGCACGACCATGTCACCGGTGCGCAGATCGACGAAGCTGCGCAGCACGCCGCGCCGGCGCTCGGGCCGCTGCGGCGCGGCTCGCCGCCGGCGCAGCAGCCGGTGCTCTGGGATCACCGCCAGCTTGAACGCGGGCGCAACGAACCCTTCCTGCAGGCGCGCGTGAACAAAATTAATGGGGCTGGCTGCCCGCGGAGCGGGCGCCAGCCCTGTTTCCCCCTGATCGAGCCAGCTGACCCGCAACCGTCCGAGGTTGTAGGCCATCCGCTCCCCCTCCCCCCGACGCGCGAACGCGACCACCGTCCGGTACCCGGAGCGGGCGAGCTGCTCGAGCTCGGGCTCAGCCTGCTTCAAGCTGCGGGCGGCGAAATTCGCTGTCTGCGCGCGGAACGAGAACGGCTGGTCGCCCTCGATGCTCGAGAGCCGGATCCGCGCCCGGTCGCGCAGCGCGTCCTCGATCGCGCCGGGGGCCACGTACAGGTGGTGGGCGTCGGCGTCGTGGAAGGCCGCCGTCACGTCCTGCCAGTGGTCGGCCAGCGCCGGACCGACATCCTCCTCACCAGCGATCACGATGCTCGCGTCCGCCGGCGCGAGCGCCAGCAGCTCGCGGAAATCATCGACCGGCAGCAGCTCCGCGATGTCGGGGCGGTCGGCTTCGCTTTCGAGCGCAGCGATCTCGGCCAGCTCCCGGTGCTCGGGTGCCAGCTCCGCCGCGGGCGCGACCTCGACCGCCTGCGCCTCCCCCAGCGAGCGCTGGGTGAAGGTCGAGAACCAGCGCAGCGACTCGATCTCGTCTCCGAACAGGTCCGCGCGCACGGCGCGGTCCTCGGTCGCGGGAAACAGGTCGAGCAGCCCGCCGCGGATCGCGAACTGACCGCGGTCCTCCACCTGGTCGACGCGCTCGTATCCCGCCGCGAGCAGGTCCCGCGCGGTCTCCTCGAGGTCGAGCAGCTCGCCGATTCGCAGCGTGAAGCCGTGCGGACGCAGCGTCGGGTCGGGCACCTTCTCCGACAGCGCGACCGCGCTGACGACGATCACCGGCGCGCCATCGCCAGCCGGCTCCAGCAGCGCGTCGAGCGCCGCGATCCGTAGGCCGACGAGATGCGGCGGCGGCGCCAGGTGCGACTCGTAGGTGACGCCGCGGCTCGGGTAGTGGCGGACCGTCCTCGGGGCCAGCCAGGTGCCCAGCGCACCGGCCAGGTCGCGTGCCGCGCGATCGTCTCCGGCGACGACTATCGCCGGCCGATCGGGGTCCTGCTCGAGCAGTGCGGCGAGCAGGTACGCCCGCAGCGACTGGGACACGAATGCCCGCCCGCCGTCGCGCTGCAGCCTCGCGGTCTGAGGATCTTCGTCGGCTTGGGCGAGCAGCGCGCGGAGCACTTAGTGGCTCATCCTGAAGGTAATCGCCCGATTCGCGAGCGAGAATCGAGCCGGCACCGACGGCGAAGCCGTCGGTGAAGGACGCAGGAGACGACGCCGGCACCGCCGGCGGTGGTGAGCGCTGCGCGAGCCGACGAGGACAGCCGGATGACTCGGGCGCGGCCCGATCCCAGCGAGGCTGGATGCCGAGCGGGCCGGAGCCCGAGCAGGCGAAGATTCGCAGCCGGGAAGCGGGTGAGGACTTGCAGGATGGGCCACCAACACTCAGTCTAGGTCGGTGCCGTCTGGGTTCAGGACCAACCGCTCGGCGGCGTCCGCAGCGTGCTCGACCAGCAGCGCGACTTCTTCGCGCGGCTCTCGGAAACGCCCGAGCACGTACGCCGTGACGCGGTCGGGATCAGTGCTTGGAGGGCGCCCAACGCCCACCCGGACGCGCTGAAACCCGGCAGAGCCGAGCGCCTGCCTCAGCGACTTGAGCCCGTTGTGGCCGGCCAGCCCGCCACCGCCGCGCACCCGTATCTCCCCGAACGGCAGGTCGATCTCGTCGTGCAGCACGAGCACGCGCTCCAGCGGCACCCGCAGCGCGCCCCGGGCCGGCCCGGCGGACTGGCCCGCGTCGTTCATGAATGTCTGCGGGAGCAGGATCGCCACGCGGGGACCGCCCGCACCAGCGCGGCCCTCGCTGAGCAGTCCCCGGTACTTCTTCTGGCCGCGCCCCAGGCCCCAGCGCGCGGCCAGCAGACTCGCGACCTCGAACCCGACGTTGTGGCGGGTGCCGGCGTACTCGGTGCCAGGGTTGCCGAGGCCGACCAGCAGCCAGTCGACGCGGGGGCTACTCGCCGCCGCGCTCGCTCTCTGGCTCCTCGGACTCGCCGTCGCCCTCGGGGGCGCCCTCGCCCACGAGCTGGGTCTCCTGCTCGATCTCGGTCTCGTCCTCGACCTGCAGCCGCGGGGGCGTGAGTGTGGCGATCACCGTCTCGGAGTCGTCAAGCAGCTTGACCGTCGCCGGCGGTCGCAACGCCTGCAGCGTAACGGTGTCACCGATCTGCAGCTCGGAGACGTCGTGGGCAAGCGAGTCGGGGATGTCGTTCGGCAGCGCCTCGATCGTGATCTCGTGGGTGATCTGCTCGAGCACGCCGCCCTCCTTCACGCCGGGTGCGCTCTCGGCCCCGATCAGCTCGAGCACGACGGTCGCCTCGATCGGTCGGTCCAGCCGTACCCGCAACAGGTCGATGTGGACGGTCTCGCCGCTGACCGGGTGGCGGCTGAGGTCCTTGACCACCACCGGGGTTCCGCCCGCGCCGTCGATCCGCAGGTCGAGCACCGCGCCGGCGTGCGCCAGCGCCTGCCGAAGCTCGCGCGAGCCCACGGCGAACGCGACCGGGTCCTCCCCCCCGCCATATACCACTCCGGGCACGCTCCCCGTACGACGCAGCCGGCGGGCGGCCCGTGAGCCCGCGGGCTCACGCTGGGCAACTGTGAGAGCTGTCGTTTCGGCGGGTGTCATCGGCGGCGAGCGATGGTAGCGCTCACCCGTCCAGTGTGGGTCGCCCGGCGCCTGCGCCAACCTCACCCGCAGCGAGTCTCGGCGCGCTACGCTTCGCTCATGTCGGGCGAGGCTCAGCTGCTGCTGATGATCGCCGGAGTTCACGTCCTGGGCTTGGCGTGCGCCGCCGCGCTGATCGTCCCCGCCCTGCGCGACCGCCCCGAGTCCGGCGCAGAGCCTTCGGACCCGGGGTCCGACGACGGATGGGGCAATCGCCCGTGCCGTCCACCCACGCCGCGCGGCCTGCCCGGCGGCGGCATCCCGCTGCCCGACGCAAAGCCGGCGCGCGTGCGGCTGCGCGAGCCCGGGCACCTCGCCGACCGCCTCCCCGCCCGCGAGCGCAGGCCGGCGCGCGAGCCGCAGCGCACGCCGGCGCGGGAGCCGGGGCACAGACCGGCGCGCGAGCCGCTCAGAAGTGCGCCGGGCAGTCCGCGTCGCTCTTGATCCGAAGGCTGACCGCCAGCAGTTGCACTCGCAACCCGCGCAGCGCGCTCCCGGTGCGCCGGACTCGCACGCACTGCACGATCGGCAACGACGAGGGGACTTTCCACGCCACCCGCGCGGTTCCCACCGTGCCGGTCAGCGAGAAGCCCGTCGATGCCCGCAGCTGCAGGACCGCGAGCCGCCCCGGACGGGTGAGGGCGGCGATGTCCTGCGCCACGCGCGTGCGGCAGGGCAAGGTGACCTCGCAGCCCTGGATGCGCGCGAGCATGGCGCTCTGATCGCCGCGGGCCTCGGCCTGCACGAGCCCCGTGATCGCTGCGCTCTCCGCCGCAGCGGTACTCCAGACTCGGGCCAAGATCGCGCTCACCGCCAGGACCACGACGATCGCAAGGAGGACCAGCGGCAGGTGACGGCGGCGCACGGGGGCGCACGGTAGCCGACTTCCCTCAGCTCATTGGTCGCTCAGCTCCAGGAATCGCTCGACGGACGCCTCCTGGTGTTCGAGCCGCTCCGCGAGCGTACGAGCGTGCTCGGCCGCGAACTGCAGGAAGTCCTCGACGCACCGCTCTGGGTCGTCGGCCAGCGCGTAGATACGCGTGAAGTCCTGCTGTGCGCACGCGATTCCAAGCGGCGGACGGCCCTCCGCCAGCGTCCGCGCGCTGCACACCGGCGTGACCACAAGCTGGGAGTCGGGCGCGACCAGCGCCGTCGGAAGGAGCCTCGGCGCCGGCAGGCGTACCGACAGCTCGATGGAGTGATCGATCGTGACGGTGCTGCCGATCAGCTCGCAGAGCGGCTCGCGCCAGACATCGAGCACGACATCCGCCCCCACGAGCGCGTCTCGCAGGGTGGTCGCCTGCTCCAAGTAGAGCTGCTCGGCCTCGTCGCGGTCACCGGCATCGGCGAGGTCGAGGTCGCAGGGAACCCGCAGCAGCTCGTGGGCGGCGACCCTCGCTCCCGCGCCACGGCTCCCGCAGGTGACGTAGGTCTGCAGCGTCCCGAGGTCGCGCCGGCCGTGGAAGATCACAGTCACCGCATCGCTGAGCGGCAGCCCGCCGACGCGGAGCGAGACTGCGACCGCCGAGGTGTCGTCGAGCAGCGCCCTGCGCAGCAGCCCCTCGGCTGCTCCATCGTCTCGGTTGGGATCTTGCTCGAGCATCATCCCGCTCCCTTAGCCGTGTTTGCCATTCACCATTTAGCCACACCCAGCGGCGGCTGGCTAGGGCCACCTGGAGCACGCGAGCTCTGCGCGAGTGGCCAAGTGACCAGATTCGACCCATCCGCTCGCACAGGCGGGTAGGCTGCCGGGCGGATGAAGATCCTCTACAAGCCGTTCGCGATCATCGCCGCGATCGTCGGCGCGAAGCTCGGCCAGAGCGTCTTCAAGGGCCTGTGGGCCAAGCTCGACGGCGCCGAGCCACCGAAGCCCACGACCGCCGGCGCCAGCCTGGCGAACGTGGTGCTCGCCGCCGCGCTGGAGGCGGCGACGACCGCCGGCGTCGCGGCGGCCGTCGACCGGGCCACCGTCCGCGTGTTCCATTACTTGACCGGAGTCTGGCCGGGCAAGCAGGAGGAAGAGTAGGGAGCCCTCCGATCGCGCCGAGCCAGTCGTAGGGGCTGCCGTTGTGGCCCTCGGCAACCTCGATCACGAAACCGGCGATCACCGCGGCGATCACGGCGAGCCCCGCCGCTGCGGTCGCGTTCAAGTCGATCGTCGCGAAGCGCCGTTGACATGAAAGACGTCCTCTACGGGCTTCTCGAAGATCGTGCGAGTCCGAGCGCGAGCGGCAGCGATGGCTGTACCGCTCGTGCTCGATCGAGTTGATCGCCACATTGTCAAGCCCACTTGTCATTCACCTTCGCNNGCGCGCTCGACTGGGGCGTTGTCCGAGACGGGCATCGTCCGGGATCGGGCGTCGTCCGGGCCGCGTCGGCCCGGACGACGGCGCCTCACCTTCGCGCGGCGATCGCCAATCGCGAGATCGTCTGGAGGATGGCTTCCCTCATCCTCCGCCCCTGAGCACGAACCCGCGCGCGGCCAGCTCGTCCAGCGCGTCCTCGAACGCAGGGAAGTCGCGTCCGGTCAAGGCGTCTATCGGTCGGCCGGCCGATCCCCTCGTCCTGACCCAACTGCGCAGGACCGCGCTGCCGGCGCGCTGCTCGGCGTCCTCGAGCAGGGCGAGCAGGATTGGAAGCTCGCCCGCGCGCTCGAGCTGGCCGGAGAGCAGCGTCAGCGGATCGACGTCGAGCGCCCGGCAGAGCTCGTCCTCGTCGAGGCCGAGCAGCTCCATCAAGCGGATCGCCCGCCCGCTCTGCACGCGCCGGCCGAGCTGAGGATCGTCGCGCTCCCCCACTCCGCCGGCGTTCAGAAAAGCTGGTTCTCGCCGCCGAACACGTCGCTGACCGACCCGTCGGTGAAGATCTGGCGGATCGAGCTCGTGAGCAGATCGGCGCACGGGACGACGCGAACGTTCTCAGGGGCTCCCGGCGGCAACGGGATCGTGTCGGTGACGACCACTTGCTCGAAGCGCGCCGCCGCGAGGTTCTGCCACGCGTCGCCGGAGAAGACTCCGTGGGTCGCCGCCGCATACACCCGCCGAGCGCCGGCATCGTAGACCGCCTGGGCGGCCGCCTTGAGCGTGCCGGCGGTGTCAATCAGGTCGTCCACCAGCACCGCTGTCTTACCGGCGACGTCACCGATCACGTAGCCGATCTCCGCGACCTGCTGAGCGGGGCGCTCCTTGTTCAGGATCGCCAGGTCAGCGCCGATCTTTGAGGCGAACTTCTTGTTCAGCTTCACACGCCCGGCGTCAGGCGCGACCACCACCAGATCCTCCAACCGGAGGTCGGCGAAGTACTGGGTCAGCATGAACAGCGCCGTCATGTGGTCGCACGGCTTCTGAAAGAAGCCCTGGATCTGCCCAGAGTGCAGGTCCATCGTCAGGAGCCGGTCGATCCCCGCGGACTCGAGCATCCGTGCGACCAGGCGCGCGCTGATCGGCTCCCGTGGCGCTGACTTCTTGTCCTGGCGCGAGTACCCATACCACGGGGTGACGGCGATCACGCGGTGGGCGGAGCCGCCGACCGCAGCGTCGACCATCACGAGCAGCTCCATCAGCGCATCGTTGGCGCTCAAGCCGGTGCGGGCGTTGCCGCAGGTCGGCTGGACGATGTACACGTCGGCGCCGCGGACGGACTCCGGATAGCGGCAGTAGACCTCGCCATTGGAGAACGTCTTGAGCGTCACGCCCGCGAGCTCGACCCCGAGCTTGGAGGCGATCCGAGCGGCGAGCTCCGGATTGGCGCGCCCGGAGACGAGCATCAACCGCTTGTCGTAGTCGAGCCGCATGTCGCTCGGAGTCGGATCCGTCTGCAGCACGCTCATCGCGTCTGGGAGTCTACGGCCGGCTGGGGACGGGACGACCACCGGCCGCTACTCCCGCGGTGGCTTTCCGCGCATTGGCGGGGGCGTCTCCAGCGCTGCCGCCTCCCGCCGGGCCCGGCGCTCGGCATACCCTTCGACGTTGGTCTGACGCGCACGCGCGACCCCGAGCGCCCCGGGTGGCACATCCTTGCTGATCACTGACCCGGCGGCCGTGTAGGCGTCGTCGCCGACGCTGACAGGCGCGATCAGCGCCGTGTCGACGCTCACCTTTACGCGCGCGCCGATCGTGGTTCGGTGCTTGCGAAAGCCGTCATAGTTGGCGGTGATCGTTCCGGCTCCGATGTTGGTCCGCTCGCCGATGTCGGTGTCGCCGACGTAGGAGAGGTGCGGGACCTTGGCGCCGGGGCCGAGCACCGAGTTCTTGATCTCGACGAACGTGCCGGCCTTCGCGCCCGCCCGCAGGACCGCTCCCGGGCGCAGATAGGCGAACGGCCCGACGCTGACGCGCTCGCCGATGTCCGCCTCTTTGAGGTACGAATGAATGATCGTCGCCTCGTCTCCGACACTCGCATCGATCAGCGTCGCGTGCGGCCCGATCGCGCAGCGCGCTCCGATCCGAGTGGCGCCGTGGAGGCTCGAGAACGGCGCGATCCTCGTGTCCTGCCCGATCTCGACATCCGCGTCGATCACGGTAGCCCGGGGGTCGACCACAGTGACGCCGGCGAGCATGTGACGCAGATGGATCCGGCGCTGCGCGATCGCAAGCACGTCGGCGAGCGCCACGCGGTCGTTGACGCCGAGCGTCTCGGATGCATCGGACAGCTGGTGCGCGACAACGGTGCGCTCGCGTGAGCGGAGAACCGGCAGCACGTCGGGCAGGTACAGCTCGCCCTGGGCGTTGTCGCCGCGTACCTCCTCCAGCGCCGCGAGCAGCTCCGCGCCTTCGAACGCGAGGATGCCGGTGTTGACCTCGCGGATGTGGAGCTCGTGCTCGGTCGCGTCGCCTGGGGACTTGGTCTCGACCACGCGCTCGATCGTGCCGTCCGGCGCTCGCACGATCCGCCCATAGCCGCTTGGATCCGCGAGCACGGCTGTGACCAACGTCGCAGCGGCACGCTGACGCTCGTGATCCTCGGCGAGCGACCGGATCGTGTGGGCGCTGATCAGCGGTACATCGCCGTGGAGGATGATCACCGTCGCACCAGGGTCGATCTGCGCAGCGGCGGCCTTGACCGCGTCGGCGGTGCCGAGCGCCTCGCGCTGGATCGCGACGACGACACCGCTGTCCAGGGCCGCTCCGAGCTGGCGCTCCGGCCCGTCGACGACTACCACCTTCCCGGCGCCCGCCTCGCGCGCCGCAGCCACTGACCACGCGATCATCGGCCGCCCGCACAGCTCGTGCAGCAGCTTTGGCATGGCGGAGCGCATGCGCGTGCCATGCCCCGCGGCGAGGATGACGACGACGGGCGCGGTCACGAGAAGCGGATCGTAAGGGATCGCCGCCGGACCGACTCGACTGTCACCAACCTGTGCCTGGCCACGCTAGGCTCCTCCAGAGCTTTGGGGGGTGGTCCAACGGCTACGACACCTGGTTTTGGTCCAGGGAATCGGGGTTCAATTCCCTGCCCCCCAGCTGCTTGGCGGGCGAGCTCGTACCACTCATCCCTGCTCGAAGCGATACACCGTCCCGGCCGCGGAAGGCGAACGATCGCGCAGCCGCGCGAGTGCGCCGCGGAGCACGTCCGCGAAGATCGCGCCGCTGCGACCCATCAGCTCGATCAGGGACGCCACCGGCGTCGGATCACCCGGTTTGACCTCGTTCGCGTAGTCGGTGACGTACCCGATCAGGGAAAACGGAAGCTCCAGTTCGCCGCACAGCACGGCCTCGGGCCCGCCAGTCTGGCTGACCGCCACCACTCCGCAGGCCGCAAGCTGGGCGACCTCCACGGGGGTGTTGAAGCGTGGCCCGTCGACGTGACCGTACGTGCCACCATCGCGGACGCGGTGGTCCGCCCCGGATGCGCCGGCGAGCAGCGCCTGCCGGACCCCCTCGGAGAACGGCCCGCCGTGCAGGATCCAATGCCCGCGCAGAGGGTCGCCCGGCTCGGCGAAGAACGTGCAAAGCGAACCGTCCGGCAGGCGGTTGGATGGGAAGTGCAGGTCGTCGAACACCACCAGCGAGCCGAGGTCGAGCGTCGGGTCGACCGCGCCGCATGCGGTGCAGCCGATCACCGCGGTCGCACCCAGCTCCCTGAGTGCCCAGATGTTCGCCCGATGCGCAACGTGATTGGACAGGCGGACGTGTCCGGCGTGGTGACGAGAGAGATGCAGCGCGTCGAGGCCGGCGCAGCTCCCACGCGTCACCGAGGCCTCTCCGAACGGCGTCTTCACCGGCACCGGCTCTGCGCCCTCGAACCCGGGGAGCGCATACGTGCCAGACCCCGTGATGATCCCGATTGGCATCACGCGCACTCAACCGAATGACATCATGGCAGACCCAAGACGATCAGCGTCGTAGAGGCCAAGCGTCGATTCGCCGATGTGCTCGGTGCCGTGCGCTACAGGGGTGAGCACTGCGTCATCGAGCGCAACGGGACGCCGAGGCGCTGGTGCCACTGTCTGATCTGCCGACTCGCACCCCGCTGGCCAGCTTTCTGGCCCTTGTCGGAGCGTTCGAAGACGCGCCCGAGTTTGCCGATGCGCTCGCGGGTGCCGCCCGCGATCGTGGCCGCCAGCGGTCCCGGTCCGCGCCCCGGCTGCATACGGGATCGTTCTCGACACCGATGTGGTGAGCGAGCTGATGCGCCCACGCCGTCCGCCAGCCTGCTCGTGCGACTTGCCGAGGTTCCCGGTGAACAGCAGTGCACCACCACCGTGACGATCGGTGGTTTGCAGCGCGAGCCGGGTGCAGCGCCCAGACCTGTACGAGCGTGCGATTGGCCTGCTGCCAGCGACTCGGATTCTCGCGTTCGACCGTCAGGCGGCAGAACACTACGGTAGCGTCCGCAGCGAGCTCGAGCGCAATGGGGCGCGACTCACGGACCCAGATCTGCGGATCGCAGCTAAGCGACGCTGATTTCGGGCAATGTCAGGCACTTCGCCCGCGTGCCCGGCCTCCGCGTCGAGGACTGGCTGCGGGCCTGACCCTGCTCACCGCAGACCCGCCCCCGCTGCCCATGCGCGGGCAGCGGGGGCGACGACCACGATTGCTCAGCGCGCCCAAGCCGCTTCGGCGAACAGTCGCAGGCCCTCGAGTCAGCCTCCGGAGGAGCCGACGGCATCGCGCATCTGCTCCCAGCCCTCGCATTCAGCGCCCCGCGGGCCCAGCGGCACTCGCTCGTCAAGCGCCGCTGAGGCCGTGTCCGTCATGCGATCGCCGGCGGCGAGCCATCCGTCCGCACACGCCCAATCAGCAGCCCGATCAGGCCGGCACCGAGGAGCAGCCCGATCCCGACGTGAAAGGCGAGATGGAAGCCCCCGACGAGCGCGGGGCGCTGACCTGTGCCCACGCGCAGGAGCGCGCTCGTGCGGTCGCTGGCGAGGGTCACGAGCACGGCGATCCCGATCGCGCCGCCGATCTGCTGGCAGGCCGTCAGGAGGCCCGAGGCCAGGCCGCTGTCGCGCCCCGCGACCCCCGTTGTGGCGGCCGTCATCAGCGGCACGAACGCAAGCCCCATGCCGGCGGCCGTCACGAGCAGCGGCGCCAGCAGCTCGCCGGCGTAGGACCCACCGGGCTGTAGGCGCCCATAGAGCACGAAGCCGATGATCGCCAGCGCGATGCCGGCGAGGATCAGCGTGCGCGCGCCGATCCAGCGCAGCGCCTTGATTGCAATCCCGCTGCAGAGCACCATCGTGGCACTGAAGGGTAGGAACGACAGTCCGGTGCGCAGCGGCGAGTAGCCCTGTCCCAACTGCATGTACAGGGTGAGGAAGAAGAACATCGCCAGCAGCGCGCCGGCGGCGAGCAGCGTCGCGCCGTCGGCCGCCGCGATCGCTCGGCGGCGGATGACCCCGCGGGGCACGAGCGGCGCGGTCGCGCGGGCCTCGTGCGCGGCGAACGCGGCGAGCAGCAGCGCCGCGAGGCCGAGACCCAGGAGCGTGCGCGGTGAGGCCCAGCCCTGCGTGCCGGTCTGCACGACCGTGTACACGAGCGCCAGCAGGCCCGCGGTCACGGTGGCCGCCCCCGGCAGGTCGAGCCGGTCGTGCTCGCTCGAGGGTTGGTGGCGCGGGAGCAACCGCGGCGCCAGCGCGAGCGCCGCAATCCCGATCGGGACGTTGAGGAAGAACACCCAGCGCCAGCCGATCGTCTCCGTGATCGCGCCCCCGAGCACGGTGCCGGTCGCGGCGCCGAGACCGAGCAGCGCCGCCCACACGCCAAGGGCGCGCGTGCGCTCCCGGCCCGCCGGGAACGTGACCAGCAGGATCGAGAGCGCCGCGGGCGACAGCAGCGCTCCCCCCAGCCCCTGCGCCCCGCGCGCGCCGATCAGCAATCCCGGGGATTCCGCGAGCCCGCACAGCAGCGAGCACGCGGTGAACAGGGTGAGCGCCGTCATGAACAAGCGCCGCCGGCCGAGCAGGTCGGCCGCACGGCCGCCGACCAGCAGAAAGCCGCCGAACGTCAGCAGGTAGGCGTTGACGACCCACGTCAAGGTCCGCTCGTCGAAGCCGAGGTCGGCGCGGATCGAAGGCAGCGCGACGTTCACGACCGTGTCGTCGACGAGCAGCATGAATTGCGCGGTGCAGACGAGGGCAAGGACGAGCCAACGACGATGCTCGGCGACTGGCGCGGGGAGGGCGAGAGCGGACGCGGACATAGGGCGACTCCTACGAGTGGTCTCTTTACTGCTCCAAGCGGAGAATTTATCAGATGTCGTGTAGCATCCGCCGCGGCGGATGCGATGATGCGCCCATCGTCGACCGCTCCACCGATCCACGTCCCGCGCATCGGAACGGGCCTGCCGATCGCCGCGTCGCGCTGCTCGACGCGGCTCTGCACCTGATCGGGAGCGGGGGCATGCGAGCCGCCACCCAGCGCGCCGTCGAGCGGGAGGCCGGCCTGCCCCATGGCTCGACGACGTACTACTTCCGCACGCGGGACCAGCTGATCGAGGCGGCGGTCGCGCGCCTGGTCGAACTCGACGCGCGCCACGCCGACGAGCTCGCCCATGCGATCTCGATGGCGCTCGCGCGGCGCTCGGCCACGGGCGGGGAGCTCGACGTCGGCGCGATCGCGCCCGCCCTGGACTCGTGGTTGCAGGACGATCGCACGCTGCACCTCGCCCGAACCGAGCTCTTTCTCGAGGCCGCGCGCCGCCCCGAGGTACGCGAGCTGATGATCGCCGGCGGGGAGCGCTTCATTCGCCTGGCGGAGCCGATCGCGCTGAGTGCGGGCTCGGACGACCCCGCGCGCGACGCGCAGATCGGCGTGGCGATGCTGCTCGGGATCATGCTCGATCAGCTCTGGCGCCCGGCGCCCGACTTCGTTACCGAGGTCGCGCCGCGTGCGCTGCGCAAGCTGCTGGCGGCGCTCAGCGTCCAGTAGGCCGGTAGGTGATCGCCGTTTGACGGCACCCGCCGGGCGGCTCGGCTTCGAATGAGCGTCACCCTCGTTAGGATGGATTGCTGGGGTGTGTCACGGTAAGACCGAGAACGTCATGGGTCACCGGGCATCGCTGCCCAAGCCGATGCAGTGCTCGAGGAAGATCGAGCCGGATCGTGACTTGACCTGATGGCTTCGGCGGCATCCGGTCAACGTCCCACTCGGGCATGGCGTAGCGGCGATTGGGGCGTTTCCAGCCCCCCAGGCGGTCAACGTCCCAGTCGCGCCCTGGACGCCATCGAGTGGGGCGTTTCCCATGCTCTGCGAGCCAGCTCGTGAACCCTTCGACCCCCGATGCGCTCGAGCGGATCCATCGTCCCGAGCCGCGGCGAATCTCGTGAACTGCACTTGCGCCGTGCGCGAGGACCATCCCTGATGGCCCCCACCCAGGACCATCCCTGATGGCCCCCACCCACGAACATCCACAAGTCCACGGCCACGGCCACGGCCACGGCCATGGCGACGGCCACGGCCACGCCAACGGCCACGGCCACTCGCACAGGGTCTCAGCGGACGCCGACCGCGGCAAGCTGGCGATCGCGCTGGCTTTGATCGTCGCCTTCATGGCCGTCGAGGTGACGGCCGGGGTCCTGGCAGGCTCGCTGGCGCTGCTCTCGGACGCCGCGCACATGCTCACCGACGCCACCGCGATCGGCCTCTCGCTGGTCGCCATCCGGCTCGCGCAGCGTCCAGCCAGCGGCGCCATGACCTTCGGCTTGAAGCGGACCGAGATCCTCTCGGCACAGTTCAACGGCGCGACGCTGCTCGTGCTCGGACTGCTGATCGTGTACGAGGGCGTCCGTCGACTGATCTCACCGCCCGCCGTCGCGGGGACCGCGATTCTCGTCGTCGCGCTGGCCGGAATCGTAGTCAACCTCGCCGCCACCCGGACGCTGGCGAAGGCCAACCGCCAGGCGATGAACGTCGAGGGTGCCTATCAGCACCTCCTCACCGACTTGATCGCGTTCATCGTCACCGCGATCGCCGGCGCGGTGATCCTCACGACCGGCTTGCGCCGTGCGGACGGGATCGCGTCATTGATCATCGCGGCGGTCATGCTGCGGGCTGCCTACGAGCTGCTGAAAGCCTCCGGCCGTGTTTTCCTCGAGGCCGCGCCGCGAGGCGTCGACCCCGACGCGATCGGCCGCGCGCTCGTCTCAGAGCCGGGCGTCCGCGAAGTCCACGACCTGCACGTGTGGGAGATCACCTCCGGGTTCCCCGCGCTGTCCGCCCACGTGCTCGTCGGTGCCGAGAGCAACTGCCACGCCGCCCGCCGCTGCCTCGAGGCGCTCCTGCACGATCGCTTCAGGATCGAGCATACGACGCTGCAGGTCGACCACGAGGGTGGCGACCTGCTCGATATCGAGCTGCCCGGTCGCAAGGCAGATCGGTGACGGTGCACGGCTGGCCGGGATTCGGACGGACTTCAGCTCCCCGCAGAGACAGCGCGCTTGCGATCGAGCCCGGACTTGTGCTACTAATACGTTATGCGATACATCAGTGAACGATCTACCGACCCGGGGCTACTCGTGCTGGCCAGCTTGGCGGAGGGCCCGAAGCACGGCTATGCCATCACCAGGGACGTCGAGCAGATGGCCGAGGTGCGCCTTGGCCCGGGAACGCTCTACGGCGCGCTCTCACGACTCGAGGGCAGGGGCCTGATCGAGTCGCTTCCGGCCGAGGATCGCCGGCGGCCCTATCAGCTCACGGGGCCCGGCAAGGCCGCTCTCGCCGAGCAGCTGCACGCGCTCGAGCGCGTTGCCCGCAGCGGCCTCGATCGCCTGCGCGCGGCGGAGGCACTGTGATGGGGCGGCGCCTGGCGAGGCTGACGCTCAACCTGTACCCGCTCGGGTTCCGGCGCCGTTACGGCGAGGAGATGCGCGCCCTGCTCGATGACGGGCCCACTCGGCTCTCGACCTCGCTGGACCTGCTGCGCGGTGCGTTCGCGGCGCACGTGCGCCCACCGAACGGTCTCGCTGACTGCGTCGAGCTCCGCGATCGCCTGCGGGCCAGCACGAGCGGCGTGCTCGCCTGCTGGGTGGCATTCGCAGCTGCCGGCTTTGGCTTCTACAAGACCACCGAGGACTCCCCGTTCTCGGCAGCCGGCCGTGCCCACCCGGTGCTCGGCGCAGCCCACGTCGCCGTCCAGCTGCTGGCGATCGTGGCCTCGTGTGCGGTGGTGGCCGGAGCGCTGCCGCTGCTCATGGCGGCGCTGGGGCCGGCACGGCGCCAGCCCCGCCTGCGCAGGCTCGTCGCTCTGCCGATCTTGGCGGTGGTCGTGTTCGTGGCCCTCACCGGGTTGCTGGTCTGGATCGCGCATTCTCATTCCTTGCGCACGAACGCAGCTCATGGAGCGTTCATTGCGTGGATCCTGGCCGGATTGGTCTGCGGCGCGGTCTGCGCGGTGGCATCGCGCAAGGCCCTGTTTGCGGTGTCGGTCGACCCACGCCGGCTCACCTCCGCACTGGCGTGCGGAACGCTGGTGACCGCGGCGATGGTGGCGATCGCCCTCGCCGCCGCGCTGTACGCAATCGCGCTGCAACTCGACGCATCCCGCCTCGCCGCCACCTCGAACGGCCCGCTTGGCAACACCAGCACAGCGTTCATGCTGATCGTCCAGGTGACCGTGATGTTGGGCGCCGGCGCGCTGGCTACGACCACCACGCTCCGTGGGTGGCGCGGGGTCAGGCGCGCGGCCTGAGACTGGATCAGAGTGCGCACATTGGGGGATTTGGTTCCATCATGGAACCAAATCCCCCAGACCCCGGGTCACCCGAGCCAGCGAGCGACCTGCACACCGCTACCGAGGCACCCGCCCACCGCCGGCTCCGGGCTCGCTGGCCGGGCCGCGTGGCGCCGCGATCCCGAGCACGCGCATCGCCTTGAGCCCCAGCGAGAGCTTCTCACGGCCGTCGGTCGAGGAGACGTCGAGCCCGGTCAGCTCGCGCACGCGCTCGAACCGGTAGCGGACCGTGTGGCGGTGGGTGATCAGCCGCGCCGCGGTCGCGTTGACGTTGGCGTCGCACTCGAGGAAGGTCGAGAGCGTGCCGAGCAGGTCGGTCTCGTACTGCTCGTCGTAGGCGACCAGCGGACGGACGGTCTGCTCGTAGAACCGCTTCAGCTCCGCGGGCTCACGCATGTGCGGGAGCAGCAGCTGGTACGTGCCGGTCTCATCGTAGGCCAGCGCCGAGTGCTCGTAGTCCCCCTCGACCACGTTGACCGCCAGCAGCGCCTCGTCGCCCGCGCGCTGCAGATCGAGCGGATCGCCGGTCTTGCGACTGCGGCCGATCGCGAAAGTGAAGCCCACCAGCCCGGACTCGAGCTCGCGCAGGATCGCCGCGGACACACGCCGGCCGGAGTCGCCGCCGGGGTCGGGCACGAGCACGACGACCTGACCGGGGTCGCTCTCCGCCGGAGCCGAGATCGAGCCGGGCGCGACCGAGCGCGCGCCCCGGGTCGCGATCGCGAGCAGGCGGCTGCGCCAATCGTCCTCGGTGGCCTTGCGCGGATGGGCTCTCACCACCACCACGCTCCCGCCGGGCGCGAGCTCGGCGCCGAGGCCCCTACCGCGGGCGATCATCTCCTCGCGGTCGATCCGGCGCTCGAGCACCGCGCGCAGAAAGCTCGTGGCCGCCTCCTCCGATGCCCGCTCGGGGGCCCGAACGCGCTCGACCTCCGACGCGATCAGCGTGCTGATCAGCCGCAGCAGCGACCCATCCGGGGCATGCTCGCGGGTGCGTATCCGCAGCTGGCCTACCGGCGCCTCGACGACCTTCAGCTCGATCGTGGTGACGTCCTCGGCGTCGCGCATCAGCGATCGCTCATCGGCGGGCGAACGGGCCGCAACCGCGAGCACCGCCGCGGAGCTGTCGACCAAGATCAGGCTCGCGTGCAGCGCGCGCGCGGCGGCGCGCAGGATCTCGGGCAGACCCGCGCCGGCTTGGACCGCAT
The DNA here is from genome assembly GCA_003244035.1 of Solirubrobacterales bacterium. Taxonomy (GTDB): domain Bacteria; phylum Actinomycetota; class Thermoleophilia; order Solirubrobacterales; family Solirubrobacteraceae; genus Palsa-465. Next base: position 9,817 of record QHBV01000158.1, on the reverse strand, counting down.
CCGTGATCGCAGCGAGCGCGGTCAGGTCGGGCGCGGGGGGCGGCCGGGCGTCGCGGCCGGCGGCGCGGTCGGGCATCTCAGCCGCCTTCGGGTCCCGCTAGAAGAACCGCGGCCACTCGAACACGATCAGCGCCCCCAGCAGCACGCCGACACCCACCAGCGCGGCCAGGACGAACAGCGACAGGATCACGACCGCGACGCGCTCGAGCGGCCGCTGGTAGCTGCTGATCGCCGGCACCAGCACGAGCGCGCCGAAGGCGGCCAGGGCAAGCACACCCAGGCAGGTGCCGACGAGGTAGGTGATCGCTTGGTTGCTCACTGCGCTGCCGACAGATTGTGCCCGAATGTGAAGATCGTGTGGCTGGGTGTCCACGACAAGACACATGGCGGGACTGGGGCGGCCGGTCCGTGGATGCCAGACGAGGCACGCGAGCGCAGCAATAGCAGCGCTATCGCGAGCATCCCGGTTGGCGTCGGGCGCCGCGGAACGATCGCACCAGACCGTCAGATGGTTTGTACCCTGAACGGGACCGCGCTGCTCGCGCCGGGAAACCGCTCCGCCAGGGCGAGCGCCGCCGCGCCGGCGCGATCCGGCGCATCGGCGCCCCAATAAAGCCCGGCGACCGTCGGCCCCGAGCCCGAGACCAGCGCATGCTCGGCGCCGGCCGCGCGCGCGGCCGCAAGCGCGCCGCCGATCGAAGGGCACAGCGACAGCGCCGCGGGCTGCAGGTCGTTGACCAGCAGGGCCGGCGCCGGCGCCCGACCCGGGCGCAGCGCGGCGCGAAGCTCCGCCCCGAGGGTGCCCATCTCGGCCCCGTCGCGGCCAAGGCCGAGCCGATCCGCTTCGCGGTAGACCTCGGCGGCCGACAGCTCAAAGGGCTGGGGGAGGATCAGCAGCGCAAACTGAGCCAGCTCCTGCACCGGCTCGAGGACATCCCCGGCGCCGGTGCCGAGCACGAGGCCCGGCGCGAGCTGGCTCGGGACATCGGCGCCGAGCTCACGGGCGAGCTCGTAGACCAAATCGTCGCCAAGCCCATCGAGCACCCGGCAGAGCCGAAGCGCGGCAGCGGCGTCGGCCGACCCGCCGCCCATCCCTCCCGCGACCGGGATGCGCTTGCGGATCGTGATTCGCACCGCCGGCGGGTCCCAGCCGCGGGCGCGAAGCCCAGCGAGCGCCCGCGATACGAGGTTCGGACCCTCCACCCCTGGGCAGCGGACCTCGTCGACGCCGCCCTCCGGGAGGGTCACCAGCTCGAGCTCGTCCGCCAGCGAGACCGACTGAAGCAGCGTCACCAGCTCGTGGCGCCCGTCGGCGCGCCGGCCGCCGAGGAACAGGCACAGGTTGACCTTGCCGGGGGCGAGCGCGCGCAGCCTCACCGGGCGAGCATCCCGGCGAGCGCGCGGAAGTCCTGCGGCGAGAGCCGCTCGGCCCGGGCATCGGCGGGGTGACCGAGCTCGACCAGCGCCGCCCGGGCGCGGGTGCGGATGTCCGGTAGGGCGCCGGAGGCGAGCGCGAGCGAGCCCGCCAGCGCCTTGCGCCGGTGCGCGAACGCCTCGTGGACCAGCGCGCGGAGCGCCGGCTCCGCGCCCAAAGCCCGCCGTCGAAGCCCGACCAGCACCGAGTCGACGTTCGGGACGGGCCGGAACACCGTCCGCCCGACCGCACGCAGCACCCGCACCTCGCACGCGAGCTGGGCGAGCACCGAGGGCGCCCCGTAGGCCGGCGTCCCCGGCGCCGCGGCAAGTCGCTCGCCGACCTCGCGCTGGACCATCACCACCCAGCTCGCGACGGCCGGGAGCTGCTCGATCGTGCGCAGGATCGCGGTCGCGGCGATCGCGTATGGAAGGTTGGCGACGAGCTTGGTCGCGGGTGGCTGCAACGCGCGGAGGTCGAGCTCGAGCGCATTGGCGATGTGGACGCTGACGTTGCCATGCGCCCCGAGCGCTTCGCGCAGGCGCTGCTCGAGGCGGCGATCGACCTCGACCACGTGCACGTGCCCGCTACGGGCCGCGAGCCGCTGTGAGAGCACGCCGAGGCCGGCGCCGATCTCGAGCACGACGTCGCCTGGCCCGAGCTCCGCCAGACGTTCGATCACGCCGAGGATGTTGCGGTCCACGAGGAAGTTCTGGCCCAATTCGCGCCCGCGGACTGACGCCCGCGGGCGCGTTTGGTTGGGCCTGGGGCTCACCATCCGAACGCTTGCGCGGCGGCCAGCTCGACGGCCTGCTCGAGCTCGCCGTAGGTCACTCCGCGCTGTACCGCCAGCGCCTGCGCGGTGTGAACGACATGGGCGGGCTGATTGGGCTTGCCCCGGACCGGCTGGGGGGACAGGTACGGAGCGTCGGTCTCGACCAGCAGGCGCTGCACCGGTACGCGTTTGGCCGCCTCGCGCAGCGCCTGCGCCGTCTTGTAGGTGACGTTGCCGGCGAAGGAGATCCACCAGTCATCGTGGCGCAGGCACTCCTCGATCCGGTCGGCCATCGAGAAGCAGTGCAGGATCACGCGCAGCCCCTGAGCTCGCTCGCTCAGGATCGCGAGCGTGTCCGTCTCGGCGGCGCGGCTGTGAATCACCAGCGGCTTGCCGGTCTCGCGCGCGAGCTCGATCTGAGCGGCGAAGGCGCGCTGCTGGTCGGCGGGTGGCGCGTGGTCGCGGTGGTAGTCGAGCCCGGTCTCCCCGATCGCGACGCACCGCTCGTGGGCCGCCAGTGCCTTCAGCTCGGCGAGGTCGGCGTCGTCGAAGCCGGTGGCCTCATTCGGGTGCCGGCCGATCGCCGCGTACACCTGCGGGAAGGCCTCGGCCGCCACGAGCGCGGCGCGGCAGCTCGCGCCGTCGGTCCCGACCGTGACGATCCGCCGCACCCCGGCGTCGGCCGCCGCCGCCACCAGCTCGGCGTCGGACGGCTCACACGACGCGAGGTGGGTGTGGCTGTCGATCACGCCCGCTTGGGGAACAGCGGCTCGAGCTGATGCACCCGCGCGCCCGACCAGCGGGCGGCGAAGGCAGCGCCGGCGTAGTCGATCGCCGGCGATCCAATCGCTCCAAGCAGGCGGGTCGTGCTCGCGGGCATGTACGGGTGCAGCAGCACGCTGATCACGCGGATCCCCTCGGCCAGGGACGCCAGGGTCTGCTCGAGCGCGTCCGCGGCCGCGGGATCGGGCGCCAGCCGCCACGGCGCACGTTCTTCGACGTAGCGGTTGCATCGCCGCACCCGCTGCCAGATCAGGTCGAGCGCCTGCGTGGCCTGGGCCCGGTCGAGCAGCCCTGCTACCGCGTCCGGCAGCCCGTCGAAGTCCTGCGCGAGCTCGCCGTCGGTCTGCACCGCGGGGATCGTGCCCTGTCGGTAGCGGACGATCATCGAGATCGTGCGGCTGGCGAGGTTCCCGTACTCATTTGCGAGCTCGGCCTCGTAGCGGGCCTTGACGGCATCGATCCCCACCGATCCGTCGCCCCCGAAGGCCACGTCGCGCATCAGGTAGAAGCGCAGCGCGTCCGTCCCGTACTCATCGATCACCTGGAACGGGTCGAGCACGTTGCCCAGCGACTTGCTCATCTTGCGCCCGTCGGCACCGAGCAGGAAGCCGTGGACGAACACGTGCCGGGGAACCGGGAGCTCGGCCGCCATCAGCAGCGCCGGCCAGTACACGGCGTGAAACTTGAGGATGTCCTTGCCGATCACGTGGTAGGTGGCGGGCCAGAACCGCGCCACGAGGTCCTCGCCTTCTCGCGCGTAGAAGAGCGCGGTGTAGTAATTGAGCAGCGCGTCGAACCACACATAGAACACGTGGCCCGGGTCCCAGGGGACCGGGACGCCCCACTGCATCCGCCCGCGCGAGAGCGAGACGTCCTGCAGCCCTCGGTCGACGAAGGCACGGGCCTCGTTGAAGCGGTTCCGCGGCATCACAAAATCCGGGTTCTCGCCGTAGAGCCGCTGCAGCGGCTCCTGGAAGGTGGACAGGCGAAAGAACCAGTTCTCCTCCTGCTCGCGCGTCAGCGCGATCTCGTGGATCGGGCAGCGGTTGTCCTCGAGGATCTCGTTCTCGACCTTGAAGTCCGCGCACTGCGGGCAGTACCAGCCCTCGTAGAGCCCCTTGTAGACGTGCCCGTTGTCGTGCACCCGCTGCAGGACCTCCTGAACCTTGGCCATGTGCTGCTCGTCGGAGGTGCGGATGAAGAAGTCGTTGGAGGCCTCCAGCCGCGGCATCAGCGCCTTGAAGCGCTCGGCGTTGCGGTCGGCGAGCTCTTTGGGCTCGATCCCCTGCGCGCGCGCGGCATCCGCGACCGGCTCGCCGTGCTCGTCGGTCCCGGTCAGGAAGAACACCTCCTCGCCACGCTGGCGCATGTGGCGCGCGAGCACGTCGGTGGCGATCACCTCGTACGCGTGCCCCATGTGAGGCTCGCCGTTGACGTACGAGATCGCGGTCGTGATGTAGAAGGACACGGTGCGCGTCGAAGGCTATCCTGGCGCCGCTCCGGTACGTTCCGGGACGTGTCGCTGGAGGTAATCCCGGTCCGAGGTCCGAGCGCGCTGCGGAGCTTCGTCGACCTGCCGTTCCGCCTGCACGCCGGCTCTCCCTGGATCCCACCGCTGAAGCTCGAGCGGTATCTGTTCCTGAGCCGCAAGGTCAACGCCTACTTCAAGCACGGCGAGGCCGAGTACTACCTGGCGCGGCGAGGCGGTCGGGTCGTGGGGCGAATCACGGCCCAGATCGACCACGCGTTCAACGAGCTCCACGACAGCCGCCGGGGGATGTTCGGGTTCCTCGAATTCGAAGACGACCTCGAGGTGCTCGGAGCGCTGCTCGATGCGGCAGCAGGATGGCTCCGGACGCGGGGATGCGATCAGATGGTCGGCCCGATGGACTTTCAGATGAACGACGAATGCGGCGTCCTGATCGAGGGCTTCGAGCGCGAGCCGATGGTCAAGCAGCCCTGGCACCCCCCTTACTACCAGCAGCGCTGCGAGACCGCGGGCCTGAGCAAGGCGATGGACCTGCTGATGTGGGAGCTCCATGTGACCGGTCGCGGTGCGGTCGACCCCGCGCTGGTGCGGGCCGCCGAGCGGGCGCACGACAAGTACGGGATCCGCATCCGCAGCATGTCGCGCCTGCACCTGCGGCGCGAGCTCGACGAGTTCGCCAAGGTCTACAACTCGGCGTGGTCGCGCAACTGGGGCTTCGTCCCGTACTCCAAGGAAGACCTCGACGCCTACGCGCTGGATCTGCAACTCGTCTACCGCCGGGAGTGGTTCATGATCGCCGAGGTCGACGGCGAGACGGCCGCGATGGTGATCACGATCCCCGACATCAACCAGGTGCTCAAGCTGATGCGCGGGCGCCTGCTCCCGCTCGGGTGGTGGCACTACCTCAACCGCAATCGGATCATCGACCGCGTACGGGTCGGCTTTCTCGGCGTGATCCAGGAGTACCGGCACACCGGCGCCGCGGCTGCCCTGTACCTCGCGCAATTCGACGCCGGCGCGAGCACCGGCCAGGGGCTGGGGGAGGCGGGCTGGATCCTCGAGACCAACCGCTCGATGAACCGCGGGCTGGAGGCGATGGGTGGAAAGGTCGTCAAGCGCTACCGCGTGTACGAGCGGATGCTGTGACGTGATCGGCGAATCATCGGTCGCAGACGTCCTCGCGCTGCTCGATTGGAGGCGGCAGATCGCCGAGCTGTACACCGAGATCCGTTCGGCGCCCGACGCACGAGACGCCTGGGAACGCTGGCGGGAGGCTCGCGCGCGGCTGTTTCGCGAGCATCCCCAGTCGCCGATCCCGGGGGCCGAGCGCGACGAGTACACGGGGCCGCATGTGTACGACTACGACCCCGGCTGGCGCGCGCTGGCGTCGGTCGAGCCCGCCGAGCCCCTGCGGCTCGAGCTGCCCAGCAGCGGCGGTGAGCCGATGCCGTGCAGGCGGTTCGCGCTCGCATCGTTCACGGCCGCCGGAAGCGAGATGAAGCTCGAGTGCTACTGGCTCGAGGACTATGGCCAGGGCCTGTTGATTCCGTTCGCCGACGCCACCAGCGCAGAGGAGACCTACGGCGCCGGCCGCTACCTCTTGGACACGGTCAAGGGCGCGGACCTCGGGCAGCAGGACGGGCGGCTCGTACTGGATTTCAACTTCGCCTACCAGCCCTCGTGCTCCTACGATCCACGCTGGCGGTGTCCGCTGGCGCCGGCGGCCAACCGTCTCGGCGCCGCCGTGCGCGCCGGCGAGCTTCTCCCGGAAACTGTCGCCTTTCGAGCCCACCCCTCGGGCCCAGATGGCGACAGTTCGCACGATCGCCAGCGATCATCCGCTTAGCCTGACCGCGGAGCCTCCCCCGCCGTCAGTCCCCTGTAGAGGGCGTTGGCCGAGGTGCCGGTCAGTTTCGCCACCACCGACGCCGCCGGCCGCGGCTTGGCGCCGGCCTCGACCAGCCGCCGCAGCGCGTCGAGCGCCGGACCGAGGTCGGGATCGGCCGCGGGCGCCGGCCCCACGACCAGCGCGACCTCCCCCCTTGCGGGTATATCCGCATAGCGTGCGGCGAGCTCGGACGCGACTCCGCGCACGACCTCCTCGTGGAGCTTGGTCAGCTCGCGGCAGACCGCCACCGGACGGTCCGGATCGAGTGCGGCCAGCACCGCCAGCGAGGCGGCCACCCGCCGCGGGGACTCGAACGCGACCAGTGTCTCGGGCGAAGCGAATGCCCGCTCCAGCTCGGCGCGCTTGCGCGGCAGGAAGCCGGCAAAGCGCCAGCGGTCGGCGGGCAAGGCCGATGCCACGAGCGCTGAGAGCGCAGCCGATGGTCCGGGTAGCACGTCCACTGCCAGGCCCGCCGCCACGCACGCGCGCACCAGCACGAACCCAGGATCGGAGACCAGCGGCATCCCGGCGTCGGAGACGAGCGCGACGACCACGCCGTCGCGCATCCGCGCGACCAGCTCGCCGGCCCGCTCGCGCTCGTTGTGCTCGTGGTAACTGACGAGCTTGGCGTTGACGCCATACCGCCCGAGCAGCACGCGCGTGCGACGTGTGTCCTCGCAGGCGACCAAATCCGCTTCGCGCAATGCGGAGAGCACGCGCAGCGTGATGTCCTCGACGTTCCCGATCGGCGTCGGGCAGACGATCAGGCGGCCGCTCACGCCTGCGTCACCCTGACGCCGCCCGGACCAGCCAGCCCGTCGAACGCCAGCGCGGCGGCGCCGATCATCCCCGCCTCGGCGCCAAATCGCGCGGCGACGATCCTGACCATCTCGCGCGAGGGCGAGAGCGCGCACCGGGCGACGACCGCCCGGGCGGGGGCGAGCAGCAGCTCACCGGCGGCTATCACCCCCCCGCCGATGACCACGACCTGGGGGTTGAAGATGTTGACGAAGCTGGTGATCGCCACACCGAGTCGAGTGCCGATCAGTTCGATCGCGTCGATCGCGGCACGATCGCCATCATGGGCGAGCTCGGTGACCACCGGCCCGGCCAGCTCGCGCCCCTCGCGCAGCGCCCGGCCGAGCCCCGAACCCGGGCGCTGCTCGGCAATCAGCAGAGCCTCACGCGCCAGCGCCGTCCCGGACGCGAGCGACTCAACGCAGCCCCGATTCGGGCAGTTGCCCTGGCATTGCGGCCCATGCATGTCGATCACCGTGTGACCGAGCTCCGCAGCCGCCCCGATCGCGCCGCGATAGAGCTGGCCGTGCAGGATCAGCCCACCTCCGATCCCGGTCCCGATCGTGAGCACCACCGCTTCGCTCGCGCCGCGGGCGGCTCCGGCCCGGTGCTCGGCGAGCGCCGTCACGTTGGCGTCGTTATCGACGAACACGGGCCGCCCTAGACGCTCGGCCATCACGTCGCCAAACGCGATGTCGGCCAGCGGCAGGTTGACCGCGATCACCGCCGTGCCGGTGCGCTGGTCGATCAGGCACGGAATTCCGAAGCCCACCCCGGCGACTTCTCCGCCGGCGGACTCGCAGACCTCCTGCACCGCGTCGACGGCCGTCTCGAGCAGGGCCGACTGGTCGAGGCCGACCACGTTGCGCTGGGCGCGGTGGTGGACCCCGAGCCCCGCGTCGACCGCCCCGGCGAGCAGCTTCGTCCCACCCAAGTCGACGCCAATGGTACGCCCGGCAGGCATCCCGTCACTATATGGAGCCGATGGAAGAGCGACCGTACAAGGTTTATCGAGCGGGTCCGCGCGGACTTCGCACGCTCCTGCGGGGCGAAGAGGAGGCGGCCGTGCCCGGACGCCATCGATCGGGCGGCCCGGGCGGGGAGCGAGCGCCCCACGACGATGGTGCTCGGACCGGGGGCAGGGCGCTCGCGCGCCGCGGGCTCAAGTACGTCGCGATTGCGGTGGTCGTGTGGCTCGCATTGTCGCTGGTGCTGTTCATCGTCAGCGCCCAGATCGAGCAGGGCAACCTTCCCGCTTCCGCGAGCGCCGCGCTGAGCTCGGGTCCGAACATGCTGAGCTCCACCGACACCGTGCTCGTGATCGGCACCGATCAGCGCCCCTCCGGCTCAAAGGAGCCGGGGGCGAACACGAGCGACGCCGGCAGTCGCTCGGACACGCTGATGCTGTGGCGTGTCGGCGGCGGGACCTCGCGGCGGCTGTCGATCCCGCGCGACACGGTCGCGTCGATCCCCGGTCACGGCACCAGCAAGATCAACGCCGCCTACGCGTACGGCGGGCCGGCACTCACGGTCAGAACCGTCGAGCAGTTCACGGGCATCAAGATCAACCACGTGATCGTCGTCAACCTCGCCAACTTCCCGAAGTTCGTCGACGCGATCGGCGGCATCGACGTAACCACCGGGCGGATCTGCTCAGACATCAGCGGCGGGGTCAAGAATGGCGGCTTCTCGCTGGACCTCAAGCCGGGTACGCACCATCTCGACGGACGGGACGCGCTGACGCTGGCGCGAACGCGCGAGAACAAGTGCAACCCGGCCGAGAGCGACCTCACGAGGGTCAGGCGCCAGCAGCAGATCCTCAACTCGATCAAGTCCAAGCTGCTCTCGCCGAGCACCTTTCTGCGGCTTCCGCTCGCCTCCTGGGACGCGCCCAAGGTGCTGCGCACGGACATGGGCGGCTTCACGCTGCTTGGCCTGTTCGCGGGAGCGGAGATCGGCGGCTCGGCGCCCGTGAACGTGCTCAAGCCGAACGGATCGACGACGCTCGCCGACGGAGAGTCGGCGCTGACCGTCGCCCCCGGGACGCTGCAGAGCGCCGTCAAGCGGTTGATGAACGGGTGAAGGGCGCGGCGCGGGTCAGGGGATCCGGATGGCTCGTTCGCGCGGGTTAGTGGATCGGATCGCTCGTGCGATGCCCGAGGAGCCTCGGCGGTCAGTCCGTCGAGCTCGACTTCGCCGTCGAGGACGTGGCCGAATCCGACTTCGCGGGCTTGGAGTCCTTGGACTCCTTGGACTCCTTGGAACCCTGGGAACCCGTCGAGTCCTTCGAGTCGCTGGAACCCGAACCGTCCTTGAGATCCTTCGACCCCTCGGCCTTGGCCTGCTCGCCCGCACGTTCGCCGGCCTCGCGCTCCCGCGCGCTCTTACGTGAGCCGTAATCGGTCGTATAGAAGCCCGTGCCCTTGAAGTGCACGGCGATCGGACGGAACACCCGCTGCACCGGTGCCGAGCAGGTTTCGCAGCTCAATACCGGGCCGTCGGTCATGCGGCGCGTCACCTCGAACGTGTGGCCCTGGTTGCAGCGGTACTCGTAGATCGGCATCGCTTCAGCAAGTATAGCGCGACCCGCCTGGCACTCTCCTGCGGGGAGTGCCAGTCCGGCTTCGACATGCTCGAGGCCCCTGCGGCCGAGGAGACCCTACGCCCGGC
>QHBV01000157.1 GCA_003244035.1 Solirubrobacterales bacterium | reverse complement strand
CCCGCCGCGAGCGCCGCGAGCGGCTGCACTCACTGATGAGCCGCACCGCGGCCTATTACTCGCGCTACCTGTGGGAGGCTCGCGAGGCCGCCGACGCCCGCGAGTACCTGCTGGGACGAGGGCTGACCGAGGAGACACTGCGCGAGTTCCGGGTCGGCTACGCGCCCAGCGCCTGGGACCGGATCCTGATGGGCTCGCGTCGGGCCGGCTTCACCGACGAGGAGCTGCTGGCCGCCGGGCTGGTGCAGCGCTCCAAGTCCCGCCCGGGCAGCGTCTATGACCGCTTCCGCGCGCGGATCATGTTCCCGGCGGCCGACGCCCGCGGACGGGTGCGCGGCTTCGGCGCCCGGCGGATGTCCGAGGATCAGACCGGCCCCGGCGCCGCGAAGTACGTCAACACCTCCGACGGTGAGCTGTACCACAAGCGCGAGGTGCTGTTCGGGATCGATCTGGCCCGGACACATGCCGCCCGGGCGGGACGGATGCTGCTCGTGGAGGGCTACACCGACGTGCTGGCGCTGCACCAGGCCGGGATCCGCAACGCGGTGGGGATCATGGGCACCTCGCTCACCGAGGAGCAGGTGTCAGAGCTCGAGCGGGTGGTGCGCGTGCTGGAGCTGTGCCTGGACGCCGACAGCGCCGGCCAGGACGCGATGCTGCGGGCCGCCCGGTTGGCCGCCGGGCGAAGCCTGGAGTTGCGGGTCGTGGGTCTGCCGGAGGGCGCCGACCCTGCCGACCTGGTCGTCGCGGAGGGGGCGGAGGGGCTGCGGGCCCGCGTGCAGGCCTCGGTGCCGTTTGTGTCCTTCAACGTCGACCGGATCCTCGAGCGCGCCGACACCCGCAGCGCCGAGGGACGAGACGCTGCGCTGCACCGGCTTCGCCCGGTCTTCGGTGAGCTGGGGGCCAGCCTGCTGCGCGACGAGTTGATGCGTCGCGTCGCCGGGCGCTTGGAGCTGTCCGACACTCAGCTGACGGCGCTGCTGGCCGACAGCCGCTCCACGGCGGCCCGGCCCCCTACCGTCAACGGTGCTCGATCTGACGGATCGCTCCCGCCGATGAGTCAGGTCGTCCGCCACGAACGGCTGTTCTTGGCCCTGTGCGTCGCGGTTCCCGAGAGTGGCGCAACGGCGCTGGATCGCCTCGGCGTCGACGAGCTGCTCACCAGCAACGCGATGCGCGCCGCCGCTCGCCAGCTCCGGGGGCGCGTGGGCACCCCGCTGGCCGACCTTCCGTCAGACGACGAGCCGCTCGCCCGCACCATCGCCGACATCGTCGCCCAAGCGGGACGCGTGCCCGACCCGGGTCCCGACCGCCTGGACCACACCCGCCTGGTGCTGGAGCTGAGCCGGCTGGAGCGGGCGATCAACCGGGCCCGCACCGAGGGCACGGGCATCAGCGACCTGGCGGCCGAGCGCGAGCGGCTGCGCGAGGAGATGCAGGCGGTGGTGGCCCGGCTGGAGAAGACGCTGTGAGCGAGGTCGCGGAGCTCAGCTGGAGGGGCTCTCGGCGCGCAGCGCCTCGCGCAGCCGGACGCGGGCGCCGGTGCGCAGGATCGAGCGCTCGTAGATCCCGGCGGCCAGGCGAGCGGTGGCGACCGTGGTGAGCGCGCAGATGACGGCCGCGATGGCCACCTGGCCGAGCCCGATGCTGCCGATCGCATACAGAGTGGTGGAGGCAATCGGCGCGGTGGGGGGGATGTAGGCGAGCACGCTGAACAGCCCGTTGCTGGAGCCGCTGAAGATGATCGAAAACGACAGGGCGTAGGAGAACAGGAGCGGCAGCGCGACCGGAAAGGTCACGTTGGCGGCGTCGGACTCGCGTGTGATCAGCGAGCCGGCGGCGGCGAAGGCGGTGCAGTGCAGCGCGTAGCCGAGCACCATCCACAGCGCGCCCACCAGGACGACGCCGATCGCCGCCCCGTGCAGGAGGTTGGAGCCAGTGGCGGCGGCCACGATCAGGAACGTGGCCACCAGCGCGGCTACCTGACCGAACGCGGTGATCCCCATGCCGATGACCTTGCCCGTGAGCAGTTGGGCGGGTCGCACGCTGGCCAGCAGCACCTCCACCACGCGGCTGGACTTCTCCTCCACCACGCCGCTGGTGATCCGCTGGCCGTAGATGAAGCTCAGCAGGTAGATGAGGACGACGACCGCCATGCCAGTGAGGCGGATCGACAGCGACGTGGGGGCGGCCTTCAGGCCGCGCACGGGAAGGGCCTTGGAGGTGGCCAACGCCCGTATGGAGGGGTTGCGCGCCAGCTGCGCGATCGCGCCCGCGAGCTTCGCCTTGGCGTCGCTGGCGCCCTGGGCTGGCTCCTGCTCGAGCACCACGACGCGACCGGCCACGTACAGCGCGTCGAGCTTGCCCGCGCGCAGGCGGGCCTGGGCGCTCGCCTGGCTGGTGAACGGCGTCGCCTGCACCTTCTCGTTGAGCACCGATGCGGCCTGGCGGACGGTGGCCTCGAGCGCCGCGGGGTCTGAGCCGACGACCCCGACCCGCTGCGCGCTGCTCGAACCCGAGACCAGCGCCGGGATGCCGACCGCGCAGGCGACGGCGATGACGAGGACGAGCGTCGAGATCCGGAACGAGCGGGCGCCGAAGCGCTCGCGCAGCTCGCGTCGGGCGACCAGGCCGGTGAGCGTCCACCAGCTCCGGCTCATGCCGGTGCCTCCGGACGGTCCGCGGCCGGTGCGACGGCGTCGGGGCGCCGGACCGCCTCGCGGAAGACCTCGGACAGGCGCCGGCGTTCGAACGCGAAGTGCTCGACCGAGCCGGCGGCCCGTGCGGCGTCCAGGACGCCGTCGGCGTCGCTTTCGTCGTCCAGCGCTATCGCCACCGTCCCGTGCTCGTTGGACTGGACGTGGGCACCCCGGGGAAGCGAAACGGTCCAGTTGCCGTCCGGATCGCCGGCCACCCGCACCGCCAGGCGCGGGCGACCGCCGCGGGAGAGCTCCTGCACCGTTCCAGCGGCCACCAGACGGCCCTGGTCGACGATCGCCACCGCCTCGCACAGGTGCTCGACGAGATCGAGCTGGTGACTGGAGAACAGCACCGTGGCGCCCTCGTGGGCGCGGTCGGCGAGGACCGCGCTGAGGTCGTCGATGCCCACTGGGTCCAGGCCCGAGAACGGCTCGTCGAGCACCAGCAGGTCGGGCTCGTGGACGAGCGCGGCGGCCAGCTGCACCCGCTGCTGATTGCCCAGCGACAGCTCCTCGACCTTGGAGTCGACGCGCTTGGCGAGCCCCAGGCGCTCGCACTGCGCCCGCGACGAGCGCTCCGCCGCCGGCGCGTCCATGCCGTGCAGTCGCCCCAGGTACTCCAGATGGTCGAGGACCCGCATGCCGGGATACAGGCCGCGCTCCTCGGGCATGTAGCCGAAGCGCCGTCGCGCGTCGGCGTCCACCGTCTCGCCCGCGAACCGAACCGACCCCGAGTCCAGCGCAGTCACGCCCAGCACGGCCCGCATGGCGGTCGTCTTACCCGCCCCGTTGGGACCCAG
>QHBV01000156.1 GCA_003244035.1 Solirubrobacterales bacterium | reverse complement strand
CGGTGTCGATGTAGCTGCGGATATCCAGCCGGTCCTGGGTAGCGTCCTCGCTGGTGAGCCGGCCAGAGATTTTCTGCTGAGTCTTGACGGGCCGCACGCCGCGCTCGGAGATGTTGTTCGTGGGCCAGATCCGGGTGTCGCCGCAGAACCGGGTCACGTCAGCGTGGCGGTCGCGGCAGAATTCGAGCAGGTCGCGGCCGGGGTGCTGGGCGGTTGACGACTTCGGGCCGGGGATGCGGGGGACATCGGAGCACCCGGCCAGGACGGCGTGGCGGAACTCATGGAGGAGCGGGTCGCGGATGCCAGGCGGGATCGCGGGCTGGCCCGCGTCGCGGGCGGCGTGCCAGGCGCGGATCAGGCCGCGCAGCGCCCGCTGGGCCTGCACCGGCCAGATGGCATGCGGGTAGCTTTCGGCCGCGTCCTGATAGTCGCGTATTAAGTGAGCCAGGCACGCCTGATTGCCGGTGATGTGCTCCCAGCCGGCATGGAAATAGTTCACGTACCGGTCGGAGACCACCACCCCGGCGAACCCGGGGAGGATCCCGAAGTCGCGGAAGGACTCCAGGGTGCGCCGCCCGGGGAAGAACACCGAGTACAACTCGGTGACGGCCGCCAGCACGTATCTCTTCTGCCCGGCGGGCCCGCACCGCAGCGTGGTCTCATCGAACCCGGCCACCGCTGCCGCGGTGATCAGCGTCTTGATCAGCTTCACCACGTCCGCGATCACTTCCGCGGCTTTGGCCAGGCACGAGTGAACGAACCCGGCCGAGACCGCCGCGCCGGTCACATCGGCGATCAGCTGGACGCACCGGCCGATGGGCACGTGCTGGAACACGACCAGGTACACCGCCAGGGCGCGCACATCCGGGCCGATGCTCACCGCCGGGTCCGGCACCCCTGCCGGGCGGGCCGCCACATGCACCTCCCCGCAGCCGCACCGGGCCTGATACAGGTCATGCTGGATGCGGCGGGCCGTGATCAGCGGGATCTCCAGCTGCTGAAACGACCGCGCCACACCCAGGTCAGCCGCACCGGCCAGGTCCGCCCCGCACCCGCACACGCCCGCGGGACGATGATCGATCACCTCATCGGGCCGCGCCCACGCCATCGATGTTCCCGCAGTTCCCGGCTGCTTACCGCGCCCCCGGCCGCTGCCTTTGCCGCGCTGTTCCTTCTTCGGCGCTGCCCTGCCCGGCAGGTCATCAGCCGACGGCGGCATCGAGGAATTGCGGCTGTTACGGCCCAGCCGGCGCCTCAGATCCGCGACCTCGCTGCGCAGCCCAGCGACCCCGGCCCGCAGCTCCTCAATCGCCCGGGCCTGCTCGCCCAGCACCCGCGCCTGCTCAGCGATCACGGCGTCGCGGGCAGAGCACGCCGCGCACCCAGCGGCAGGCGGCGGCAGCTCGGTCACAGACCACCATGATCAGCACATCCCAATGATGATCAAGCCGACACGCAGGGCCGCCCCCGCAAAGATCCCCGCCCAAGACCTGTCACTCAGCGCACACGGCGTGAATGTTTACCCGCTGGCCAGTCCCCCTGGCCGGTTTCCGCGTCGATGCCAAGGTTCTCGTTGACCGCGGCATAGCCGGCGTCGCTCAGGCCTGCGAACTCCAGGATCAATGCGTCAGGCATCCGATCCACCCGCATGCTGATTCCCCCGAGCATGTCACTACCCGGCACGAATACCCCCCCAGCAGCCCGCTCATGGCGGATGATCCGCGGAGGTCCCACCGCGCCCGCGCGGTGACCCGCACCGGCCGCGCCCTCTCCCACGCCGGGCCGGGCGGGACCGGCGGCGGCTGGTTTTCGTTGCGGAGAATTGTGGGAGAGGCCCCGTGGCCCGCACGCTTGCCATCGCGCGATTACTTGTGCGAGAGTAATCGCGTGTCGTCTATCCGCTTGTTCATCCTGGGCACGCTGGCCGCGAGCGGGCCGCTGCACGGGCACCAGATCCGCCAGCAGGCCCAGTCGGACCGCACCGACATGTGGGCCGACGTCCCGGTCGGGTCGCTCTACGGGGCACTGAAGCGGCTGGCTCACGAGGAGCTGGTCCGCGAGGTGCGGACCGAGCGGGTCGGGAACCGGCCGGAGCGCACCGTCTACGAGATCACCCGGGAGGGCCACCGGGCCCTGGACGCGGTCCGGGACCAGGCGCTGCGCGAGCTCGTCCTCCGCAACGACCCGTTCGACCTGGCGCTGTCCCAGTCCCGGGACCTGCCGGAGGAGACGCTCACCCAGATCGTGGCCAACCGCCTGGCCGGGCTCCGGGTCCAGGAGTCGTCGCTGCGCCACCGGGCCGAGACTGCGGACATCTATCTCAACGAGGCGGAGCGGGTGGTCCTGCGGCACCTCATCGAGCGTGTGGCCGCAGAGGTGCGCTGGCATGAAGAACTCCTCGGCCGGATGCCGAAGATCGCCGCCGACTTCCGCGACGGGATCGGCGGCCCGCCCGCCTGGGGAGGGACCTCATGACCACCGGCACCGGCCCGGACCGGGCGACCGCGGCGCCCGCGGCCGCCGGCCCCGGCTGGCGGGCTGTGTCGATCGTGCTGGTCGGAGCGTTCATGGCCCTGCTCGACACCACGATCGTCAACGTGGCCCTGCCCAGCATCCGCGCCGGGCTGCACGCCCCGGCGTCCAGCCTGGAGTGGATCGTGGCCGGCTACGCGCTGGCCTACGGCCTGGCCCTGGTGCCCGCCGGGAGGGCCGGCGACCGGTTCGGCCACAAGCCCCTCTTCCTCATCGGCCTGACCATCTTCACCCTGGCCAGCGTGGCCTGCGGCATCGCGCAGCACCCGGCCGAGATCGTCATCGCCCGGGTCGTTCAGGGGTTCGGGGCCGGGGTGTTCTACCCAGCCATCGCGGCTACCATCCAGCTGTCCTTCACCGGACCGGCCCGGTCCCGGGCCTTCGGCGTCCTCGGCGCGACCATCGGCGTGTCGACCGCGATCGGGCCACTGCTCGGTGGCCTGATCATCGCGGCGGCCGGGGCCCGGGACGGATGGCGCTGGGTGTTCCTGGTCAA
>QHBV01000155.1 GCA_003244035.1 Solirubrobacterales bacterium | reverse complement strand
GACTGCAAGAACACCGGCGCGCCCGGCGACGGCTCGGCGCCGGCGCTCAACCTCCCGCTGATCGGCCACGCCGCGTGCTGGGTCGCGCCGCCGCTTCCGGGCGCGCGCGGGCCATACCAGATCCCCCACATCACCGCGGCGCACTACCCGAGCAGGTAGCAGGTCCGTACCGCCCCGGCGCGGACGGCGCCGTGCCTCTAGGCGACGGCCCGGACGGCGCCGTGGGCCAGCGCGGAGCCCACTGAGATTTCGTCGAGGAGGTTCTCGGCGAACTGGCGGTCGCCGCTGAAGCTCAGGGCCGTCCGATCCCGAGCGGGTGAGAACGCTTCGATCCACGCGGCCTCGGAGCCGGCTACGCGGGCTTCGGCCTGCTCGGCGCGGCGCTCCTGGATCGAGACCCCGGCGCCTGAGACTGTGAATGAATAGGAGGCCGCAGGGCGGCCTGTGGTGGTTGCGCTCACGGTCATCTCGACGGTTCCATGCGCACCGGTTTGGAGACGGGCGAGACCTGGCGCGAGCCGGAAGATCGCCCCCAGGTCAACCGACTCGGACTGGCGCGGGGGCCCCCACGCCCACTCGTAACCCCAGCGGGCGAGCTCGCCGAGGATCGGCATCAGCTCGCCGGCTCGCGCGGTCAGCTCGTAGTCCACCCGCGGTGGGACCTCGCGGTAGCGCTTGCGGGTGAGCAGGCCATCGGCGACCATTCGGTTCAGCCGCGCACGCAGCTGCTCGGTCGAGATCCCGGGCAGAATCCGGTGCAGCTCGACGAAGCGACGCGGGCCGGCGGCGAGGTCGCGGACGATCAGCAGGGTCCATTTGTCGCCGACCAGATCGAGCGCGCGTGCATCCGGCGACCACTGGTCGTACGGATGGCGCTTGGGCGGCGGTAATTGGGAAATACAGATGCCTCGAGGCGAGAGTACACCAGCCTCGTGTTTTCACAAGTTCTTGGGATCGCGTTCGTTTCAGTCTTCGATGGGAGATCTGATCGTCCTCCCCGAGCGCCGCGGCCTTGACTGCGGCTCGGGCACTGCCTCGAGCGCACGGCCCGTGTTCTACTTCGATCTCGCGTGCCCGTTCTCGTACCTGGCCGCCGAGCGGGTCGAGCGGGTCCTCGGCGAGGTCGACTGGGTGCCGGTCCCGTCCCTCGGGTTCAATTGCGAGTCCGGGGCGCTGGAGGGCGCGCCTGGGGCGCTTGACTGCGAGCCCGGGACGTCCGAGCCCGGGTCGCCGCCGCTCGGGCGCGCACGGGCCGAGCGCCGCGCCGCGGAGCTCAGGCTTCCGCTGGTCTGGCCCGATCGCCACCCCGCCGGATCGCCGTCGGCGCTGCGAGCCGCCTCCTACGCAGCCGAAGTCGGAGCAGGTGCACGCTTTGCCCTGGCCGCGAGCAGGCTCGCGTTCTGCGGCGGCTTTGAGCTCGAGGACCCCGAGGTTCTCGCCGAGGCCGCCGCTGCGGCGGGGATCGGACTGGAGCCCTGCCTGGCCGCGGCCGGCGACCCGGCTCGCGACGGTCCGCTTCAGGCTCGCCGGCGAGAGCTGCTTACGCTCGGAGCAACGGGGCTTCCGGCCGTGCGCATCGGGCGCCGCTGCGTGCAGGGGGAGTCCGCGCTGGAGCAAGCGGCTTGGCTGTCGCATGCCTGCCGGCGGGGGACAAGTGGCCAGGCGGGTGCGCGGGCGCCGGCTGGCTCCGCGCGCGCTCCACGCCGGCTCTCACGCGTCCTCGCGCCCGCTCCCGTCGGCTGAGCACGTCACACTCCCGGCGCATGAGACATCTCCTCGGCGGGATCGCGTGAGCGTTCGCGCGGCTGAGCGGCCGCGCGCGGTCCGTGGCACCCGGCGAAGCGCGGTGACTGCCGCGGCGCGCCGGTTCTGGCGGATCGGCTGGGATGCGAACGTCACCGGCCTGTCGGCGATGATCGCCTACACGATGCTGCTGGCGGTTGTGCCGGTCGCGCTGCTCGGGCTGTTCGTCGCCGGGCAGGTGCTGTCGAGCACGGCCGTGCAGCAGAGCGTGGTGACCGATCTGCGCGAGGTCTTTCCAGGCGCCGCCAAGCACACCTTGAACTCGCTGCTGCACCAGATCAAGAGCTCGACCACGAGCACCGGCGTGCTCGCATTGCTCGCCAGCCTGTGGCTCGGCTCGTCGTTGTGGGGAGCGCTCGACACGTCCTTCGCTCGCGTGTACGGCTGCCGGGCGCGGAGCTGGCTCGAGCAGAAGCGCTTCGGGGTGACGATGCTCGGGGTGGTGCTCGTGTTCATGATCGCGACTGTCGCCGTGCCCACCGTCCAGAGCCTCCTTCGGACCGGCGCCGAGGATCTCCCGTTCGACCTCGCGCGCGTCACCGACCTCGTGTACGCGGTCTCACTCGGGGTCAGCGTCGTGCTGCTGTTCGGCTGCCTCGCCGTCATCTACGCACGCGTGCCGAACCGGCCGATACCGTGGCGGGCGGTGTGGCCCGGCGCGCTCGGCGCCACGATCGCGATCAGCTTCGTCAGCTACGCGTTCCCGGCGTACCTCTCGAACATCTCGACGATCGCGCGCTTCGGGACGACGATCGTGTTCGTGCTGATCGTGCTCGGGTGGTTCTACCTGCTGGCGCTGATCATCCTTGGCGGTGCGATCGTGAACGCGATGCGGTTGGAGTCCTCCGCCGGCGGCGGGCTGTCGTGAGCCGTGACGGGCGAGGGCGCAGCCGAGTTCCACGGCGGCCGGTTGATCGCGAGGCGCCTGCGGGCCCACGGCGTGGGCGTGCTCTTCACGCTCTCCGGCGGCCACCTGTTCTCGATCTACGACGGTTGCCGCGCGGAGGGGATCGAGATCGTCGATGTCCGTCACGAGCAGACCGCCGCGTTCGCCGCCGAGGGCTGGGCCAAGGTCACCCGCACGATCGGCGTGTGCGCGCTGACCGCGGGCCCGGGCATCACCAACGGCATCAGTGCGATCGCCTCGGCCAGCCAGAGCGATTCTCCCGTGCTCGTCCTCGGCGGGCGCGCGCCGCAGTTCCGCTGGGGGCAGGGATCGTTACAGGAGATCGACCACGTCCCGTTCGTCGCGCCGCTCGTCAAGCTGGCACGGACCGCGGGCGCGCCGGCGGAGATTCCTGAGCTGGTCGATGCGGCGATCCGGGAGGCGATCCTCCCCCGATCGGGGCCGACCTTCCTCGACTTTCCGCTCGACCATGTATTCACGGCTGCGCAGGAGCCCACCCCGGCTCCGGCGCTGCCGGAGCCCTGGCGTGGCCCAGGCGCCGATGGGCGCGAGATCGAGCGCGTCGCTGCGCTCCTGCGGGGAGCGCAGCGGCCGGCGATCATGGCGGGCACGGGCCTCTACTGGGGTCGCGGCGAAGCGGCGCTGCGCGGGCTCTGCGAGGAGCTGCGGATCCCGGTATTTCTGAACGGGCTCGGACGCGGATGCCTGCCCGCCGACCACGAGCTGTGCTTCGCGCGCGCTCGCGGCGCTGGGCTCAGCGGCGCGGATGTGGCGCTGGTGATCGGGGTCCCGCTCGACTTCCGGCTGGCGTTCGGGGCTGCGTTCGCGCCCGACGCCGAGATCGTCGCGATCGACGTGGCCGAGCCCAGGCGCGTTCCCCCCCGGCCGGTGGCCGCAGAGCTCTACGGCGCTTTTACGGCGACGCTCGACGGGTTGCGGGCGCTCGCGGTGGGCGGCTCCGACCACGGCGCGTGGATCGCATCGCTACGCGGGATAGAGGACGAGCAGCGTGCCGGTGAGGCCGCTTCGCTGGCCGACCCGCGCGCCCCGCTGCACCCGATGCGGATCTACGGCGAGCTCCGGCAGCTGCTGGACCGGAACGCGATCGTAATCGGCGATGGCGGCGACTTCGTTTCCTTCGCCGGGCGGCTGATCGA
>QHBV01000154.1:1042-15620 GCA_003244035.1 Solirubrobacterales bacterium | reverse complement strand
CAGGCGGTCGCCGAGATGGCGCGACTGGGGGCCGCCGAGGCGATCATGACGGTGCCCGACGGCTGCTATGCCCAGGTGCTCGAGGAGGGACTCCCGGTGCTCTACCGGGTGCAGGTGCCAGAGCAGGTGACGCGCTCCAGGATCGGCTCGGGGGACGCGTTCCTCGCGGGCTATGTCGCGGCCCGGTACGCGGACCGCCCCAAAGTCGAGTGCCTGCGCTTCGGCGTCGCCTGCGGTGCCGAGTCGACCCATCACTTCGGTGCCGGGATCGTCGAGCCGAGCAAGGTGCAGCGGCTGCTGGAGGAGGTTCGCGCCGAGCGGGTGCGGATCCCGGCCGAGATCTCCTGAGGCGGCTGCGTCCGCGGCGCAGGCCGGCTGCGTCCGCGGCGACCACTACGATTCCGTTATGGAAATCGAAATTGGACGCGGCAAGAAGGCTCGGCGGGCCTATGGGTTCGATGAAATCGCGATCGTACCCTCGCGCAGAACGCGAGACCCCGACGATGTCGATGTGTCGTGGACGCTCGGCCCATACCGCTTCGAGCTGCCGTTGCTCGCCGCCGCCCTTGACGGGGTCGTCTCGCCCGAAACGGCGGGCGTGATCGGCAGGCTCGGAGGCCTGGCGGTCCTCAACCTGGAGGGGATCTACTGCCGCTACGAGGATGCGGAGTCGCAGCTCGAGCGGATCGCGAGCTTCTCAAGGGATATCGCCACCCGCGAGATGCAGGACATCTATTCNNCCGGTCAAGCCCGAGCTGATCGCGCAGCGGATCGCGGAGATCAAGCGTCAGGGAGTCGTGGCGGCCGCGTCGCTGACCCCGCAGAGGGTGCAAGCCCACTACGAGGGCGCGCTCGAGGCGGGGCTCGACATCCTCGTGATCCAGGGCACCGTCGTCTCCGCCGAGCACGTCTCGCTCGACGGGAGCCGGCCGCCGCTGAACCTCAAGGAGTTCATCCGCGACCTCGCGCCGACGCCGGTGCTGGTCGGGGGGTGCGCCTCGTATCACACGGGCCTTCACCTGATGCGTACCGGCGCCGCGGGGGTGCTTGTCGGCGTCGGCCCGGGCGCGATCTGCACGACTCGAGGGGTGCTGGGGATCGGTGTTCCGCAGGCGACCGCGATCGCGGACGTCGCCGCCGCGCGCTCGCAGCACATGCTCGAGACCGGCGATTACGTCAAGGTGATCGCCGACGGCGGGATGCGCAACGGCGGCGACATCGCCAAGGCGATCGCGTGTGGCGCCGATGCCGTGATGCTCGGGTCGGCGCTCGCGCGTGCCTACGAGGCCCCCGGCCGTGGCTTCAACTGGGGGATGGCCACGTTCCACCCGACGCTCCCGCGCGGCGCTCGGGTGGCGACGACCCCGAATGGCTCGCTCGAGGCGATCATCAGGGGTCCAGCGCGCGAGAACGACGGCACCTTCAACCTGATGGGCGGCCTGCGCACCTCGATGGCGACCTGCGGCTACCGCGATATCGCCGAGTTCAACCGTGCCGAGTTGATGGTCGCGCCATCTCTGCAGACCGAGGGCAAGCAGCTCCAGCGCGAGCAGGGCGTGGGGATGGGCGCGGCGGGCAAGGCGGCGGCGGTCGGTGTCGGCGACTGATACGCCCAGATTGGAAGGCCGGCGTGCATGCACGCCGGCCCCGGCCGCGCATGCGCGGCCGGCGGGGGGGCGCATGCGCCCCCCCGTACAGGAAGAGGTCGTGGTGCTCGACTACGGCGGTCAGTACTCGCAGCTGATCGCCCGCCGGGTCCGCGAGTGCGGGGTCTTCTCCGAGCTGCTGCCGCATCACGCCGGCATCGGCGCGGTGCGCGAGCGACGCCCCAAGGGCGTGATCCTGTCCGGCGGGCCGGCGTCGGTGTACGCCGACGGGGCGCCACCGCTGGACCCCGAAGTGCTCGAGCTGGGGATCCCGGTGCTCGGCATCTGCTACGGGATGCAGCTGCTCTGCAGAGAGCTCGGCGGCCGGGTGCGGGCGGCCGAGGTGGGCGAGTTCGGGCGCTCGCGGTTGACCGTGCACGAGACCGGGCGGCTGCTGGCAGGGACCCCCTCGGAGCAGACCTGCTGGATGTCGCACCGGGACGCGGTGTTCGCACCGCCGCCCGGGTTCACGGCGCTGGCCTCTTCGACCGCGTCGCCGGTGGCCGCGCTGGAATCGGTCGATCGCGGGGTCTACGGGATCCAGTTCCATCCGGAGGTGGTGCACACGCCGTATGGGCAGCAGGTGCTCACGAACTTCCTGGAGGACGTGTGCGGCTGCGAGCGCTCGTGGAGCCCGAGCTCGGTGATCGAGGACCAGGTGCAGCGGATCGCCGCGCAGGTGGGGGAGGGGCACGCGATCTGCGGACTCTCGGGAGGCGTCGACTCAAGCGTCGCCGCGCTGCTCGTGCACCGCGCGATCGGCGATCGGCTGACGTGTGTGTTCGTCGATCACGGGTTGATGCGCAAGAACGAGGGCGAGCAGGTGATCGCCGCCTTCCGCGACCACTTCCGCGTCCCGCTGGTGGCGGTCGACGCCTCCGAGCGGTTCCTGGCCGCCCTACGGGGCGTCAGCGATCCCGAGGTCAAGCGCAAGCGGATCGGAGCCGAGTTCATTCGGGTGTTCGAACAGGAGGCAAGCCGGCTGCCGGACGTGGGCTTCCTGGTGCAGGGGACGCTGTACTCCGACGTGATCGAGTCCGGCGGCGGGCACGGTGCGGCGATGATCAAGTCCCATCACAACGTCGGGGGGCTGCCGGCGGACCTGCGGTTCGGGCTGGTCGAACCGCTGCGGGCCCTGTTCAAGGACGAGGTGCGCGCGGTCGGGGCCGAGCTCGGATTGCCGGAGCGGCTCGTGTGGCGCCAGCCGTTCCCGGGTCCCGGACTCGCGATCAGGATCGTGGGTGGCGAGGCGACCCGCGAGCGCCTCGAGGTCCTGCGCGAGGCGGACGCGATCCTCCAGCAGGAGATCCGCGAGGCGGGCCTCTACCGGGAGCTGTGGCAGTCCTTTTGCGTGCTCCCCGACATCCGCACGGTCGGGGTGCAGGGCGACTCGCGCACGTACGGCAGCGTGATCGTGATCCGCGCCGTGACCAGTGACGACGCGATGACCGCCGACTGGGCGCGTCTGCCCTATGACCTGCTCGAGCAGATCGCCTCGCGGATGACGGGCGAGATCCCCGCCGTCGGGCGGGTGGTGCTCGACATCACAAGCAAACCGCCCGGTACGATCGAGTGGGAGTAGGGGCGGCTGCGGGCGCCTCCTCCGCTTGCAGCCGCGCGTGAACTCGACTCGCTTGGGCCCAGCAATTTGGAAGCTCGCTACGACTGGACGGCGATGAAGTTGAAGGCGTTGTCCTGATCCGTCTCCTGCGGATGGTGTTCGTCAAGCAGCGCCCTGGGAGCGGTCGCAGGACTGTTCTCGATCATCTCGATCTGGACCGACGGCGGCGATGGCTCGAAGGAGCTGACCCAGGTCAGCGACAAGGCGAGCGCGATCTCGGCCGACATCGCACAGGGAATCGCGACCGCGCAGTTCGGCGTCGACCGCCTGCGGGAGCTGCTGGTCAGCGACTACGGCAAGCTCTCGGACGCCTACGACTTTGCGATCGATCAGCTCAAGTGGTCGACCGAGAGCGCCGAGACCGCAGCGAGGAGCAACTTCCTCGGCAATCCCGGTTCACACCGCCGGCGTGGTGCGTGCGGCATTTTCGCTCCAAGTCGTACACAGGCTCACGAGCGCGGGATCCGCACAATTGATCTGCTCGGACAACCACGCTCCCGGGTCGACCATCGACAACATTCGCATCGCCGCGATCCAGGTCTCGAGCCTCACGAACACGGCTTCCTGACTGCGGTTCGGCTCCGAGCCTCGCGAGCTCCCGGCGAGCGCAGCCTCCCGGCCGCCCGGACGCAAGGTGGGCGCCGTGGCGGCTATCATCTGCCGCCGGCCGCGCGAGCAGCTCGCGCGGCTCGTGCGTGTCATGAAGACCTACGTCGCCACACCAGCAGACAGGGAGCGCAACTGGCTCCTCGTCGACGCCTCCGGGCAAACGCTCGGCAGGCTTGCCACGCAGATCGCCGATGCGCTGCGCGGCAAGCGCAAGCCGACCTACACCCCGCACGTCGACACCGGCGACTTCGTGGTCGTCGTCAACGCCGAGAGGATCGCGGTCACAGGCAACAAGCGGGCCGCCAAGCGCTACTACCGGCACTCCGGTTACCCGGGAGGGCTGAAGTCGCGGACGCTCGCCGAGATGCTCGACCGCAGGCCCGAGCAGGTCATCCGCCTCGCGGTCAAGGGGATGCTGCCCCGTAACCGCCTCGCTCGCAAGCAGCTGACCAAGCTCAAGGTGTACGCCGGTCCCGAGCACCCGCACATCGCCCAGCAGCCGAAACCGATGGAGATCCAGACGTGACCGACGCCGAGCATCCCGACGACGAGCAGGAGCGGAAGGCCACGACCGACCCGGAGGCACCGCGCGCTTCGGACCCCGGTCCGGAGCCGCCGGCCTCGAACGCGAGTGCCTCCGACCCGGCCGTGACCTCCACGCCGGTGGCCTCGCAGGAGCCGCCCGCCCCGGACTCGGAACCTGCCCAGCCGGCCGCCGCCGAGCCGTCCGCCGCGGAGCCCGAGCCCATTCCGGCCACCGAGCTCGAGGAGGTCGAGCTTGTGCCGCGCGCCAAGCCCGAGATTCCGGGCGCCGACCTCATCCCCGACATCGTCCCCGACACTCAGGAGTTCCTCGACGCCGAGGCCAAGGCCGCGGCAGAGGCCGAGGCCGAGGCGGCCGCGTTGCGCGAGCAGGAACCCGAGGACCTGGCCCAGCCGATCGCCGACGCCGCGATCGATCTCGCCGCGGGGGCTCGTTATACCGCCACCGGCAAGCGCAAGACGGCGGTCGCGCGAGTGATCCTGAAGCCGGGGGCTGGAACCTACTCCGTCAACGGCAAGACGCTCGAGACCCTGTTCCCGCGCGACACGCTCAGGCGCGTCATCCGCCAGCCGCTGGAGACGGTGGGCTACGAATCGCGGATGGACGTCGTCGCGAGGATGCACGGTGGCGGTGTCGCCGCGCAGGCGGGGGCGCTGCGCCACGGAATCTCGCGGGCGCTGATCGAGGCCGACCCGCACCTGCGGGGCGAGCTCAAGCGGCGCGGCTTCTTGACCCGCGATCCGCGGGTCAAGGAGCGCAAGAAGGCCGGCCTGAAGAAGGCCCGCAAGCGGCCGCAGTTCTCCAAGCGCTAGCGCGCGGAACCAGTACCGCCGGCCGCAAGAGGCTCCTGCCGGATGGCGCGCCAGCTCTTTGGCACGGATGGGGTCCGTGGGCGGGCGGGACACTTCTTGACCGCCGAGCTCGCGCTGTCGCTGGCGCGCGTGGCTGTGTCGCGCACCGGAGGGACCGAGCATCCGCGAGTGCTGATCGTGCGGGATACGCGCGAATCCGGCGAGATGCTCGAGTCGGCGATCGCGGCCGGCGTCGCCGCCGCCGGGGGGGAGGCGCTGCTTGCGGGAGTGCTGCCGACCCCAGCCGCCGCGCTGCTCGTCCGCCGCCATGCCCTGCAGCTCGCGGCTGTGATCTCGGCGTCACACAACTCCTTCGAGGACAACGGGATCAAGCTGTTCGGCGGGGACGGGTTCAAGCTCGATGATGACACCGAGCATGCGATCGAGGAGGAGCTTGCGCGCGCTCCGGCGCCGCCGGAGCGGATCGGTCGCGTGCATGGCTTTCCCGGAGCGCTCGCGCACTACCTAGAGGAGCTGCACGGGCGCTTTGCGGAGCTTGACCTGAGCCGGCGCCGGATCCTGCTGGACTGTGCCAACGGCGCGACCTACCAAGCCGCACCCGAGATCTTCCGCCGGCTGGGAGCCGAGGTCGAGATCGTCGCCGACCAGCCCAACGGACGCAACATCAACGATCGATGCGGCTCGACGCAGATCGGTGGATTCGCTCCGCTCCTCGCACGGGGTGGATACGACGTGGGATTCTCGTTCGACGGGGACGGTGACCGGGTCCTGGCCGTCGATCGCGACGGCGTCGTCGTCGACGGCGACGAGCTGGTCGCGCTCGCCGCGCTGCACCTGCGCGAGCGCGGGCGGCTGGCTGGCGGCGGCGTCGCCGTAACGGTGATGACCAACTACGGGTTCCACCAGGCGATGGCGGCGGCCGGGATCGGGGTCGCGACCACCCCGGTTGGGGATCGTTACGTGCTCGACGAGCTGCGCCGGCGCGGGTGGATGCTCGGCGGAGAGCAGTCCGGTCACATCATCGACCTCGGCTTCGGCCCCTCGGGCGACGGCATCGCGAGCGCGCTGCTCACGCTCGAGGCGCTGGGCGAACGCGATCTGCGCGAGCGCGACGCGATGCACAAGCTTCCGCAGCGGCTCGTCAATATCCGCGCCAGCGACCGTGCCGCGCTCGCCGCGGCGATTGAGGACCCGTCGGTGCGCGTGGCGATCGACCAAGCGAACATCGCGGTGAGTGGCCGCGGCCGTGTCCTCGTCCGTGCGTCCGGAACCGAGTCACTGATCAGGGTGATGGTGGAGGCGTCCAGCGAGGAGGAGACCGAGGCGGTGGGCGCGCGGCTCGCCGAGGCCGTGCGAGCCGCACTGGACGAGTGAGTCCAGGCATGGAGGGGCGCGCGGAAGCTCACTCGAGCGCGGCCAGCAGATCGGCGGCCACCAGCGCCGGCTCCTTGACGACCTGGTCCTCGGTGTAGCGGATCGTCGGGTAGCCCGCGGCACGGAGGTGAAGCTCCCGGCGGCGATCACGATCGACCTGTGCCCGGCTGCGGTGGCCACGGTGTCCATCGAGCTCCACCACCAGGCGCTGGCGGGGCCAGAGGGCGTCGACTGTCATCCGTCCGACCCGGGCGTTGATCTCAGGCAGGGGTAGTCCGTAGCGCTCGCACAGCTCGAGGAAGAAGCGCTCCAACCGGCTCCGGGTGCGGGCCAGCCGCGGCTCGTGTCGCTCCAGCGCGCGACGCAGCCGTGCGCTTCCCGCGCGTCCCCGACGGAGCTCGGCGTGGAGGGCGTCGAGGTCGAGCAGGCCACGGTAGTCGGCCTCGGAGAGGGCCTGGCGGACCTCACCGTCGCCGGCCCGGCCGGCGAAGTCGAGCAGTGTTGCCGCCGGCGGAGTGACAGGCAGGCGCCGGTGGCGGACGGGCTCCAGCGTGCACGGCCGATGTACGAGGATCGCCGCAGTCGAGCCGGCCCTGTTGGGGGTGGAGACCTCGATCCGCGCCGGGTGCACCGTGATCAGCTCCCACCACCAAGCGGCGGTGGCATGGCTGAGGGCGGCGCCGGGCCCGGCATGGATCAAGGCGGCTGTCAGCCGCCCCTCGATCGGGACGGAGGTGTGTCCTACGGCGTACAGGCCGGCTTCCAGGACGTGGAGTCGTCCCGCGGCGCGCCAGCGCCGCACCGCGTGCTTGTCCAGGCCGCAGTCACGCAGCTGGCCGGCCCCGATCACGCCCCACTGGGCCGAGGCGATCCGCGCGACGCGTTCTGAGACGTTCCGGTCGCGCCTGGCGCGACCGGGACGTCTCAGTTCCGCCATCGCGCCAGCTTGACGGCGGCCATGTGACCGAACAAGACCTGTTCGTGTCGGCTCTGTGCCAAAGAGCCGGCGCGCGTCCGCCCCGGCGCCGGTCCACCGTCTAACATCGAGCGCTCGCTCTTCGGTCAGGCGGAGGAGGGCGCGGGCCGCCGCTGCGGCTCGACCACGACCCGAAACTCAGGAGCATCTCAGGAGCATGTGTGGCATCGTCGGCTACGTAGGGCCCCGGGCAGCCCGCCCGCTGCTGCTCGCCGGGCTCGAGAAGCTCGAGTACCGGGGCTATGACAGCGCCGGGATCTCGGTGCTCGATGGCGATCGGATCGACGCCGTGCGGGCGGTGGGCAACCTCAGCGCGCTGCGGGGTGCGCTCGAGGCACAAGCGGCGAATGGCGCCGTGACGGGGGCGGATGGCGCCGTGGCGGTGGCGGAGAAGCCCGAGCCCAGCACGGGGATCGGCCACACCCGCTGGGCCACCCACGGTCAGGTGACCGCAGCCAACGCCCACCCGCACTTCGACACCAGTGACCGGGTCCACATCGTCGTCAACGGGATCGTCGAGAACTACCTGGTGCTGAAGGAGTGGCTGATTCAGCAGGGCGCCGAGTTCACCTCGGAGACCGACGCCGAGGTGATCGCCCACCTCGTCGCCCATCACAACGCCGACGGCCTGGTCGAGGCGGTGCGCAGGGCCTACGCCGAGCTCCGAGGCCACTACGCGTTCGTCGCGATCAGCGCGCAGGAGCCGGGCCTGCTGGTCGGGGCCCGCAAGGAGTGCCCGCTGGTCGTGGGGCGCGGCGAGGGCGAGCAGTTCATCGCCTCGGCGATCCCGGCCTTCCTGCGCGAGACCCGGCTGATCCAGTACATCGGCGACGAGGAGATCGTCGTGCTCCGCGCGGACGGGGTCGAGTTCGAGACCGCGCAGGGCGAGCCGCTGGAGCGCGAGCTGGTCGAGATCGATTGGGACGCCGACACCGCCGAGAAGCAGGGCTACGAGACGTTCATGCTCAAGGAGATCCACGAGCAGGCCGACGCCGTCGCCGAGACGATCGGCGACCGCGTCATCCGCCCGGATGGGGTGGATCTCGGGGACCTCGGCACGATCGACGACGCTCTGCTCAAAAAGATCCGCCGGGTGGTGATCGTCGCGTGCGGAACCTCATACCACGCTGGGCTGATCGGCCGCTACGCGATCGAGCAGTGGGCGCGCGTCCCGGTCGAGGTCGAGATCGCCTCCGAGTACCGCTATCGAAACCCCGTTGTGGGCGCCGGCGACCTCGTGATCGGGATCTCCCAGTCGGGCGAGACGGCCGACACGCTCGCCGCGATGCGCACGGCCCGCGCCCTGGGCGCGAGCGTGCTCGCCGTCGCGAACATCATGGGCGCCCAGGCCACGCGCGAGGCCGACGGCGTCCTCTACACGCGCGCGGGCCTCGAGATCGGGGTCGCCGCGACGAAGACGTTCGTGAGCCAGGTGGCGGCGATGTACCTGCTGGCGATGCGCCTGGCGGAGCTGCGCGGCACGCTGGCACCCGAGCAGCTGACCGCGACGATCGCCGAGCTCAGGCGCCTGCCGCACCTGATCGCGCAGCTCCTCGAGCACGGCGTCGGAGACGTACAAAGGATCGCGGACGAGCACCACGCGGCCAGCTTCTTCCTGTACCTCGGGCGCCACGCCGGGCTCCCGGCCGCGCTCGAGGGCGCGCTCAAGCTCAAGGAGATCTCGTACATCGCCACCGACGCGTACGCGGCCGGCGAGATGAAGCACGGACCGATCGCGCTGCTCGACCAGAGCACGCCCGTGGTCGTGGTCGCGACCGAATCGCCCGTGCTGGCGAAGGTGATCTCCAACATCCAGGAGGTCCGCGCGCGCGGCGCCCGGG
This sequence comes from Solirubrobacterales bacterium, assembly GCA_003244035.1. Lineage (GTDB taxonomy): Bacteria > Actinomycetota > Thermoleophilia > Solirubrobacterales > Solirubrobacteraceae > Palsa-465. The sequence goes on along the minus strand of QHBV01000154.1, from coordinate 6,197 downwards.
TGATCGCGGTCGCCAGCGAGGGCGACGAGCAGATCGCCCACCACGCGGACGAGGTGATCTATGTCCCGCGCACGCAGTGGATGCTCGCGCCGCTGCTGGCGGTGATCCCGTTGCAGCTGTTCGCTTATCACATCGCGCGCCGCCGAGGGCTGAACGTCGACCAGCCGCGCAACCTCGCCAAGACCGTGACGGTCGAGTGAGCGTCGGGATCGACCTGGTCGAGATCGAGCGCCTCGAGCGGGCGCTGGCGCGCCGGCCACGGCTCGCCGAGCGCCTGTTCACCGAGTCCGAGCGCGCCTATGCCGAAAGGCAGGGCCGTCCCGGCCAGCACCTCGCGGCCCGCTTCTGTGCCAAGGAGGCGGTCGCCAAGGCGCTCGGGCTGCCCGGCTTCAACTTCAGCGAGATCGAGGTGCTCCGGAGCGACGGTGGCGCCCCGGCGGTCCGGCTGCACGGGGCCGCCGCGGCGCGCGCGGAGGAGCTCGGCGTAGAGGTGAGGGTGTCGCTCACGCACACCGGGAACGAGGCGGCAGCAGTCGCGATCGTCCAGGCGGTATGAGCCTGCCGGACTGGCTCGAGCCGCTCCCCGATGCCGCCGAGCAACGAGCGCTCGACGAGTGGGCGATCGGCGAGCGCGGAATCGCGGGGCTCGAGCTGATGGAGCGCGCCGGCGTTGGGCTCGCCGCGCTCGTGTCCGAGCGCGTCCCGACCGGACGCGTCGTAGTCGTCTGCGGCAAGGGCAACAACGGTGGCGACGGCCTGGTCGCGGCGCGGGTCCTGCGCGAGCGGGGTCGGGAGCTCGACGTGCTCACGCTCGCGCCGGGCGAGGAGCTGCGCGGCGACGCACGCACGAATCTCGCGCGCCTGCCGGGGACCGGGCCGTCGCCGTTCGAGCCCGCCGCGCTGGCAGGCGCGGCGGCGATCGTCGACGCGATCCTCGGCACAGGGTTCCGTGGAGAGCCGCGCGAGCCGGCGGCTGCCGCGATCAATTCTATTAATGCGGCCGCTTCCGCGGCCGCTGTGGTTTTGGCTTGCGATGTCCCCAGTGGCGTCGACGGGTCAACCGGGGAGGTCGCCGCCGCCGCCATCAGCGCGGCGGCGACCGCGACCTTCCACGCGGCCAAGCCGGGGCTGTGGATCGCGCCTGGCAAGGCCCACGCCGGCGAGGTGAGGGTGATCGACATCGGCATCCCCGCCGGCGATCAGGCCGACCCGCAGGTCGGCCTGATCGCCGACTCCGTCACCGCCGCGATCCCCCGTCGCGGCGCGGACTCGACCAAGTTCGCAGCCGGCAGCGTGCTCGTGTGCGGCGGCTCGATCGGGCTCACCGGCGCGCCGTGCATGGTGGCGATGGCCGCGATGCGGGCCGGCGCCGGCTACGTGACCGCGTGCGTCCCGGAGTCCCTGAACGCGGCCTTCGAAGCGCACCTGCTGGAGGTGATGACGGCGTCGTTACCCGATGACGGGGGCGGGTCGCTCGTACGTGCCGGCGTCGAGGCGGCGCTGGGGCGCAGCGAGCGCGCCGACTCGCTCGTGCTCGGGCCCGGGCTCGGGCGCCACCCGGAGAGCTTTGGCTTCGCGCGCGAGCTCGCGCGCCGCGCAGAGCTCCCGCTGCTGCTGGACGCCGACGGGCTGAACGCCCACGCCGGCGAGCTGGAGTCGCTTGCGGGCCGCTCCGCGCCGACGGTGCTGACCCCGCACGCCGGCGAGCTCGCACGGCTGCTGGGGTGCGACAGCGCGGCGGTCCAGTCGCACCGGCTGCACAGCGTCCGCCGCGCAGCCGCGGCCGCGCGCGCGATCGTCGTACTCAAGGGCGACGACACGCTCGTGGCCGACCCGGATGGCAGGGTCGCGGTCAGCCGTGGGGGCGCCCCCGCGCTCGCGACCGCCGGCACCGGCGACGTCCTCTCGGGCGTGATCGGGGCTTTGCTGTCAAAGGCCATGGACGCGTTCCACGCCGCCTGCGCGGGCGTGCTCGTGCACGCCCGCGCGGGGCGGCTGGCGGCGGCCGGAATCGGGCCCGAGGGCGTGATCGCGAGCGACGTGATCCAGGCGCTCCCGCGGGCGCTACCCTGAGCGCCATCGAGCCGGTCACGCCGATGCCGCTGCGCGCGCTCGCGCGCGTCAACCTCGCGGCGATCGAGCGCAACGTCGCTCGAGTGGCGCGCGAGCTGACCGGCGGCGCGGGGCTGTGTGCGGTAGTCAAGGCCGACGGCTACGGCCACGGGGCGGTGCCGGTCGCGCGTGCAGCGTTGAGCGCCGGCGCCGGCTGGCTGGCGGTCGCCACGGCGCAGGAGGCGTCCGAGCTGCGGGCCGCAGAGATCGACGGCCCGATCCTGGTGATGGGGGCGCTCAGCGGGGCCGAGCTGCCGCTGGCGGTGGCCGCGCGGGCCGACCTCGTCGCCTGGAGCGAGCCCTTCGTCGCCGCGGTGGCGGCGGCCGCCGATCCGGGCGCGCCGGTGCGCGTGCACGTCAAGCTCGACACGGGGATGGGACGGCTGGGCACCCGCGATCGGCGCGAGGCGCTCGCGGTCGCCGGTCGCGTGGTCGAGCACGAGCCGGCGCTGGAGCTGGTGGGGGCGATGACACACTTCGCGACCGCCGATGAGGATCCGCAGTTCCTGGCCGGCCAGCTCGCGGCCTTCGCGCCGTTCGTCGCCGAGCTGCGCAAGCTGCGCCCGAGGATCGTCGTGCACGCCGCTAACAGCGCCGCGACCCTCCGCGGCTCGGCCTGCCACTTCGACCTCGTCCGCTGCGGGATCGCGCTCTACGGCTGCGACCCGTTCAATGGGGACCCGGCCGAGCGCGGGCTCGAGCCGGCGCTCGAGCTGGGCTCCTACCTGGCCGCGGTCAAGCTCGCGCGGGCAGGGGAGAGCGCCGGCTACGGGAGGCGGTTCTTCGCCAGGCGGGAGACCTGGATCGGGACGATCCCGATCGGCTACGGCGATGGCATCCGCCGCGCGCTGGCGGACAACTGCGAGGTGCTCGTGGGCGGCAGGCGGTATCCGCTCGTCGGCGCCGTGAGCATGGACAACATCACGATCGACCTCGGCTCCGAGCCGTCGGGGGCGGTGGGGGACGCGGTCACGATCATCGGCCGCGACGGGCTCGAGCGCCAGACCGCCGAGCAGCTCGCCAGGCGGATCGGGACGATCAACTACGAGATCGTGTGCGGGATCTCCGCCCGCGTGCCGCGGGCCCATCACCGCGACGGGGAGCCGGCGTGAGCCCGCCGCCGCTCGCGCTCGCAGATCTCCCGGGCGACGCCTGGCTGGTCGGCGGTGCCGTCCGCGACGGGCTGCTGCAGCGGCCGACGGCCGACTGCGACGTGGTCGTCTCCGGCGACCCGCGGCGAATCGCGCGCGCGCTGGCACGGGCGGCCGGCGCACACGCGTTCGTGCTCTCGGTGCAGTTCGGGGCGTGGCGCGTGGCGGCGCGCGATCGCAGCTGGCAGGTCGACCTGCTACCGCTCGCGGGCGAGGCGATTGAAGACGATCTCTCCCACCGTGACCTGACGGTCAACGCGATCGCACAGCCGCTGCGAGGCGGCGAGTACGTCGATCCATTCGGCGGCCTGCAGGACCTGCGCGCGGGCCGGCTGCGGATGGTCTCCGCCGCGGCCTTCGCGCAGGATCCGCTGCGGGCGCTGCGGCTGGCCCGGCTGCACTGCGAGCTCGGCTTCGCGGTCGATCCGGCCACGGCGGCGGCGGCCGGGGCGAGCGCCGCCGCGCTCGCGGAGGTCGCGCCCGAGCGGATCTTCGCCGAGCTGGCACGGATCATGACTGCGCCAGACGCGCTGCGTGGCCTAGCGCTGATGGACTCGCTCGGGGTAACGGAAGCGGTGCTGCCCGAGCTGGCCGCGCTGCGCGGGGTGCAGCAGAGCCGCTACCACCACCTCGACGCCCACGAGCACACTCGCGCCGCCCTGGCCGAGACGATCGAGCTCGAGCGCGCTCCCGGGCGCTGGTTCCCGGAGTACGCCGACGCCGTGAGCGCGCTGCTGGCGGAGCCGCTCGCGGACGGGATGACCCGTGGCCAGGCGCTGCGCTTCGGCGCTCTGCTGCACGACGTCGCCAAGCCGCTGACGCGAGCGGTGAGCGCGGAGGGGCGGGTCACGTTCACCGGGCACGACGCAGCCGGGGCTGAGGTCGCGAGCGGCATGCTCGCGCGCCTGCGCACTTCGGCGCGACTGTCAGAGCACGTCGCAGCGCTCGTGCGCCATCACCTGCGGCTCGGGTTCCTCGTGCACGAGCGGCCGCTCACCCGCCGGGCGGTGTATGGATACCTCCGCGCGTGCGAGCCGGTCGGCGTCGACGTGACCCTGCTGAGCGTGGCCGATCGCCTGGCTACGCACGGTCGCGGTGCCGATGCGGCGATCGCGCGTCACCTCGAGCTCGCGCGGCGGCTGCTCCCGGACGCGCTCACGTGGCGGGCGGAGCGGCCCCGGCCGCCGGTGCGCGGCGACGAGCTCGCGCGGGCCGTGGGGCTGGCGCCCGGCCCCGAGCTCGGCCGGATCCTCGGCGAGCTCGAGCAGGCGAGCTTCGCCGGCGAGATCGCCGGCCGCGAGCAGGCGATCGAGCGAGCGCGGGAGCTCTTGAGCGTCGAGCGGTAGGCTGCCGGCGGTGCCCGATCCGGATTGCATCTTCTGCAAGATCGTCGCGGGCGAGCTGCCCGCCGAGCTCGTCGACGAGGACGAGCGAACGGTGGCGTTCATGGACATCTCCCCCGCCACCAGGGGTCACGCGCTCGTGGTCCCGCGCCGTCACGCCCGCGACCTGCTCGAGATCGAGCCGGATGAGCTGGCGGCGACGTTGCTCGCCGCGCAGCGGGTCGCGCGCCGGGCGCACGAGCGCTTGCGTGCCGACGGCGTGAACCTGATCAACTCGTGCGGACGGGCCGCATGGCAGACCGTCTACCACTTCCACGTGCACGTGATCCCGCGCTACGCCGGCGACCCGCTGAAGCTCCCGTGGGTCCCCGCCCCGGGAGACGAGCAGCAGATCGCCGCAGCCGCGGCTGAGCTGCGATCAGCGGCGGCCCCCCGACCCTGCTAGGTTTCCTGCGTTCGGCCGGGACCTTGGAGCCCGGCGTGTTTGACGCAGCACCAGTAAGGGGAGTACATGCCAACGGGTACCGTCAAGTGGTTCAGCGACGACAA
>QHBV01000154.1:0-943 GCA_003244035.1 Solirubrobacterales bacterium | reverse complement strand
TCGAAGGTCTCCTACGAGGAGGAGGCAGGCCCCAAGGGGCCGAAGGCGGTAAACGTCACGAAGGTCTAGTCGCGAGCGGTAGCCCGCGAGCGGCGCAACTGCCGCCGCGCGGTGGTGTTCAATGGTGAAGATGAAACATGCTTCGATCGCCGCCGTCGCGCCGGCCCTGCTGCTCGCGGGTCTGCTGCCGGCAACTGCCTCCGCCAAGATCATCGAGGTCGGTGCGACCAGGCCCTCGGCGCTGGTCGCGCCGACCTGTCCGCCCGGCGCCACGGGGTCGAAGTGCACGATCGTCCTCACCGGCGTCACCGCCCTGGAGACGATCAGGGACGGGCACACCTATCCGACGACGGTGACCCAGCCGGGATACATCGTCGCGTTCACGCTGGGCCTGTCGGCGCTGAACCGCAACCGGGCCACCGCCCTCAGCGACCTCCGATACCTCGACAAGACCTACGGCACCACCAGGGCCAGGATCACCGTGCTCAAGCCCGCTGGGACGGCCCGGCACCGGAGCTGGGTGGTCACGGCCGAGAGCCCGACCATCCACCTGCAGCCATATCTGGGCGAGATCGTCCAGTTCCCGCTTGCGGTCGCTTTGCCGGTCACGCGCGGTGAGGTCGTTGCGCTGACGGTTCCCACCTGGGCACCGGTGCTCTCGATCGGCCTCCCGACCAAGAAGTTCGCCTACCGCCAAAGCCGGACGACGGGATGCACCACCCCCTCGATCACCAACCAGACGCAGTCGAGGGTCGGCACGAGCGCCGTCTACGGGTGCAACTACCCAGGCACGCGGATCGAGTACTCGGCGACCGAGATAACCACGCCGCCGGTCCCCAGGAACTACCTCCGCTGACCGCGGACGGGGCAAGCCGGTAAGCGAGGGCCCGCGCCAGCGGGCTCTGAAACCCAGGACCGCGCTAGCTGACAGAAAAACCAGGGC
>QHBV01000153.1 GCA_003244035.1 Solirubrobacterales bacterium | reverse complement strand
GAAACAGCACAAGCGCCCGAAAACCGCGGGCTGCCAGTGATGAGGCTGCCGGCGTCGCTACTAGCTCCCGAGTCAACGGTTGCCGACTACAGTGACGCTATCGCGCGACTGTTTTCCGGTGACGCGCCTGGCTTACGGATCGTGGCAAGGTGACGAATCACGACTCACCGACCCGCTTGGCGCGCGCAGTGTTCGGTTGATACCCAGACCCAAGACTCCGCGTTACTCGAGTTCCAGCACGCTACGACGCTCGACTTGCTCGAGGTCGGCGGGGTCTTCGGCGCACTGTTTCCCGAAGCCCGGCGAGTTCGGCGAGGCGTTGTTGGCGAATATGAAGGAGCGAGGGCGGGTATGGTCCCTTCCGTGACGACTCGTTCCCATGCGGTGGACGTACGGCGTCGGGCCGGCTGGCTGCCGGAAGACCAGGGCGACTTGGAGTCCTGGCTCGCCGGCCACCGAGAGCGGGTGGAGGCTAGGGGTGAACAGGTCGTACTGCATCCGGTGCTCACCGAGTTCCTGGAGTTGATGAACACTGAGCCAGTGGTGCGCATGTACATGAACCAAATGATCGCCCAAGTGCCGAGCACCAAGCCGTACCGCAGGCGGCACCTGGAGAGCGTCGAGCAGATGCTGCGCCTGATCAACGAGGTGCTGACCATGGCCCCCGAGTTCGGCGCCGCGATGGTGGCTACGCCGCTGGGCGCGATCCTGGACTGGACAATGGGGACGCCGGCCGGCTTCGCCGCGTTTCGCGATCCCCGGATCAACGCGATGCTCAAGAAGGTCCTGACCGTGTGGTGCGAGTTCCTCAGCAGCAGCGACTCGCTCTACGTGCTCAACGATTCCCCCTCGGGATGGAAATCCGCGGAGGCCCAGCGGACAGTCGGCATGGACCAGTTCGAGCATGACTCGCAGCACGAGCACTGGGGCTTTGCCTCATGGAACGACTTCTTCACCCGACGCTTCAAGGACGGCGAACGTCCGGTGGCATCGCCGGATGACGACAAGGTGATCGTCAGCGCCTGCGAGTCCACGCCCTACGGCATCAGCACCGATGTAGAGCGGCAAGATCGCTTCTGGATCAAGAGCCAGCCGTATTCGCTGGAGGACATGCTGGCCAATGACGATTCGGTGGATCAGTTCGTCGGCGGGACGGTCTATCAGGCCTTTCTTAGCGCGACCAATTACCACCGCTGGCATAGTCCGGTGACCGGGACAGTCGTCCGGGCATTCGTGCAGGAGGGCACCTACTACTCGGAGGCCGACTCGGAGGGCAAGGACGCGGTCGAGCCCACGAACTCGCAGTCCTACCTAGCGCACGTCGCAGTCCGGGCGATCATCCTGATCGAGGCCGACGATCCCGTCATCGGGTTGATGGCCTTTGTGGCGGTCGGCATGTCGGAGGTTTCGTCCTGCATGATCGACTCGAAGGTGACGCCCGGATACCACGTCGGGAAGGGTGAGGAACTCGGTTACTTCCAGTACGGCGGTTCGACTCACTGTCTCGTGTTTCGCCCGGGGGCGATCGCTGAGTTCACCCTGGTGGCGATTCCCCAGCCGCACGACCCCAAGGCGCCGCTGGTACTCGTGCGCTCGAAGATCGCCACCGCTAACGCTTGAGCCGTGGGGGGAGCAGGAGCCCTCGCCGGTGAGCTGCCCGCCCGAGCGCTGCGACTCGTACGCGAGTGGCTCTCTGAATACCAGGTCGCGACAAGCCGCTAATAGAGTCGTGCACGGCCGGGCTCGCCGAATGCAAGACATCCACGACTGTGATCGCTCGAACCGTTACCTCCGGGCCGTTGCGGTCGCAGTGTTCGTCTGCTCGATCCTCGCGCTGGCCGGGGCCGGCGGCGGTGCCTCCAGTGTGACCGCCGCCTCGGTGACCCCCGAAATCGCCTACGTGACCGGCCCCGGCCCTGGCGTTCCCCAGGTCTGGCTCGCAGGGGCGAACGGCTCGCACTCGCACAAGCTCGGCCCTGGGACACAGCCGCTGCTGTCGCCGAATGGCAGGCTGGTGGCTGCGAACGCGGTCATCGGCGGTGGACGGGCGTTGCTCGTCTATTCCTTGAGCGGAGCACTTGCAGCCGGGTTCTTCGACATCTCCAGGGTGCAGGCAGTACCGCTTGCGTGGTCCCCGGACTCTCGGTACATCGCCGCGTCGTTAAGCGGGTACGTCGCCACCGCGACCGGACTCGGCCCTTCGGCCCTGGTGATCATCGACACTACCTCTAATAGAGCAACGACGGTTGCGCACGGCTTGGTCGAGGGAGCGAGCTTCGCACCGAGCGGACCAGACAGGGTGGTCTACGGACTCACGAGCTCGTTGTCGCTCAGGGGAACGGTCAACCTGCACAGCGCCCTTGCGAACGGCGCCGAGTCCAGGCAGCTGACGCACGACGGCCGGAGCCTCAATCCCCTCTGGGGCAAGCGCGGAATCGCGTTCGACCGCGAGCAACTGCGCGGCCCTCACGCCTCCGCCTACCAGATAGTCCTGCTGCGAAGCGGTCGTAGCACCCAGATCACGCGCCTGCGCCTATCGCGTCGGGTCGAGGGGCTTGTCCCCGTAGCCGTTTCACGCGACGGAACCCGTCTGGTAGTCCAATACGAGGGCTTCGATGCCTGGCAGGCGTGGACGGTCAACCTCACGACCGAGCGCGTGCACGAGCTGACCGCGCCCGAGAAGTCGGCCACGAGCTCCGGCATCTCCCGCACCGGCCGGCGCGTCCTCGTCGGGATCGGCGGCCAAGCCCGCGGCTCGAACGACAAGGTCGAGACGATCCCGTTCTCCGGCGGCACGCCCACCGTGCTGGTGGCGCACGGCGGCGAGCCGAGCTGGAATCAATAGCCATCGGTTCGCGGAGCCCCGCCGCGTCGCAGCCGCGGTACGTGGACAGATCTCGAGCCGCAGTCGGGCAACTGAGGAGTGTCCTCAGCATCGAGGGGGAGCGCGCGGAGCGGCTTCAGCGGATCTCCACTGATCGCGGCGAGAAGCCTGGAGCTGTGATCGCTGAACTGTTGCGCATGGCCGATCGCTCGCGCGCCTGACTGCCGACGCGCTCGTCGCATCCGAGAGGGGGCGAGAGACTACCTCTACTTCTTCTGGCTACCGCGTATACCGCTCGCCTTCGAAGCGGCCGCCTTCCCGGCCTGTCTAGCCGCGTTGCCAGCCAACCTCGCCGCCGATGCTGCTCCGCGCACCGCCCTGCCTGCAGCACGCTTTGCCTGGCTTGCCGCCTCCCCGGCAGCGTGGCTCTGCCGCGTGCCAGCAGCCTTCTTTCCCGCCGCTTCCGATTGCGCCCTGCTCTGGTTACGTTTGCGCGTAGCCGCAGCCTTCTTCGCCGCTGCCGAACGATCTGCCTTGGTTTGCGCCATAAGGTTCTCCTGTTGTGGTTGACGTCGAACGACGAATGCAATATCCCGGCTGAGCGATCGACGACCGCTCCTCATTGCGTTCGGCAATCACATCCCAGCATGGCATGACCCGCCACTCAGCGGCGGAACGCTCCAGATCGCGCCGGTCCGCACCGGCTAAACGTTGGGCGGTCGGCGCAGTGCACACGACGAGTTGCTTCCCGTCCCAGTGAAATCCGATCGGAATCACACGCGGGAGGCCATCGCGCTCGGTGTACGCAAGCCGGGCGAGGGCGGCGGAGCGCAACAGCCTCTGGATGACCCAGCTCGGCGACAAGCTCGTCGGTTCTCGTTGGCATCAGCTCCTCCATCGCAATCTGTCGATTTCGTGGCGTCCGGTTCGTCTTTACTCCCGAGGATCCCGACCACAGGAGGACGCGATGAAGTATCTGATGCTGATCAATCAGCCCGAGGCGCGCGACTGGAGCGACGTGCCTGAGGAGTAGCAGAGAGCGATCGCCGAGGGCTACCAGGCACTCATCGAGACTCCGGGCGTCACGCCCGGAGGCCGGCTGCAGCCGCCAGAGACGGCAACCACCGTGCGGGTGCAGGGCGGCGCGACGCTTACGACCGACGGGCCGTTCGTCGAGATCAAGGAGGCACTCGACGGCTACTTCGTCTACGAGGGCGATGACCTGGACGCCGCGATCGAGGTGGCTTCTAAGGTGCCGGCTGCGAGCATGGGCGGCGCGATCGAAATCCGTCCGATGATGGGGCGCTAACGATCGACCCAGAGCGCGCATTTCGAGAGCACTGGGGGCAGGTGCTCGCAGCGCTGATCGGCTACGTCGGCGACTTTGACCTCGCCGAGGAGGCGGCACAGGACGCTTTCGCGATCGCCGCGGAGCGCTGGCCCCGCGATGGGCCCCCGACCAGCCCGGTCGCGTGGCTGATCAAAACCGCCCGGCATCGCGCGATCGATCGCATTCGCCGCGATCGAACGCTGGCTCGCAAGGCCCCCCTACTCCACACTCCGCACGCTGCCGAGGACGACATGGAGCCCACCACATTTCCAGACGAACGCCTCGAGCTGATCTTCACCTGCTGTCATCCAGCACTCGATACCGAGGCGCAGGTGGCACTGACGCTTCGGACGCTCGGCGGGCTGACCACGACCGAGATCGCCCGCGCGTTCCTTCTCGCCGAGCCGACAATGGCCCAGCGGCTCGTGCGGGCAAAACGCAAGATCAGGGACGCGGCCATCCCGTTCCGGGTGCCTCCAGACCACCTGCTGCCCGATCGCCTCGCCGCCGTGCTCGCCGTCGTCTACCTGATCTTCAACGAGGGCTACAGCGGTCGGGTCGACCTCGCGGGCGAGGCGATCAGGCTCGGCCGCGCGCTCGCGCAGCGGATGCCCGACGAGCCCGACGTCCACGGCCTGCTGGCGCTGATGCTGCTGCACGACTCGCGACGCACCGCCCGTTTCCGCGACCGTGAGATCGTCCTTCTCGCCGACCAAGACCGTTCGCTGTGGAACACAGCGCAAATGGAAGAAGGCCGCGCAGAGCTCGAGCGAGCCCTCGCCCTGCACGGACGCGGCGTCTACACGATCCAGGCCGCGATCGCGGCTCTGCACACGGAGGAACCGCGCGACTGGCCCCAGATCGCAGCCCTCTATGACACGCTCTCGCGGCTCACCGACTCGCCCGTCATCGAGCTCAACCGAGCCATCTCGATCGGCGAAGCCCACGGACCCGAGGCTGGGCTCGAGCTCGTCGAGCGCCTCCCGCTCCAGAACTACCCCTACCTGCACTCCACCAGAGCGGAGATGCTCAGGCGCCTGGGTCGGATCGACGAGGCGAGAGCCGCCTACCGCCAGGCGCTCTCGCTCGTGCACGACGACGCCGGGCGGCGCCTATTCGACCGACGTCTCGCCGAGCTCGACAAGCAGACGGCCCGTCAGCCAAGACCGGACCCGAGCGAACGAGATAAGGGGATGGCATGAACAGCCGGCAGACGCCGCTTTCCGCGTGACCGCTCGGCCTTGGGGCAGAGGGGGTCAACGACGAGCTGCGTGGGCGGCGCCGGACCAGCGACCAGGTGGACCGCGAGTACACGCAGTCGCTCGACTGCGAGGCCAGCCTGGTGGGCTGAGCGAGGGCGGGTGTTCGGCCGCGCTCGCGAGCGACTCTTGGTGGCGACTGTCGATTTCGCGTCTCGCCTTTCGTCTTAACCCGGAACGTGCAGTA
>QHBV01000152.1:6165-7327 GCA_003244035.1 Solirubrobacterales bacterium | reverse complement strand
GTCAGATCCTGGCGATGGCCGGTGCGCCGCTTGTAACCGCGCTTGGGCTTGAACTTGACGATCCGCAGCTTGGGGCCGCGCTCGTGCGCGACTACTCGCGCCTGGATCGTGACGTCGCCGAGCCGGTCACCGTCGACGACATCTGAGCCGTCCACGAACAGCAACGGCGCCAGTGCGACCGTTTCTCCATCGGCGACAGGCAGCCGCTCGACGAGCAGGGACTCACCCTGCTGCACCCGGTACTGCTTGCCTCCAGTTTTGACGATCGCGTACATGGCTACTCCGGTGGGGACGAGGCCGACCCGGCCTTGGCGCTCGAACGGCGCCGTCCGCCTCTGCGGCCGCGGCGCCGAGGCCTCGATTCTACGTCATCGCCGTCATCGGTCGAGGTCTCGACGTCTGACCCGGCCGGCCCGACGGCGTCGAGGAGCGAGGCGACGGCCGACGTGCGACCTACCTCGTCGATCCGCACCACCCGCTTCTCGCCGACGTACTTGGTACCGCCCTTGATCTGGATGATGTAGCCGTCGACCTTGGCCACCGCGTCACCCGGGCTGTACATGTGGGGCTCGACGATCTCGACGTGCACCTCCTCGCCCTCGCGGAACGGGAGCGCGCGCTCCAGCACCTGCTCGCGATCGCCCTCGAGCAGGACGACGAAGTGGTCGAGCGGCAGGCCCTCTGAGCCTTCGAAGTGAAACCACTTCCCGGTCTCCTCCTCGATCGCGTGCAGGACGCGGGCGTCGTTGCCGGTGAACTCGGCGCCCACCCGTGGGTTGATCTGGAGCAGGATCGCCTCGGCCTCGATCTCCTTGGCCAGGTCACGCATCCGGCGCTCGAACTCGATCGCGATCGTCTCCTCGGACTTGATCACGCCCTCTCCGTCGCACGTGGGACAGGGGCGGGTCATGATCTCGCGCACGCCGTCGGTGACGTTCTGGCGGGTCATCTCCACCAGCCCGAGCGGCGAGATCTCCACCACGAACGTCTTGGTGCGATCCTCGTCCAGGGCCTTGCGCAGCAGCTTGAGCACCGCGTCGCGATTGCGCGAGCGGGCCATGTCGATGAAGTCGATGACGATGATCCCCCCGATGTCACGCAGGCGCAGCTGGCGGACCACCTCGTCGGCGGCCTCGAGGTTGGTCTTGGTGATCGTGTCCTC
>QHBV01000152.1:0-6137 GCA_003244035.1 Solirubrobacterales bacterium | reverse complement strand
GTCGATCACCGTCAGCGCCTCGGTGTAGTCGATCATCAGGTAGCCACCGCTGGGCAGATCGACCCGGCGCGACAGCGTCGAGTCAAGCACCTCCTCCACCCCGAAGGCCTGCAGCAGCGGGGTCTCCTCCTCCCAGAGGTCGACCTGGTCGACTAACTCGGGCGACGTGCGCGAGAAGAACGAAACCAGCCGGTGGTGCTGCTTGGGATCATCGACCACCGCGCGCTCGAAGTCAGCCGAGAAGATGTCGCGGACCACGCGCACCGACAGGTCGGCCTCCTGGAAGACCAGCGCCGGCGCCTGGGTCTCGTCGACTCGCTTGGAGAGCACCTCCCCGAGCTTGAACAGGTAGGCCAGCTCGCGCTCCAGGTCGACGCGCTTGGCGCCCTGGGCGGAGGTACGGATGATCGCCCCGGCGCCGTTGAGCTCCAGCTTTGAGGCCTCCTTGCGCAGCCGGTCGCGCTCCATCTCATCCAGCCGGCGCGACACGCCTACGCCCTCGCCGTACGGCGCGTAGACCATGTAACGCCCGGCGATCGTCAGGTCCATCGAGAGGCGCGCGCCCTTGGTCTTGAGCGGATCCTTGACCACCTGCACGACGATGTCCTGCCCGGGCTTGAGCAGGTCGGTGATGTTGCGTCCGTCGCGGCTACCGCCGCGTCCGCGCCGGGGGGCCTCGACGCCGGGGAGCACGATCTCGTCGACGTGCAGGAAGCCGTTCTTCTCCAGCCCGATGTCGACGAACGCCGCCTCCAGGCCGGCCAGGACGTTGTCGACCCGGCCCTTGTAGATGTTGCCCACGATGGAGCGGTTGCCCCGGCGCTCGAGGTAGAGCTCGGCGACCTTGTAGTCGGAATCGAGTTCCGCCCGCCCCGGCTTACGCCGCCGGCGTGAGGTGCTCGTGCTCGGGGTGCGAGGCGCGGGGGTTCCGCTGGCCTCCAGGAGCGCCACCCGCGTCTCTCCGCGATCGACGCTGACCAGTACTTGCTTCTTCAATTGTCGTCAGTCCTTTGGGAAATTTTGGGGCGCGCGGATCTGTTTTCGCGCGCACACACCTATGAAATTAGCGCGCGGGCCTTACCGGTCGCCGTCATCCGCGCCTGGATGTAGATCGATTCCAACAGCCCGATGGCGATGAAGGTGACGATCACCGACGACCCGCCGTAGCTGACCAGCGGCAATGGGACCCCCGTGATGGGCATGATCCCGATCGTCATTCCGACGTTCACGAAGATCTGGAACATGAGCATCGCGAGAACGCCGCCGGCGATCAGCGTCCCGAACAGGTTCTTGCTCATCGTGAGGATTCGCAACGTGCGCCAGATCAGCAGCGCGTACAGCGAGAGCACCACGGCGGCTCCGGCAAAGCCGTAGGTCTCGCCCACGGCGGCGAACACGAAATCCGTGTCGCCGGCCGGTAGAAAGTGCAATCTGCTCTGGGTCGCCAGCCGGCCGCGCCCGGTCTTCTGGCCGGATCCGATCGCGATCTGCGACTGCTGGAGCTGAAATCCGGATTGGCCGGCGTGGGCGGGGTCGATGAAGGCGGTCAGCCGCTGAGTCTGGTAGGTCTTCAGCAGATGCACCCCCAGCGCCGGCGCGCCCGCCAGCACGATCGCGATCGACACCACGAACATCGTCACCAGCCCGGTCAGCTGCTTGAACGACGTCCCGGCGAAGAACAGGACGGTGAAGCCGACGGCCACGTAGACCATGCCGGTGCCGAGGTCGGGCTGGGGGATCACCGCCATCGCCGAGATCAGGGCCAGCAGCATGATCCGAGCGGTGGTCCGGCGCTCGTGCAGCTGGCGCGAGCGATCGACGGCGAAGCCCGCCAGGGCGACGATGATCAGGATCTTGCCGAACTCCGAGGACTGGAACTCCAGGAACGGCAGGGGGATCCAGCGCCGCGCCCCCGCGATCGGCGGCATCCCGTAGACGATCAGGTTCAGCGCGATCATCACCGCGAACAGCCCGAGCTTGTACTCGCGCAGCCGCGAGTAGTCGATCCGGCTGAGCACCAGGGCGAGCAGCACGCCGATGCCCCCGTAGATCATCTGGCGATCGGCGATGCTGCCGGTCGTCGCGTTGCGCAGGGTGACCACCGAGCAGGCGATCAGCCCGACCGCGGCCAGCAGCAGCAGCGGGTCAAACAGCGGCCAAGCGCGGGCGCGCGGCATCGCCGCCTGGTCGACCGGCTGGATGGGCGTCGCGCTCACAGGGTCTTCGAGTTTCCGGTCACGTACGGCCCCGGCTTGCCATAGAACCACTGCGAGAGGATCTGCCGGGCCACCGGCGCCGCCCCCACGTCCCCGAAGCCCCCCTTCTCGACCCTGACGACGACGACGATCGGCCTCGAGGTGACCGTGCTCGGCACAAAGCAGGCATACCAGGCGTAGTCGGGCTGGCCGGTGTACTGGGCGGTGCCGGTCTTGCCGTACACCTGCTGGTGAAAGCTGCCCATGACGTCGGCGGAGGTGCCGCCCGGTTGGGAGGCCGCGGCGCGCATGCCGGCCCGGATCGTCTCCAGGTAGAACGGGTTGATGTTGATGTGCCGGGACGGCGGGGGATCGATCCTCTGCAGCACCGTGCCCGATGGATCCTGGACGTCGAGCGCCAAATGCGGACGCACGATCGTGCCGCCGTTGGCAAGCGCCGCGTAGGCCACCGCCAGCTGCAGCGGGGAGACCTGCACGTCGCCCTGGCCCACGGCGAGGCTCTCGTTGTCGCCGACCGACCACGGCCGGTTGGTGCCGTCGGCGATCCCGCACCCACCGGGCGGGTGCTTGCGCTTGCCCTGGTACGGGCCGGTCGCGCTGTCGCACTGGGCCTCCAGCCGGTTGCGGCCGGCCCGCCACCTCGGGCTGGGCAGCGTCCCCGCGGCGGCGTTGGGCAGGTCGATTCCCGGGGAGCGGCCGATCCCGTACCGGCGCGCCCACTCGTCCAGGGGGCCGCCGTTGGGATGGATGCTCGGATCGGCGTTCGTCCGCACGCCCAGGTTGTAGAAGAAGTCGTCGGAGGAGACCTTCAATGCGTTCTGGAGATCCAGCGAACCGTCCACCGCATTGCCGGCGTTGTGGCGGCACTGCTGCGCGGCTCCGCTGCCGGTGCAGAACCGGCCCGTATCGTCGAAGATCTGTCCGGTCGACCACAGCCCGCTCTGCAACGCGGCCGTGGCGGTGATCGGCTTGAACGTCGACCCGGTCGGACCGACGCCCTGGATCGCCCGGTTAAACAGCGGCTGCCCGCTGGCGACATTGGTCAGCTGGTTGTAGGTGGCCTGCGAGAGGTTGCCGGTGAACACCGAGGGATCGAACGAGGGCATCGAGCCCATCCCGTAGACCGCGCCGCTCTGGGGGTCCATCGCCACAAACGCCCCGCCGGCGCCGGCGTTCTGGGAGATCGACTGCGCCAGCGCGTTCTGGCCCACCCGCTGCAGGCCGGCGTCCAGCGACAGCTTGAGATCGTGGCCGGCGGTGGGGCGGTGCGTCCTCAGGTCCCCGACGGGCTCGCCCAGGGAGTTGATCTGCACCTGCTGGAAGCCGTCCCGGCCCTGGAGGAAGCTGTTGTACTGGCCCTCCACCCCCGACTGGCCGATGATCGCGTTGGGCGAGATGCCACGGTAGGTGCGCTGCGTGAGCTCCGTCGAGGTGATCCGGCCGACGGTGCCGAGCACCTGCGCGGCCAGCGTCGTCTGCGGATAGTGGGTGACGTAGACACGAGCGACCTGCACCCCGGGGAATTGCTGCTGGCGCTCGGCCAGGTAGTACTGCACCGCCGAGCCGACCGCCGAGCCGCTCTTGACGGTGACGTCGGAATAGGCCACCAGCGTCACCTGCTGACCGACCAGACAGGCGATCGGAGACAGCCGGAAGACGTTGGGCGTGGCCATGTGCAGCTGGCAGCGACGCCGCGCGGTGGGCATTCCAAGCACGTGGGCGAGGCGGTTGTAGACCGCGGCGTCCTGCGGCGCCGGGTGCTCGAGCGTCGCGACATTGGCCAGGCTGACCGCGACCGGCAGGTCAGGCGGGGAGATCTTCACCGCCAGCGCGCGGGTGTTGTCAACCAGGGTGTTGCCGCTGATGTCCACGATGTTGCCGCGGGGCGAGGCGATCGCCAGGTCGCGGACGCGGTTGACAGTCGCCGCGCGCACGTACTTGTCGCCGGACAGGACCTGGAGGAACCAGAGGCGGAAGAAGACGATCGCAAACAACGTCAGCGCCAGCGAGCCGACGATCGCCACCCGCAGCGCGAGCTGCGGGGTCAGGGGCGGCCGGCGGTCCTCCGGCGAGTCGATCATTATCGCGACCCACCCCCCGGGGCGGATCGGTTGATCGGGCCCAGCCGCTGCGACGGGCTCTGCAGCGGACTCAGGCCACCGGTGGTGTAGGCGCGGCGGCGGCGGCGGCGGGGATCGTCGGGCAGCGCCGGCGTGATGACCCGGCGCACCAGCGCGTAGACCGGCAGCGCGAGCAGCGTGTTGACGAGCACGGTGATGAAGATCTGCTGCAGCAGCAGCCAGCTGACCGGCGCGTCGACCCCGAGAAGGAACTGGATCACGGTCATGCCGAGCCCGGCGATCGCCGTCGCGATCGCGCCCGCGGCGAGCGGGACGAGCCCGTGCGCGGGGTCGCGCAGCTCGCGCAGGCGGCCCGCCCAGTAGCCGATCGCGATGTACAGCAGCGAGGTCACGCCCAGCGTCTGCACGAGCACGGTGTCGACCAGCAGCCCGGTCGCGAAGCCCATCACGGCGCCCGGCAGCGACCCGGTGAGCAGCCCCACCGACATGACCACCAGGGGGGTCAGGTCGGCGCTGATGCCGAAGATGGAGACCTGCGAGACCGCGGTCTCCTGGATGACCACCGTGAGCAACGCCAGCACGGCCACGCGCAGGACAAGGCGAGGCGGCGGCACGCTCACCTGACCGCGGCCCGCTGGGTGCCGGCGTAGGGCCGGGTCAAAATCTGCACTGCGTCGAAGTGGCGGATGTCGGCCAGCGGGGAGACCGTCACCTGTCCGTTGTTGAGCAGCTGGTTCTGGTCGGCGCTCAGCACCGTCCCGATCGGGATGCCCGGCGGGTACAGCGACTGCAGCGCCGGACGGGTGGCGCTTCTGAAGCCGGCCGTCACCACCTGCTCGCCGGCGCTGATCGTCGCCTGGTTGGGCAGGCTCTGCAGCAGCAGCTGGTTNNGGATTGCCAACTGCGGGCACCAGCACGCCGCTGTCGCCACGAGCGTTGAGCACTCGGGCGGACACCCCGTAGGAATGGTCGGTGATCAGGGTGACGATCGACGAGGATCCGGTCACCGTCGTGACGTCGCCCACGAGCGCGCCGTCGCCAATCACCGGATCGTAGAGCGCCACTCCGTCACCGGAGCCGCGGTCGACCTCGACGGTCTGATACCAGAGGTTCGGGTCTCGCTCGATCACGTTGGCGCCCACCGGGCGGTAGCGAGCGGCGCCGATGCTCTGGTCCAGGCCCACCTGACGGGTCAGCTGCTGGTTCTGGATCGCGGCGCTGCGGTACTGCGCCACCTCCGTGTTGAGCTGCTGGACCTGCTTCTTGAGCTGGTCGCGCTGGGATTTGGCCCGCAGCGTGTCCGAGACCCAGTTGGCCACGTCCCGTACGGGCGAGAGCACCTTGCTGGCCCCGGCCTGCACCGGCGAGAGCACGGCGACGACCCCGCGCTGGACGCTGTGTAGAGGACTGCTGGGGGATTCGCCGAAGTAGGCGGTGAGCAGGATCAGGGAGACGACGACGAGCACACCGAGCACCGCGCGTCGTCGTCGAACCTGTTTGTCGTGCACCAGTGTCGTGTCCTCAAAGTGAGTGTGCTCCGGGGCGGGTGGGAAATCTCTAGAGGTCTCCCGGGGAACCTCTTACCGGCGGCGCCGCTTGCGGGAATTCTTGCTCGACCGGTGAATCGCCTCGAACTCCTCCAGCGACCGGCCCGATCCGACGGCGACACACGTCAGCGGGGACTCCGCCAGGTGCGCGGGCATCTGCGTCTCGTGACGCAGGCGCTCCTCGATTCCCTGCAGCAACGACCCTCCTCCCGCCAGCATGATGCCACGATCCATGATGTCAGAGGCGAGCTCTGGCGGCGTCCGATCCAATGTCTGCTTGACGGCGTCGATGA
>QHBV01000151.1:15773-16117 GCA_003244035.1 Solirubrobacterales bacterium | reverse complement strand
GAGCTGGGCTTGGTTGAGCACGAGCGCTATCACGGGGTGCGGCTGACCGAGCACGGGCGTCGGGTGGCGCTTGAGGTGTTGCGTCATCACCGGCTGATCGAGCTGTTTCTCGCCAACGAGCTGGGCATGCCGTGGGATCGCGTGCACGCCGAGGCAGAGGTGCTCGAGCACGTCCTATCGGAGGAGCTGGAGCGGTTGATCGCCGCGCGGCTGGGCGATCCGCGCGTAGACCCGCACGGCGATCCGATCCCGACCGCGACGTTTGAGATCGACGAGCGCCCGACACGCAGCCTGGATGAGCTTGATCCGGGCGCGGCGGGGCGCTTTGTCCGCGTTTCGGACTC
>QHBV01000151.1:0-15730 GCA_003244035.1 Solirubrobacterales bacterium | reverse complement strand
AGCTGGAGGTGACCGGTCGTGAGCCGTTTGGCGGTCCGCTGCGTGTCTGGGTCGGTGAGCGCGAGCTGTTGCTGGGCGGCGCGCTGGTCCGCGCTATGAGAATCGAGCTGAAGGAGTCTGTCCAGTGAGCATGCTGGACCGTACGCTCGTCCCGCTACCCGACGGCGCCGCGGTGGGGATGCCCGAGCCGGGCGCCGGGATTCCCAGTGCGCTGGACCAGCTGCTGGCCAAGGGCAGGGCGCGGGCGACGCTGGCGATGCTCGGCCCGGCGTTCGTCGCGTCGATCGCCTATGTCGACCCGGGGAACTTCGCGACCAACTTCCAGGGCGGCGCCGCATATGGGTATCTGCTGTTGTGGGTGGTGCTGGCCGCCAACCTGATCGCGATGCTGATCCAGTACCTATCGGCCAAGCTGGGGATCGCGACCGATCTGAACCTCGCCGAGAACTTCCGGGCGCACTATCCCAGCGCGTTGACCTGGGGCATGTGGGTGCAGGCCGAGATTATGGCGATGTCGACCGACATCGCCGAGTTCCTCGGCGGCGCGATCGGACTGAACCTGCTGTTCGGGGTGCCGCTGTTTGCCGCCGGGGTGATGACCGGGGCGATCGCGTTTGGGATCCTCGGGCTCCAGCGCCACGGCTTTCGCAAGTTCGAGGTGGTGATCACCGGGCTGTTGGGGATCATCTTCCTCGGGTTTCTCTATGAGACGCTGAAAATCGGACCGTCCACCCACGGCTCACTGAAGGGGCTGATCCCCGGCCTGAACGGCACCCAGTCGCTGTACATCGCGGTCGGGATCATGGGCGCGACGATCATGCCGCACGCGATCTACCTACACGGCGCGCTGACCCAGAACCGGATCCCCTGCCGCAACGACCGCGAACGCAAACGCGTGCTGCGCTTTGAGCGCATCGACGTGATCATCGCCCTCAGCCTCGCCGGCCTGGTCAACATGGCGATGCTCGCCGTCGCCGCCAAGCTGTTTCACACCCCCGCCCTGTCGGGCCTGAGCACCCTGCAACAGACCCACCACCAGCTCGGCCACCTCGTCGGCGGCGGTGCGGCGCTGGCGTTCGCGGTCGCGCTGTTGGCCTCGGGCGCCTCCTCATCGAGCGTGGGCACCTACGCCGGTCAGGTCGTGATGGCCGGCTTTGTGAATCTGAAGATCCCGCTGGTGCTGCGCCGCGGGCTGACGATGATCCCCGCCCTGGTGATCATCGCCGCCGGGATGAACACCACAAACGCGCTCGTGCTCAGCCAGGTCGTGCTCTCATTCGGGATCCCGCTCGCGATCATCCCCCTCGTCAGACTGACCAGCCGCAAGGACGTCATGGGCGTCCACGTCAACAAACGCGGCACCACGATCATCGCCTGGACCTTCGCGGTCGCGATCGTCGCGATGAACATCTTCCTCATCTACCAGCAGTTCTTCCTGAGCTGATATGCGAGCGGCGCTCACTCGATCTGAGTGATCGCCCAGGCGAAGCCGGCGAGCTCGCGGGCTGCGGCGACCGCGATGATCGTGCGGCGCTTGGCGCGCTGCTCGAGGCATGTCCAGGTGCGGTGCAGCCGGCGCTGCGCTGACCAGGCGACCGCGATCGCCTCAGATGGCTGTCCGTCCTGGCGGTCGCTCAGCGCCTTGCCGATCCGAGGGCGGGGGCGGTAGTGCCAGGCGGCCTCGACCAGCAGCCGGCGCGCGTGCCCCGATCCGGTCTTCGTGATCGCGCCGAGCCGGCGCTGCTGACCGGTCGTCGACTCGCACGGCACCATCCGACGTAGCTCATCAGCTGCTCGGCGCGGGCGAACCGCTCGAAGTCACCGATCTCGACGCACAGGCCGACCGCGGTCAGCGTCTCGACACGCGCAGGCACCGCAACCGGCCGACCTGCACCACCCACGGCGAGGATGGCAGCATCGCGACGAGCTCGCGCTGCTCGCGGCGGTGGCAGAGCGCGTCGATCGCGCCGCGCGCGTCGAGCATCGTCGCCTGTGCCGCCGGCCAATCGAGCGTCACCGTGGCCAGCCAGTCGCGATGCCGGTCCGTCCACGCAGCTCCGTTGTCGAACCGGATCCCGTGGCGCAACCGTTCGTAGCGTGCACATCCAGACCGACGAGACTTCTAGCCTTCGCCATGGCCGGCTCCTCCTATATGCGGTTGTGGGCCGCCGCGCGGGGAAGCGCGCGGCATGAATTTCACCCCACGAAGACCGTGGGGGAACCGGCCCTTTCTACACCGCGGGCCGGACGGACGGTCAATCCATAATGTCTAGCTTGAATCGTCCGGCTTCTGTTCCGGGTAGTCGTGGCCGGGGATGGTGCCGGCAGGTGGTGCGGACTGCGCTGCTGCGGCGGTCCCGTTGTGGCTGGTGTCGAGCGGTCGCACTGCTCCGTCGTCATCTCGTGTGACGATGCTTCCCTGCCAGCCGCGTAGCGGATGCGAGTCGCTTCGCTTCAGCGTTCGAGCTGCGCTGCGGGTGATGAAGAACACAATCACGGGGAGTACCCACACCCCGGCGCGCCAGAAGTAGATCTGGGCGTTGTACGGCACGTGCAGGCGGAAGAAGAGCCGGTCGGTCGAGCCGACGGCGAAAATGATCACGACCCAGCTGAAGAAGCCGGCGCCGATCGCAGTCCGGGTCGGCCGGTCCCGAGGACGATCCAGCAGGTCGTGACGGCGCCGGTCGCCGGTGAAGCGCCGCTCGAGCGCCGGCCATGAGTAGAGCACGGCGAACACAACCAGCGGAAACGCCGCTCCACCCCAGAACGGGTTGGGAATGACGGTGCGGCCGCTGATTACGGGCTCGAAATTGGGCATCAGCCGCAGCGCGCCGATCAGCCAGCCGATGTACCAGTCGGGCTGGGCGCCGTTCTCTGACAGATAGGGGTGGAAGGGCCCCCACTGCCAGATCGGGTTGATCTGGATCAGCCCACCCATCAAGAACAGGACCGCGGCCACGGCGAGCAGCAGTCCGATCGCGCGCAGCGCGTAGGCGGGCCAGGTCGGCGTGCCAACGACGTTGCGCTCCTTCCGGCCGGGGCCTGGAAACTGGGAGTGATGCTGGCGCATGATGATCGCCAGGTGCATCCCGATCAGCGTTGCCAGGGCGGCAGGGATGAGCAGCACGTGAACGATCTCCAGCCGGGCGAGGAAGCTGTCGGTGCCCGGGAACTGACCGCCCCAGATCGAGGCGGTCAGTTGGCCGCCGATGAATGGGATCGATAGGGCGACGCCGTAGGCGATCGCGAGTCCCATGCCCGACAGCAGATCGTCGACCAGCGAGTAGCCGGCGAACCCCTCGAGGATCGCCAGCAGCAACATGGTCAGGCCGATGTAGTAGTTGATGTCCCGCGGCTTGCGGTAGGCGCCGGTAAAGAAGATCCGTATCAGGTGCAGCACGATCGAGGCGACGAACACGTCGGCGGCCCAGTGGTGGACCTGGCGGAACAGCAGGCCGGCAGGAACGTTGAAGCTGATCTCAAGGACCGACCGGTAAGCCTCTGACATCGTCTCGCTTTGCAGCAGGGTGTAGGAGCCGTGGTAGATCACCTCGTGGGCTGAGGGGATGTAGTACAGGGTCAGGAAGACCCCGGTCCCGACGAGCACGAGAAACGAGTAGAGCGATATCTCCCCCAGCAGAAACGACCAGTGGTCAGGGAACACGTAGCGCAGCAGCCACTTGTAGGCGGGCGCGCCGCCCAGCCGCTGGTCGGTGTAGCGCGCGCTACGCTCAAAGCGGCGGTGAACGGCCCGGTCGATGAGGTTCACGTGCGGCGGACCCCCCACCACGACGGGCCGATGTCCTCATCAAACGGCCCATCGCAGCGCAGATTGCCGTCGGAGTCGATCATGATCGGCATTTGCGGCAGTTCCCGCCCCGCCGGGCCGAAGATCAGCTTGCCGCCGTTACCGGGGGTGAACGTCGAGTAGTGACACGGGCAGGTGAACGCAGGGGTGAAGGGCGCGGTGGATTCGTCGAGCGGGTAGCGGTAGAGGTTGATCGCACAGCCGGCATGGGGACAGATCTTGGAATAGGCCATGATGCCCTGCGGCGCCCACGACTGACGGGCGGCGGGCAGGTGGATCATCGACTGCGGCAGGCGAATGACCAGCACCCCGGCGCCCAGGCTGTCGGGATTACCGCCTTGGGGAAGCGCGGTGTAGAAGGAGCCGATCTGGATGTCGGCGGCGGCGTAGAGGTGGCCTTGGTCGTCGATTAGGCGGATGCCGCGTCGCCACGGCGACTGGTGCAGCGATCCCGCCGGCGGCCCGAGCGAGGCCAGCGGCGCGGCCGCCGCGCCCAGCACCGCCGCGCCCGCCAATCCCCCCGCCCCGGTGAGCAGGATCCGGCGGGAGATCCCTTCGCCTCCGGATTCGACGATCTCTACCACCTCTTCGACCGCCTCCTCTTTGAGCAGTTGATCGCGGGGCTCGACGCTCGTCTCCTGGGGCACCACCATCTTGCCGGCCACGATCGCCGCCGCGGCCAGGAGCGCGAGGGCGCAGCCCATGGCCAGTCCGAGCAGCTG
The DNA here is from genome assembly GCA_003244035.1 of Solirubrobacterales bacterium. Taxonomy (GTDB): domain Bacteria; phylum Actinomycetota; class Thermoleophilia; order Solirubrobacterales; family Solirubrobacteraceae; genus Palsa-465. The sequence goes on along the minus strand of QHBV01000151.1, from coordinate 11,200 downwards.
CGTGTTGGTCTGCAGGATGATGTAGAAGGCGATGAAGGCAAACGCGCATCCAGCGCCCAGCACGAGCAGGATCGCGACCAGGTTCTCGGCCCGGCGATTGGCCGGTACGGTGCGCTCGGACGGGTCGTGGGATCCCGTGTCGCCCGCGGCGGCTGACGACGGTTTGGCGGCGGTCGCCTTGCGGCGGGCCCCGCGCCACCCGATGCGGGCCGCCGCGATGAGTCCGAGTGCCCTGGCCAAGCGGGAGGAGGGCGGTCGGTCCTCGGGGGTGTCGTTCATGCTGCCTCCGTCATTCGGTGGTCATTCGCTCGCCGATCAGCCGCGCGACGAGCACCAGCGCCAGCAGCGCGAGAAACCAGGCCGCGATGCCCTCCGGGATCGGCCCGATGTTGTAGATCCCCCATCCGCCGGCGTTTGACGGGTGGCGGGTCCAGAGCACGTACTTGGCCAGTGAATCCAGCTGGTACTGGTTTATCTGCTTGGCGTCGAAGTGCGGCATCAGGTATGGCCCCATCCGGACGGCCTCGGCGACCTGAAGGGCGGTGGCCTGCTGCAGTGCGGGGACGTAGGCGCCGACAACCAGCCCGCCGCGGGCGACGAGCTGATGGCAGCCGGCGCAGTGATCGACGAACTGGTGAAACCCGACGGCCAGGCTGCCGGCGGCGGGATTGGCGGCGGGCGAAGGTGGGCCGCCCCCAACCTTGGTTATGAACGCGATCAGCGCGTTGATCTCGGTTCGGGTGTAGGCGGGCTGGTTGCGCCCCGGCTCCTCACGCGGGTTGTCCAGGGGCATCCGGCCGGTCGACAGGTAGAAGTCCACCGGCCCGGCACCCACTCCGATCAGTGACGGTGCCACGCCGGGCTGGCCCTGCAGCAGGATTCCGTGGCAAGACGAGCAGCCGTTCTGATACAGGGCCATCCCCTGCGCAACGAGCGGCGGAGAGGACGGGAAGCTGGTCGTGGGGTTGCCGGCGCCGGGTGGCTCGGGCGACTTCAACGGAGCATTGGGAAGCGTGGTGGGCGCACCGCCGTCGGCCTTCAGCGGCCCAGGGGGCGTTGGTGTCGGCTGCGGAGTCTCAGCGGCGAGGGGCGGGCTGCTCGCGCCAGAAGGGGCTGGTGTCGCCATCCAGACCAGGGCGACCGAGGTGAGCATCAGTGCGAGCGTCGCTCGGATCCAGCGGGGCGTCCACGCGCGCCGAGTCAGCCATCGCCTGAGCACTCCTGCGAGCGCGTACCTCACCGCCGCGGGCTCCGGTCGGATTGGACGGCCGACGCCGCCGCGCGCTCGCGCACCTGCATCCGGCGTTCCTCGGCGACCAGAGCGGCCATCACCTGCCAGAGGCCGGCGGCCACCATCGTGCAGCTGCCGAGCACCCACATGATCGCCCCGGCCTGCTGCTGATCGATCACCGCGGAGATTCCCAGGGATCTGGCCGGTGCGGCGTAGGCCGGGTACAGCAGCGTCGGGTCCCGGTACAGGTAGGCGCCGATCAGCGTCATCGGCAGCATCGTCGCGATCAGGTAGCCCATGCGCCCCAGACCGCTGAGCCGGTGGGTAACGATCGGATCACCGTCCAGCATCGGCCACCACACGAACAGGCCCGCCGTCAGGTACAGGCCGTGCTCGAGCTCGTGCAGGGAATTGTCACGCAGAGTCGCGTCGTAGAAAAAAGGCAGATGCGTAGCCAGCACTACGGCGTAGAAGAGCCCCAGGCAGACCAGCGGACGGGTCAGTAGCCTGAGCCGCGTGAACCAGCGGGCGATCCCCGACCGGTTGGCGCGTGGCGCGGCACGCAGGAGCAGGATCGCCGGACGCCCACCCAGCAGCAGTAGCGGCGCGAGCTCCAGCAGCAGCAGGTGCTGGACCATGTGATCAGACAGCATCCGATCATCAAAGGCGCCGAGGCCGGATTGCAGGGCGAGCATCACGCAGCCGATGCCGGCCAGGAAGCTCGCCGTCCGGCGCGCCGGCCAGCCGCTGACGCGGGTCGTGGCGAGCAGATACGCCAGCGCCCAAAGCGCGGCGAGAGCGTCAAGGCTCCAGCCAGGCTGCCAGTCGCGCCACAGCAGGACCGGCAGGCTCGGCGCCGTCATCTCTGCCCCTCGCTCCGCCACATCTGGCGGGCTCGGCGCTCGGCGTAGAGCTCGCGGGCCACCACTCCCGCGGACACCACCATCAGGCCCGCGCCGAAGAAGACGAAGAAGTGACCGAAGGCAAAACCAAACACGGTCGACGCCGCGCCCACCGCCAGCAGGACAGAGCCGTAGCTTGCTGATGGGACCGCTTGAGGCTCTCGCGAGGCCGATGGTGGCCCGCGGCGCAGCGCCTCCCGCGGCCGACTCGTCAGCAGCGCAATCACCCATCCGATGACAGAGGACACTGCGAACGCGAAGCTCGCCACCTGGATCGCGTCCCCGGTCCAAATCCAGTTCAGGGCCAACAGCACGAGCAGCAGCGAGCCCCATACCAGCAGCGGAATCGCGCCACCCCTCATGCCGAGGCCGGTTCGCGCTCGGGGGCTCGGTCCTCCGCTTGCTCGCGCAGGTCCTGCAGCGGCGCATAGGACCTGATCGGGGGCAGCGGCGCCTCGAAGTTCAGCGGCGGCGGCGGCGACGTCGTCCACCACTCCAGCGAATGTCCCTGCCAGGGGTCGGGGCCAGCCGGCTGGCGCTGTCGCAGCGACAGCCACACGTTGTAGAGGAACACGAGCACCCCGAGCGCGATGATCCCGGCACCGATCGACTCGATCAGGTTCGCCGTTCCCCAGGCGGGATGCTGGGGATAGCGGGAGATCCGCCGCGGCATTCCCTCCTCGCCGACGATGAACATCGGGAAGAACGTCATGTTGGTCCCGATAATCATCAGAACCAGCTGGACCTTGCCCAGGCGCTCGCGTAGGAACACGCCGGTGACTTTGGGATACCAGTGGTAGACGCCAGCGAAGAACCCGAAGATGCTGCCCGCAAACAACGTGTAGTGGAAATGAGCGATCACGAAATAGGTGTCATTGGCCGCATAGTCGAGCACCGGCGAAGCCACGAAGATCCCGCTCAAGCCGCCGATCAGAAACTGCACGAAGAACATCAGCCCGAACCACATCGAGGTCCGCATCACGAGTGAGCCGCCGATCAGGGTGCCGGCCATGTCGAAGTACTCGATCCCGGCTGGAACGATCAGCAGCGTCGAGGTGAAGGCGAAGAACTCGTTGAACGACCCGCCGGTGATGAACATGTGATGCGCCCACACGCTCATCGACAGCGCTGCGAACGCCAGCATCGAGGCCACGAACGCCTTGTAGCCAAACCACCGCTTATGCGCGCAGGTCGCGATCGCCTCCGTCGCACAGCCCAGGTACGGGAAGAACATCACGTAGACCACCGGGTGACCGAAGAACCAGAACAGATCCTGGTAGTCGATGATGCCGTTGAAGCCGGAGTAGATGTGCGCGGTGGTGGTGCGATCCACGTAGAGCATCACCATCGCCAGGATCAGCACCGGGAAGGACCCGACCACCATCAGCACTGCTACCAGCGCGGTCCACGTGAACGGAGGCATCCGCAGCAGCGCCATGCCCGGCGCGCGACGGCGGGCGATCGTCGCCAGCACGCAAGCGGCCATGATGAACATGCCCGCTACCGCCAGAATCACCCCGAGCGTCCAGAGATCCTGCCCCACCCCCGGCGTATACGGCGACTCCGACAAAGGTACATAGGAAAACCAGCCGTCGCGGCCGGAGCCACCCGCCGTCAGCCAGCCGGACTGCATGATGAGACCCCCAAAGAGCCACGTCCAGAATCCGGCGAGGGCCGCCCGGCCGCCCGCGATCGAATGCGCGCCGATCTGCAGCGGCACGAGATACATGCCCAGCGCGATCGCCATCGGCGTGACGAACAGGTAGATCATCGTCGACCCGTGCATCGTGAACAGCTCGGTGTAGGTCTGGTCAGAGACGATGTGGTTATCAGGCTGGGAGATCTGGGCACGGATCAGCAACGCCATCAGCCCGCCGATCAGAAAGAACGTCAATGAGCAGAGCGCGAGGTTCAGCGCGATGCGCTTGTGATCGGTGCTGGTCAGCGCACCGACCCAGCCCCCCGGGCGCGTCCGGGCATGTGCCCGCGGCGGTGCCTGCACGGTCATCTGGGTGAGCTCTGCACTTGGGAGCGGACCCAGGCTGCGAACGCCGCCGGTGTCACCGCCTTGGCTTTGAAGAGCATCTCGGAGTGGCGCAGCCCGCAGAACACCGCGCATTGACCTTCGAAGGTGCCCGTCCTCGTGAACGTCAGCACCAGACTCTGCACGCTGCCTGGAATCGCATCGTGCTTGAACTCCAGCTCCGGGATCCACAGCGCGTGGATCACGTCCAACGAACTCAGGTTAAAGCGGATCGCCTCGTTGGTCGGGACCACCAGCGGCTGGCTCCCAACCGTTCCGCTGCGCCGCACGATCCCATAGCTGGGGTAGGAGAACTCCCACTCCCACCGGGCCGCCGTCACGTCGATCGTCAGGCTGGGCCGCTCGCGGTTGGCGACCGTGTCCACCCGATGCTCGTACGAGAACGTCAGATACATCAGGAACGCCGAGGCGAGCACGAGCAGCACGGCGTAGCTGGCCTCCACCGGATTGTTCTCATACCAGCGGGCCGCACGCTCCCGCTGGCGATAGCGCAACAGCGCCCAGACGACCACCCCCAGGACGATCACGAACACGCCGGCGGCAATCGGCACATAGACCCGAAACAACGACCAGTACTCATGCCGGGTGCTGACCAGAGCCGTCGTGCTCACGAGACGCTCGGGACGGAGCCTTCCGCGTCCCCTGCCAGCCGGACTCGAGGCGACGCACCGCCGGGTCCTTCTCCCGCAGCCGTGGGCAAGGCTGCCCCATCCCTCACGTTGCGGGGACGGGGGCCCTCGCACAGCGGGCTAGTCGTCATCGAGCGCGGTGGCGGCGCCGATGACGGCGAGGTGGGTGAGGGCCTGGGGCATGTTGCCGAGCAGCTCTCCGCTCGCCGGATCGATCTCCTCGGTGAGCAGCCCGAGGTCATTGGCGTGAGCGACGAACTCGGTGAAGCGCCGCTCGGCCTCCTGGACACGTCCGGCGTGCACGAGCGCTTCCACCAGCCAGCACGAGCAGGCCAGAAACGCCCCCTCCTTGTCCTGCTGCCCGCTGTATCGGTACACCAACGAACCTGCGACCACGAGCTCCTCCACGATCGCGTCGATCGTGGTGCTGAGACGGGGGTCACCCGGCTCGCAGAAGCCGGTGCGGGCCACCAGCAGGACCGCCGCGTCCAGCTCATCGCTGCCGGCGTAGAACGAGTACGCCTGCTTTTGCTCAGACCAGCAGCGCTGATCGATGTAGCGGCGGATCTGCTGTCGCTCGATCCGCCAGCGGTCCACGTGCGGACTGGTGATCTGCCCGCTCTCAGCCAGACGCACCGCGCGGTCCATCGCTACCCAACAGCCGAGCTTTGAGCTGGTGTAGCGCTCCTGGGTGCCCAGCTCCCATAGCCCGGAGTCAGCCGACGGCCAGATGTCGCACAGATGGTCGACCATCTCGCCCAGCATGGTGCTCGTGCCGGAAGGCAACCTTCCACCGTGCTCGGCATAGAGCACGACTGCATCGAGCAGATCGCCGTAGGCGCCGAGCTGGCTCTGGTTGGCGGCGCCGTTGCCGACATGCACCGGGAGCGAGCCGCGGTAACCGGGCACATCCTGAACGCTGGTCATCTCGGCCGACACCGGACGGCCGCGCAGGTCATAGAACACCCTCAGTGCGGGCGCCTCCTGCGCTACGGCGTCAAGCAGCCAGGATACGCCTGCATGCAGCTCCTCCGAGAGCCCGAGCCGGCTCATCGCGTCCAGCGCGAACGATGAGTCTCTGATCCAAGCAAAGCGATAATCGAAGTTACGCTCACCCCCCGGCTGCTCCGGTGGCGAAGTAGTCGCCGCCCCGGCGATCCCGCCGGTTGACTTCAACGTCAACGCCTTAAGCACCAAAGCGCTGCGCAGCACCAGCTCATGCCATCGACCGCGATAAGTAATCAGGTCTGACCAATGCCGCCAGGTCTCGGCCGTCCAGCCGACGCGCTGGCGGATCTCGTGGGCGTGGGGCACATGGATCGGCTCGGATTCGGTTCCGACCACGGCGAGCAGCCCGGGCTCTCCAGCGCGGACCAGCACGTGGCCGGTGATCCGGTCGTCTCCGAGCACCGGCTCTCCCAGGCCGTCGGCGACCACCGCGAGGTGGTAGTCACCGACCAGCAGCATCGGGACCTGCTCGCGCAGGTGCGCCCACGGGCGCTTGTCCGCCGACAGGCAGTGACCTGGATGCACCTCCCAGGCCAGCGGCACCTCGCCATCCTGCACCTCCACTACGCGGGCCAGCTCAGTCCACGGCAGCGCCCCCAGCGCCCCGAAGGTGAGCGCATCGGTGACCCGCGCCGTCCCCCCCGCGGTTGTGAACGTTGTCTCCAGCACCATCGTGCCCGGTAGGTAGCGACGGCTGACCTCATAGGGCACCGTAGGCGCCAGGCTGATCGAGCCGCCACCCACCGGATCGAGCAAGGCCGCGCACACCGGCGCCGCATCAAGCGCCGGCAGAGCCAGCCAGTCGACCGCGCCGTCAGCAGCCACCAGGGCAGCCGCGCGCAGGTCACCCAGCAGCGCATAAGCGCCAAGAGGCGCAAAACCGCCTGTTCGGGAGCTCAACACGGAAGCCTGCTGTCCTCAGGAATGGAAGATCGGATGCGTGGGCGCACGTTCGCCGGTGCCGGTCAGGAACACTACCCCGCGGAGCCCGACGACACACCACATGATCCTGAGCTCAACATCGGATCGACGGTCATCCGCCCCTGCTCTGGGTGGTGCCGCTGGCGGGGGGCTGCTGCAGAAGGTGGCGGCTGAACGGGATGCTCAGGACAATCGCGGCGCTGCAGACCAGCCACATCGCCTGGTAGCCATGCGTGCTCGAGAACGGGGGCCGCAGCACCTGGATCGCGATACCCGCCACCAGCGGCCCGAGCACCGTCCCGAGTCCACGGGTGAGGCTGAACAAACCGGTCAGCGCGCCGTGCTGACCTTCGGGCATCATCGGGATAAGCACAGCGTAGGGCAGCGTCATCACCACTCCCCCGCCCATCGCCACCACCGGCAGGATCGCCGCCAGCAGGACCGGCAGGTGCGAGAGGAACGGCAGGAGCAGCCCGGGGGCGTAGATGACCAGCGCAACGAACATCACTCGCGGCTTGCCGAACCGGTCGGCGAGCTTGCCGCTCAGACCCGCCGAGATCAGCACGAACACAGCCCCCGCGCCGATGATCAGCGACGCAGTGCTGAGGCTGTTCCCGAGACCCTCGGTGATATAGAGCACCACGAAGGTCTTCAGCGCCGCCAGCGAGAGCTCCCACAGCGCGTTGGCGACCAAGAACGATCGCAGCCGCGGCTCGCTGGCAAGCATCCGCCCCAGCTCGCGCACGGTCCGACGGATCCCGTGGACAGACGTTGAGGGGGCACGGAACAGCTCGCCGCGGACCAGCAGAGCCGCGAACGCTCCGACCACGAGCAACAGGATCGTGGCGGCGAACAGAAACGGGACCGGCCGGCCGATCGACAAGAGCACCCCGCCTCCCACTAACGCGATCCCGGTGCCGGCGCCGCGCCACAGCGCCTGGATGCTCTGCGCGCGGCCCGTGACCTGATCCTCGACGAGGTCCGGATACAAGGCCCGATAGGGACCATAGGCGACGAAGTAGCCGACGAAGAACACGCCCGCCGCCAGCGCCAACGCCGCCAAAGACTGCACGAACGCCATCAGCACCAAACCACCCACAACGACCGGAACCCCGGCCAGCACGAACGGCAACCGGCCGCCCAGCCGCGAGCGCACCCCATCTGACCACGTGCCCGCGACCAGGGGAACCCACAGCGCCATCAGACCCTCGGCACCCACGATCACGCCGATCACTGTGGTCGATGCCGTGAACTGACGCGCCACCTTGGGCAGATAGGTCGACACCATCGTGATCGACAGCGCCAGCCCGAAGGTTGGGAACCCGAGGATCGCCAACGTGCCCCGCTCGGAGACCCCCGGCTTGCCCGCTCGAGCGTGATCGCCCGGCGGGGTGATCGTGTGGCTCATCTGATCAGAAGCTCCGGGGCACCTAGCGCAACCACGGTCTCGCGCCGAGCACTGATCGCGCCGCACCCCAAAGAGCCCGCCGAACCGAGATGGATGCTCACGGTCAGCGGTGCCCGCTCACAGGTGGCTGTTAGCCGCGCTGGGCTCTGGCTCGGCAAGCTCGACGATCAGCGAGGACCACGAGAAGTCGCGGGCGCCCATCCCCTCGCCGGTGATCGGGTCGTAATACTCGCGCAACCCGGCGGCGGCCACCGCACGCATCACCCGCCGCGCGAGCTCGTCAGCCGGCTCGTTGTAGCCGAGCCTGCGGAGTCCGAGCCACAGCAGCCAGGCGGCGTTGATCCACGTCGGTCCGCGCCAGTAGCGACGCAAAAACAGGAAACGGTCCCGGGTCGAGAAGCTCCGCTCGCTCGCTGACACTGAGGGAGGCGGGACAGGCAGCCAGAACTTGGCGGGATCGAGCAGATGCTCCTCCACCAGTCGCCGGCCGATCGCCTCAGGCAGGTCGGGCAGCGCCAGCGGCGACAGCGCCGACCAGGTCACGACCCGATGGGGCTGGTTGCGCCGGCTCGAGCGCCTTGAGCGCACCAACTGATGGAACAGGCCCGTGCGCTCGTGGTACAGGCGCTCGAGCAGAATCGGGGTGATCGACGGCCGCCCCAGCGCGAGGCGCGACAGGTTGTGCAGAACATTGGTCGTGGTCCCGCAGACCACGATCCCGCCGGCCGCCTCGACACGACGGATGTCAAAGTCCAGGCGACGGTTGCGAGCGACGAGCAGCGGGAACCCCGGCAGGCCGTCCGCCCGCCAACCCCACGCGGAGTCGAACTTGGGTGAAGCATCAAGCCCGGATTCGTCTGGTTGCAGGATCCAGATCAGCCCATCCCCGTCGAGGTCTCGCTCGCGCTGCACCTGGTCGTGATGCCGGCCGATCGCGGGGACCTCGCGGGGGTCGCCGACGGCGATTCGCCACGCCCACGCCAGCAGCGGCGGCTGGATCGTGCTGGTCATGAAGTCCGAGCGAGAGTTGACGTTGTAGAACAGCCGTCGCATCCGGTCGACCGGCTCTCCCCAGAAGATCGTGTGACCGATGAACCCATCCGGCGTGGCCGCCGCGAGCAGGCTCGAGAGCTCCGCCCGCGCCCGATCGCGGTCGAACCGCCTCCAGACGATCGCCGTAAAGCACGAGTCCCAGTACCACTGCCAGGAATAGCGTCCCGGGCTCGGTGCGGTGTATGAGAATGACCGCGCACCACGCGTTCCCTCCCGCCAATTGCGCTCCAGCACCGAGCGGCAGCTCGACACCAGCTGCTGGCGATCGACCTCCCTGACCGATGCCTGGTCGCGGGACGCCACCGACCCTCGGGCGCTGCCCGCGGGCGGCTGGTGGGCGCTCATGCGTCTGCTCTGGCGCGTTGAGCGCCGCTGATCGCAAAGCAGGCGGCGATCAGCGCACTGAACAGGGCGCCGCGACGGTATTCCGGGCGGCGGATCGCCAGGCAGAGCATCGTCGAGCTGTGCAACGCGTCGACCGCAATCCCCGCCGCGACCGTCGGCCGCGATTGATCGCGCGCCAGCACGACCGCCTGAACCAGGTCACGTGCCCCGAGCAGCCTGGCCACCAGTCGGCTGCGGACGCCAGCCGGCCTCTGGCTAATCAGGGCCATGACCATCCGGGGGGCCGCCAACAGCACGGCGCCCCAAGCCGCGCGAGCGACCGTCAACACGATCACCTCGCCACACCCCGCTCCCCGCGCTGGTTGCTAGCGCTACGAGGCACTCGCGCGACGCTGACCCTCCTTCCCCGCCGGGCCGCTGCTAAGCAGCTGTGAAGATCGGGCTGTCGACTGAGCGTCCGCACTCGGCTAACCCCGCCGCTGCTGGTTCTCCCAAACGAGCTTCTTGTACTTCGCGGTGTGCGCCACCGCCACACAGAAGGTCTTCGCCGTCTTGGGCAACGACTTCAAAAAGCTCGGGTCCATGACGCCTCCCGCTCGGTCATCGAAGGACCCATGCGCCCCGTGGTCGTTCTCGTCATCGGCAGGCTGATACAGGTTGACCGGCCGATCGGGGCTGATCGTCTGCTGGGTCAGCTGGGCCTGCCAAGCGCCGATCGCCGCGTACTGGTTACCCAGCCCCGGGGCGAACTTGGCCACGAGCACCAGCATCTTGTTCCACGACCCAATGATCTTGTCGCGCCGGCCGTCCAGCGCCGCGTCGAGAATGAACTTGGCCGGAATCTCGGGCTGGTAGATCGGCGGGACCGGCATCGGATGATGCGACATCGCGGTCTGGCACCAGTCGAACTGGGGGGTGTTGACCGCCGGCAGGTGGACCATGCTCATCCGGACATGGCTGCCCTCGTGGATCAACTCCGCCCGGGTCGACTCGAAGAAGCCTCGACAGGCAGACTTCGAGGAGCAGTAGGCCGACTGCAGCGGGATGCCGATGAACGCTAATTCGGTGCGCCTCAGCACAACCGGATACCGGCCTCAGGAGCGCATCACGCAGCAACCACGCAAAGCGAGCGCCCCGGAGTGAATGCAGGCCTCGGCGCTGACGCTCCGAGCAGCGCAACGATTCCTGACCGCTGTGCCTCTCGAACCTAGCCCCGCGACGCCGACCACGCCCAAACCCGCGCGCCGCGTAAAGCAGAACTCCGCGCATGGCGGCTGAGCCGACCTCCTCGTCGCCACTCGGGCTAGTCCCGACGTATCAACGCTCCGGCGCCGCGCAGCCGAGGGGCCCGCCGTGAGCCTGTCCCTTAAACGCGAAGCTAGGCCACGAGCTTTCACAGGACGATCGGCCCAGACGGCAGGCTCACGCCGAAGTCGGCACGCCGAACGCCGGTCGATCTGAGCGGGCAGTTGGCCGCCGCGCGGAGCGGACTGAGCGGGCATCCGGAGAGCTCGCGTACCCCGGATGTACCCTCGAAGCGAGTTTCGCCGCTGTCGATGTGGGCGAACGTTTCGCCAGAAACCCAGAAACCGGCCCTGGGCAAGACTTTCTCGTGAAAGCCGACGCCCGGACTCGAACCGGGGACCCCTTCATTACGAG
>QHBV01000150.1 GCA_003244035.1 Solirubrobacterales bacterium | reverse complement strand
ACCAGCCCGAGGTTGCCGTCGAACTCGGTCACGTTGCCGGCGACGCCGCGATGATCCTGGGCGTCGACCTGCTCGCCCGCGAGCTCGAACGTAGTCGGCTCTCGCGCCGCCCGCGTCTCCTCGTCGCCGACCCCGAGCTCGTGCAGCAGCGCCTGCTGGCGGGGGCGGGCCTCGTTCTCCATCTCCATGTGCGCGTCGAGCGCGATGAACGAACCATCGGCGAGCTCGCACAGTGGGTTGATCTCGGCAAGCGTCATGTCGTAGGACAGGAACAGCCGCGCGAGCCGCGCGAGGATCGGCGTGAGACGGTTCAGAGCCGAGCCGCTGATCCCGAGCGAGGCGATCACCTGCTTGGCCTGCCAGTCGGAGAACGGGCGCAGTGTCGAGAAGTGCCCCCGCGCGACGTGGTCCGGGTGCCGCTCGGCGACCTCCTCGATGTCGATCCCGCCCATGTCGCTGAACAGCATCACGGGCCGCTTGCGAAGTCCGTCCCACACGACTCCGGCGTAGTACTCGTGCGCGACCTCGGCGCGGGAGTCGACCAGCACGCCCCGCGGGACGTGGCCGCCGATCTCGAGGTCGAGTACGTGCTCGGCGTGGCGCTCGGCCTGCTCGGGGGTGTCGGCGAACTGGACGCCGCCGGCCTTCATCCGGCCGCCGGTCAGCACCTGTGACTTGATCACGACCGGGCCTCCGATCTGCTCGGCGATGTGTCGTGCCTCGCCGGCTGACTTGGCGAGACCGTGCTTGGTGACTGGGATCCCGGCCCTGGCGACGATCGCTCGTGATTCGTACTCGAAGAACCGCATCGACGGCGCCGGAGCCTAGCGGGAATGCAATCCCAACAAACTCACCCGACATAGTGCGAGAGGATATGTATTCTTATAAAGATGATAGACAAACAAATCTTCTTGAAGGGCAGCGTGATCGCTGCGGGCGCGCTGGCGGGCGCGGCCGCAGTGGCCGGCTGTGGGGGCTCGTCCGATGCAACGAGCGGCGCGTCCGGGGCACGAGGGGCCGGCGGCGGCCCGCAGCTGTCGCTCGTGGCCTACTCGACCCCTCAGACGGCGTATGACGCACTGATTCCGCGCTATCAGCAGACGCCGTCAGGCCGGCGCGTGCGCTTCAGCGAGTCCTACGGCGCCTCGGGCGCACAGAGCCGCGCGGTGGACTCCGGCCAGCCGGCGGACGTGGTCGCATTCTCGACGACGCCCGATGTCACACGCCTGGCCAAGGACGGAATCGTCTCGAGCGACTGGGACGCCAATCTGCACCACGGGATCGTCAGCGACTCGGTCGTCGTGCTGGTCGTGCGCAAGGGCGACCCCAAGCACATCACCGGCTGGGACGACCTGATCAAGCCGGGCGTCGACGTGATCACGCCAAACCCCTCCACCTCGGGCAGCGCCCGCTGGAACATACTCGCCGCCTACGGGGCCGAGCTGAAGGAGGGCAGGACGCCGGCGCAGGCGCAGAGCTATCTGAAGACGCTGCTGGCCAAGCACGTGAGCGTCCAGGACTCGAGCGGACGCGCGGCCCTGCAGACGTTCACCGGCGGCAAGGGCGACGTGCTGATCTCCTACGAGAGCGAGGCGATCGCCGCCAGGCAGAAGGGGATCGCGCTGGACTACATGGTTCCCAAGCAGACGATCCTGATCGAGACCCCGATCGCGGTCACGAGCAAAAGCTCGCACCAGTCGCGGGCGAAGGCATTCGTGAGCTGGCTGTGGACGCCCGCGGCGCAGGCGATCTGGGCGCAGCACGGCTACCGCCCGGTGGTGGCGTCGGTGCTGGAGCGGTTTGCGAGCGAGTTCCCGGCCCCGCCGCAGTTGTTCACCGTCGGCTTCCTCGGTGGCTGGACGAGCGTGGTCAAGACGTTCTTTGCCCCCTCGACGGGCGTGGTGACGAAGATCGAGCAGGCGGCGGGGGTGCCCACTGCCTCGAGCTAGCGTGCGCCCCGGCCGCGGCGGCCTCGGGCTCGGCGCGGCGACGCTGTACCTCAGCGTGATCGTCCTGCTCCCGCTCGCCGCGGTCGCGGTCAAGGCGGCCTCCCAGGGCCCGAGCGGATTCTGGGATTCGGTTACCGGCAGCGTCGCGCTGAGCGCGCTCGCGGTCACGCTCGTGGCGTCGGTGCTCGTCGCCGCGATCGGCGCGGTGCTCGGCACGCTCGTCGCCTGGGTGCTCGTGCGCGACGAGTTCTCCGGTAAGCGCGTGCTCGGCGCGCTGATCGACCTTCCGTTCGCGCTGCCGACGATCGTCGCCGGGCTGACGCTGCTGGCGCTGTACGGCCCGGGCAGCCCGGTCGGGGTGCACCTCGCGTACACGCGCGGCGCGGTGCTGCTGGCGCTCTTGTTCGTGACCCTTCCGTTCGTCGTGCGGGCGGTCCAGCCGGTGCTGATCGAGCTCGACCGTGAGGCCGAGGAGGCGGCGGCTTCGCTCGGGGCCGGCACCGCGACGACGTTTCGGCGAATCGTGCTTCCGGCGCTGCGCCCGGCGATCCTCTCAGGCGCAGCGCTCGCGTTCGCCCGCTCGGTGGGGGAGTTCGGCTCGCTGGTGCTGCTAGCCGGCAAGGTCCAGATCGCGAGCATCGTGATCTTCGCCGACGTCGAGAGCGACGCACCGCGGGCCGCGGCGTCGCTCTCGGTCGTGCTGCTGGCGATCTCCCTGCTGGTGCTCCTCGCCCTGCGCAGAGTGGGAGCGCCCCGTGCTGGTTAGCCGGCGCGCGACGATCTCGCTGCGCGTGATCGCGCTGCTGTACCTGGGGCTGCTGTTGCTACTGCCGCTGGGGGTGATCTTCGCGCGCACCTTTGCGCACGGGCTTGGCGCCGTGTGGTCCTCGATCACCACGCCCGCCGCGATCAGCGCCTTCTGGCTGACGGTCACGACCGCCGCGATCGCGGTGCCGCTGAACGCGGTCTTCGGGGTCGGCTGCGCGCTCGCGCTGGTGCGCAGTCGCACTCGGGGGCGCCGGACCCTCGACGCGCTGATCGACGTCCCGTTCGTCGTCTCGCCGGTGATCGTCGGGCTCGCGCTCGTGCTCGTGTACGGGCGGGCGGGGTGGTTCGGCGACTGGCTGATCAGCCGCGGGGTGCGGATCATCTACGCGCCGGCGGGCATGGTCCTCGCGACGATCTTCGTCTCGTTGCCGTTCGTCGTGCGCGAAGTCGCGCCCCTGCTCAGGGCGCTCGGCGATGAGCAGGAGCAGGCGGCGACGACGCTCGGCGCCTCGGCGTGGCAGGCATTCTGGCGAGTGACGCTCCCCTGCATCCGCTGGGCCGTTATCTACGGCGTTGTGCTGACGACCGCGCGGGCGCTGGGGGAGTTCGGCGCGGTCAGCGTCGTGTCCTCGAACGTCGCGGGCTCGACGCTGACGCTGCCGCTGCTTGTGGCGCAGCGCTACTCGCAGATCGGCAGCCAGGGGATCAGCGGCGCCTACGCCGCGGCGACGCTCCTGGCGCTGATGTCTCTGGGCGTGCTGCTCGCGATGACCGTGCTCGGCCCCCGGAGGCACCGGGGCCGATGAGGATCGATGTGCAGTCGTTGTGCAAGCGCTATGGGGACTTCTGCGCGCTGAGGGACGTGACGCTGGAGGTGCCGGAGGGCTCGCTGACCGCGCTGCTGGGCCCGAGCGGCTCCGGGAAGTCGACGCTGCTGCGCATCATCGCCGGCCTGGAGGTCCCCGACACCGGCTCCGTCCTGCGGGACGGCGCCGAAATGACCGACACTCGCCCCCAGGACCGCGGGGTTGGGTTCGTCTTCCAGCACTACGCCGCGTTTGCCCACATGAGCGTCAGCGAGAACGTCGCCTTCGGGCTGCGG
>QHBV01000149.1:5675-5797 GCA_003244035.1 Solirubrobacterales bacterium | reverse complement strand
AAGGCCGTGCCGATGAACGACGATGTGTTCGACTTCATCTACGAGGCAATGCCCGGATATGAAGAGGTCGGCCGCCGGCGGATCCTGCTCGGCTGCTGGGGCGCGTTCAACAATCCCGAGCA
>QHBV01000149.1:0-5586 GCA_003244035.1 Solirubrobacterales bacterium | reverse complement strand
ACCTCGTCGACATCAACCTCGGCATCCGCATCCTGCTGGGCTCCTCCTACTACGAGGACTGGGCCAACGAGCACACGTTCGTCGACAAGGACCCGCTGGGCAATCCCGTCGACAAGCGCCATCCGTGGAACCAGACCACGATTCCCAAGCCGCAGGCGCGCGACCTCCAAGGCGGCAACTACTCCTGGGTGATGAGCCCGCGGTGGTTTGACAAGCGCACCGGCGACTATCTCGCCCTCGACACCGGCGGCGGCCCGATCGCCCGCCTGTGGGCGACGGCCCTGGCCGGCAAGGTTCAGACCCCGTTCGTGCAGTCGACGGGCCAGAGCGTGAAGATCCAGCTGCCCAAGACGCCGAATACGCCGGATGCTGAGTTCGAGTGGAAGATCCCCCAGTGGTCCAACGCGATCGAACGCAACCGGTCGCGCATCTACTTCCTCGCCTACGCGGCGGCGATGTCGCTGCACTTCGTCGATCAGGGGCTGCAGGAGGTGCGATCGGGCAACACCAAGGTGTTCGAGAACTTCGAGGTGCCCGACGAGGGGATCGGGTGCGGCTTTCACGAGGCGGTGCGGGGCGTGCTCTCGCACCACCTGGTGATCAAGGACAAGAAGATCGCCAACTACCACCCGTATCCGCCGACGCCGTGGAACGGCAGTCCGACTGACTCCTACGGGACCCCCGGGCCCTACGAGGACGCGGTCACGGGCATGCCGATCTTCGAGGAGAACGATGCGGAGAACTTCCGCGGGATCGACATCATGCGAGCGGTGCGGTCGTTCGATCCGTGCCTGCCGTGTGGCGTGCACATGTACCTGGGCGACGGCAAGACGCTCAAGCAGGTGCACTCGCCGATGTTCGGCAGTCAGCACACTCCCGGCGGCTGAACGCATGGAGGACGGTGAGCTGATCGGACGGGTGGAGCGGCTCCTGGGCGAGCTGGAGTCCCTCGCGGACCCGGCTGCGCGCGACGTGGCGCTCGAGACCGTCCAGGCAGTGCTCGAGCTCTACGGCGCGAGCCTGGAGCGGATCGTCGAGCAGGTCGGGAAGGATTGCACGACCGCGCTGGCCGCCGACGAGCTGGTGGAGCATGTTCTGCTGCTGCATGGGCTGCATCCCGTCAGCATCGAGGAGCGGGTGAGCGCGGCGCTGGACGGCGTGCGTCCGTATCTCGGCTCTCACGGAGGGGACGTCGAGCTGCTCGGCGTGGCCGACGGGGTGGCCACCGTACGGATGCGGGGCAGCTGCGAGGGCTGCCCCGCCTCCGCGATGACGCTCAAGCTGGCGATCGAGGACGCGGTGCTCAAGGCGGCGCCGGATGTCGAGCGCGTGGAGGCCGAGGACGAGGCCGCGGAGCCGGCGGCACCGTCCGCCTCACCGTTGCTCCAGATCGAGGTGATGGGACCGGCTGCACCCGAAGCTGCCTGGGCGCCCGCCGGGTCCCTGCCCCAGCTCCTGGCCGGAGGCCTCCTGCTCAAGGAGATTGCTGGCGAACGGGTCCTCTTCCTGCGCCTCCAGGACGGAACCCCGTATGCCTATCTGCCCGAGTGTCCCGGTTGCCGGGGATCCGTCGCGGGTGGCTCGTTGGAGAGCGCCGGGCTGGTGGGCGCCGAGCTGACGTGTCCGCACTGCCGCCACCGCTATGACGTGGTTCGTGCCGGCCGCTGCCTGGACGCGCCGGAACTGCATCTGGAGCCCGTGCCCTTGCTCGTCGACGAGGCCGGGCTGGTCCGCGTCGCCGTACAGGCACCGGCCCTCTGACGGTTATGGCCTCCCGGCTGGCCAAGCTCGCCCAGGGGACGCCCGTTCGGCAGCCTGCGCTTGCGGGGAAACCTGAGCCGGGGGAGCGATGCGACATGTGCGCTGCTCCCGTGCCGCCGGGTCATCGCCACCTCGTCGATCTCAACGACCGGCGAATGCTGTGTGCCTGTCGGGCCTGCGCGCTGCTGTTTGACTCCACGGCGGCGGGTGGTGGTCACCTCCGGCTGCTGCCCACGCGCCGGCGCCGGCTCGACGGCTTCGTCCTCGACGACGCGCGCTGGGACCGCCTGCGGATCCCCGTCGACATGGCGTTCTTCTTCCGCAATACGGAGGCCGAGCGCGTCAGCGCGTTCTATCCCAGCCCGGCCGGGCCGACGGAGTCCCTGCTCGAGCTCGAGGCCTGGACCGAGCTCGAAGCCGACAACCCGATCCTGACCGAGCTGGAGCCCGACGTCGAGGCCCTGCTGGTCAGCCGCGCGCGGAAGATGCGCGAGCATTGGCTGGTGCCGATCGACGACTGCTACGAGCTCGTGGGCCTGATCCGCAGCCGCTGGAGGGGCTTCGGCGGCGGCGAAGAGGTCTGGACCGAGATCGATCGCTTCTTTGACGACCTAACCACGAGGGAGCAGACACGATGGTGATAAACACGGGCAAGCCCGAGACGACCCAGGACGCCCCGGCTCATGTCACTGGCGTCAACCAGGGCAATTCGATCGGCAACTACGCCAAGCAGGTCGGTCACCTGCCCGGTGGCAAGCGGACCGCCGCATCCGCGACCGGGGTCAACCCGAGTTCCCACGGACCGATCGATGAGCGGATGCCGAACCTCCCGCCGGCGTGACCGGATCCAAGCTCTAGGTCATGACGGTTCCCGAGCCCCTCGGCGCGGCGCTGAGCTCGGGCGCGCCCGAGCTCAGCTTCACTGTGCTCGGGTGCGAGCCTCTGCCCCACGCCGCCGCGCCCACGCTGCGCTTCTCGCTGGCGATCGACGCCGGCGGCGCGGCGGTGCGTTCGGTGATGCTGGAGGTGCAGGTCCGCATCGCGGCCACCCAGCGCGGCTACAGCGACGCCGAACAGGCGCAGCTGGGCGACCTGTTCGGGGCTCCGCACCAGTGGGCAGACACGCTCCGCGGCCTGCTGTGGACGCACGCCACGGCCGTCGTGGTTCCGTTTCAGGGCGCCACCGTGATCGATCTGCTGGTGCCGTGCACGTACGACTTCGACGTGGCGGCGGCGAAGTACCTGTCGGGGCTGCAGGATGGCGAGATCCCGCTGGACCTCCTGTTCAGCGGCACGGTCTTCTACGCCGGCGTCGGAGGAGCCCTGCAGATCAACCGGATCTCCTGGAACGCGGAGGCGGCGCACCGCCTGCCGGTCAGGGTCTGGCGTGAGACGATGGACCTCTACTTTCCCGGCAACGCATGGCTGCGCCTGGATCGGGAGACGTTCGATCGCCTGGTCGCCTTCCGTGCGCGTCGCGCCCTGACCGACTGGGAAGCGGTTCTCGATGCGCTGCTCGCCCCTCAGGAGCAGGCGCCGTGAGCCAAGACCCGATCCGGGCGATCGCCGACGCCGTGCTCTACGAGGGCTACGTCCTCTGGCCCTACCGTCGCTCGGCACTCAAGAACGCGCAGCGCTGGACCTTCGGCGGCGTATTCCCCCAAGCCCACGCGCAGGCGCGTGAGGCGGGCGACGATCCGTGGACCATGCAGACTCAGTGCCTGGTCGAGGGCGATTGTGAAACGGAGGTGAACCTCGGCGTGCGATTCCTGCACGTCGTCTGGCGCCAGATGGTCGACTCCGACGGACGCGAGGTCGACGAACTGATCGCCGACGGCGAGCAGCACCTCACCTGGGAGGAGGCGATCGAGCGCGAGGTGACGCTCGATCCCATCTCACTCAGCGAGCTGCTGGCCGGTCGAGAGGTGCCGATCGCGATCGAGGCGGGGATCACTGAGGAGCCGCTGGGGGATGCGGGCGCCGTCGTGCGCAGCTGGGAGCCGCTGGAAGGATCGCTCCACGTCTCCGCGGAGGAGGTCTCGCCCAGCTTGTACCGGCTGACCGCCCTGATCGAGAACCGGACATCGTGGCCCGGCGGAGCCCGCGAGGCGGCGATCCGGCGGACGTTCTGCTCAACCCACACGGTGCTACGGACGCACAACGGATCGTTCGTGTCTCTGACCGCGCCGCCACCGGGGTTGCGCGAGGCGGTCGATCAGTGTGAGAACCGCGGAACCTGGCCGGTGCTGGTCGGCGAGGCAGACGAGCGCCATACGCTTCTCTCGTCACCGATCATCCTCGAGGATTACCCCCGGATCGCTCCGGAGAGCCCGGGGGATCTGTTCGACGGTGGCGAGATCGATCAGCTGCTGATTCTCAACATCCTGAGCCTCACCGACGAGGAGAAGGCCGAGGTACGGGCCTCGGATCCTCGCGTGCGCGAAATACTCGACCGCTCCGAGGCGCTGTCACCCGAGCAGCTCATGCGCCTGCACGGGCGGACGGTCCGCGAGTTACAGGAACGCCAGCCAACCCCGTTTGAGAGTCTTCGGTCGCAGTGACCGCCGGCCTGAACCCACCGTCGGGCTGGGATGGTCTGGAGGGCCGCGCGCCCAGGACCATCGAAGTGGACGGCGTGCGCGTCGGCCGCGGCAGCCTGGTACGTCTGCGCCCGCGGACCGGCGGCGACATCTTTGATCTCGCGCTGGCTGGCAAGGCAGCGGTCATCGAGTCCATCCAGCAGGACATGGAGGGAGCCATCAGCCTCGCGGTCGTCCTCGAGGAGGATCCCGGCCGTGACCTCGGGGTGGCGCGCCAGCCCGGCCACCGCTTCTTCTTCGCGGCGAGCGAAGTCGAGCCCCTGGGACCGTCGGTAGACGCGTCCGCCCGCACCGTGCTCGTGGCCGGGATCGGCAACGTCTTCCTGGCCGATGATGGGTTCGGAGTCGAGGTTGCCCGACGGCTCGCGCAACGCGAGATGCCGGCTGGCGTCAAGGTGGCCGACTTCGGCATCCGCGGCATGGACCTGGCCTACGAGCTGCAGGAGGACTACGACGCCGCCGTCCTGATCGACGCCGTGCCCCGTGGGCAGCCTCCGGGCACGCTGTACGTGATCGAGCCAGATCTCGTCGACCCCGATTCGGTACTCGATGCCCATTCGATGGATCCCGTGCGGGTTCTCGGCCTGGCTCGCACGCTCGGCTCCCTTCCCCCGCGTGTGCTGGTCCTCGGCTGCGAGCCGACGACCGAAGCGAGCCTCGATGACGAGGAGCTCGTGATGGGGCTCAGCCCCCCGGTGGCAGCGGCAATCGAACCGGCGGTGGAGCTCTTGGAGTCGCTGCTCGAGGATCTTCTGGACCAAGGCGAGTGTCAACCACAAGGGAGTGATTCATGAGCAAGTCAGTCATCGCGGGCGTTGCGCTGCTCGCGGGCATCGGCCTCATCGCGCAGTCTCAGGCGCCGGAGCTCAGGAGATACCTGCAAGCCAAGAAGATGTAAGGAGGCAGAGCATTTGCACCGCACCAAGGTGAGAGTCGTTGAGGATGTCCTTGACGCCAACAACACGATCGCGCGGGCCAACCGCGAGGACTTCGACCGCGCCGACGTGACGGTCCTGAACCTGATGTCGGCGCCGGGCGCCGGCAAGACGAGCCTGCTGGAGCGCGCGTTGCACCCGGTGCTGGCCGACGGCACGCGCGTCGGGGTGCTGGAGGGCGACGTCCAGGGCTCGATGGACGCCGACCGACTCGCCACCCTGCACGTCCCGGTGGTGCAGCTGAACACCGACAACGGCTTCGGCGGTGAGTGCCACCTGGACGCCAACAT
>QHBV01000148.1 GCA_003244035.1 Solirubrobacterales bacterium | reverse complement strand
GCCGCGAAGCGGTAGCCCACGCCGAAGTGGGTGTGGATGTAGCTCCAACGCGGCGACGCGGTCAGCAGCTTCTGGCGGAGCTTGCGAACGAACACGTCGACCGAGCGGTCACCGTGGGCCATCGCATACCCCCACACGCGCTCGTAGATCTCCTCCCGCCTCAGCACCCGATCGGACTGCGAGAGCAG
This sequence comes from Solirubrobacterales bacterium, assembly GCA_003244035.1. GTDB lineage: Bacteria > Actinomycetota > Thermoleophilia > Solirubrobacterales > Solirubrobacteraceae > Palsa-465. The sequence goes on along the minus strand of QHBV01000148.1, from coordinate 27,770 downwards.
CTGCAGGATCTCGAACTCCCGCGCGGTGAGATCGACGCTCGCCTCGCCGGCGTATGCCTGGTAGAGGTCGGGGCGAATCGTGATCTCCCCCACCCTCGTGGCGTTCTCGAGCGGCGGCATCTCGTTGCGGCGATGCCGGCGGGCCGCGGCCTCGATCACGCAGATCAGCTCCTCGCCGTGGCACGGCTTGGTGACCCAGGCGTCGGCGCCGAGACGCAGCCCGCGCACCCGCTGCGCGACCGACGAAGGACCCGTGCAGACGATTATCGCCAGTCCAGGGAGTCGGGCACAGATGCACTCGAGGTACTCCCAGTTGCTCGGGCCCAGCACGGCGAGGTCGAGCACCACCGCGTTCAACCGCATCGCGACGAGCGCGTCGACGCTCACGCCGCCCCCGAGCAACCGCAGCTCGTGTCCGAGCGTGGCGAGGCGGTTGGAGAGCACCTGCACGAAGCCGGGGTCGCGATCGATCACCACCAGCCGCAGCCGGTGCTGGGAGCGCGGCGGGGCTGCCTGCCCGCCCACCCGCGCGTCGCTTGCCTCGCGCACCATGACGCCACTGTAATGCAGGTTCAGGACGCGAGCCGGCGCGCGCGCGGTCCGGTAACAGGTTGTTCACACGCAAGCTCCGCAGCGTCGATCGGCGCGGTGTACGCTCAGGCCGTGCGGATCATGCTTGCGCTCGCGGCCGCCGCGCTGGTCCTCGCCGGCTGCGGCTCCTCGGCCAAGCCCTCACCGAGCGCCGCGGCGCATAGCTCCGCAGCCAGCACGACGACGTCCTCCGTGCCCCCCGCGGTCTCCGAGCTTCCCGCCGCTGAGCACCCCAGCGCCGGCCAATTCCCGGCGACGCGAGGACGCACGCTCCAGCAGCTGGCCGCACTCGCCCGGGGAGGCGTGCAGCTCGGGCCGGCCACCGGCGTGTTCACGCCCGGGACCGACCGGTTCGCGTTCGCGCTGAATGCGAGCTCGGGCGCGTTCGTGTACGCCCCCACGGCGATCTACATCGCCCGCGGCCCGGGCAGCCCGGCCCAGGGCCCGTTGCTCGCCCCCGCCGATCCGATGACGGTGGCGCCGCAGTATCGCAGCCAGCAGAACGAGGGCCCGGGAGGGATCCAGGCGATCTACGCCGCCGAGGTTTCGCTCCCGCATGCGGGCACCTATACCGTGCTCGCACTGACTCGCGCCCAGGGCGGCCTGATCGGTGCGCCCGGCCAGATCGCGGTCGCGGCATCCTCGCCGATCCCGACCGTCGGCCAGGCCCCCCCGGCGATCGCCACCGACACCCCCGCGTCGGTCGGCGGCAACACCGCGCTGGTGACCACGCGCATCCCCCCCGACGACATGCACGCGGTCTCGTTCAAGGACGTGCTCGGCAAACGCCCGATCGCCCTGCTGTTCTCAACCCCACAGCTCTGCATGTCCCGGGTGTGCGGACCGGTCACGGACGTCGTGGTGGCGCTCGAGCACCAGTTCGGCGACCGCATCGCCTTCATCCACGAGGAGGTATACGTGGACAACCAGCCCTCCAAGGGCCTGCGTCCGCAGATGCAAGCGTTCCATCTCCAGACCGAGCCGTGGCTGTTCACGGTCGACCGCCGGGGCCGGATCGCGGCCCGGCTCGAGGGGGCGTTCGGCGTGAACACGGCGACCGGCGCGCTGCAGGCGGCGCTCCGGTGAGGCGCCCGGAATCGACGGCTGCGCCGGGCGCGCTGCGTGCCTGCGTCGTGCTGGCCTGCGGCGTGCTGATCTGCGGCGGGCTGGCCGGCTGCGGCTCGAGCTCGGGCGGGACGCTGGGCACGCCGGCGATTGCCCCCGCGAAGGTCTTCACGCTCGCGGGCTTCGCGCCGTCCGGACCGGTGCTCGCCGGCCGCGCGACAACCGTCTCGTTCACCGTCCAGCTGCCGAACGGCAAGCCGCTGACGACATACAAGACGGGCTCGGGACCGCACACGGGCGTGCACCTGATCATCGTCCGCGACGACCTTGCCTACATCATCCACGAGCACCCGCCGATCGGCCCGGACGGCCTGCTCCGCCAGACGGTCACGCTCCCGTCACCCGGGCCGTACAGGGTGCTGGTCGACGTGTACCCGAACATCCCCGGCGGCCAGCCGAACTTCCAGCTGTTTCACACGCTCGAGGTCGCCGGCGCCTACCACCCGATCGCACTGCCGCCGTTCCATCCCGACCAGGTCGTCGACGGCTACCACTTCGACATCCAGGGACACCCCTCGCTGCACGCGATCCAGCCGGCGTTCGTGAACGTCAGCGTGGCCGACCCCCAGGGCCGCCCGGTGCACTTCGTCCCCTGGTTCGGCGCGCTCGCGCACGCGATCTTCTTCCACCAGGACTCGCTCGACTACTTCCACACCCACATCTGCGCCCCCAACGCGCCGAACTGCGGGAGCCTGCCGGGGGTGGCCGCGAGCCGGGTCAGCGGCCGCGCGACCGCGCCCGGGAAGCTGACGGTCGGGGTCCTGCTGCCGGTGCCGGGCACGTGGCGGCTGTTCCTGCAGCTGCGACAGGGCGCACAGATCTTGACCGCGCCGTACACGCTGAAGGTGACGTAGGATCCCGGCGATGCGCACGCGCCGCGTGGCTTCGTGGCTGTTGTCGTTCCCGCTGATGGTGGTGGGCTCGCAGGTGGCGCACGGGCTCGCGTACCGGTGGGTGTACCCGAACGCGCACGTTCGCCTGAGCGCGCTGCTCTCGACCGGTCACGGCTACATGGGCACCCCGGGATACCTGCCGCTCCTGCTCGGGGTCCTGTTCGCGGTGGAGCTGGTCGGGGTCGGCTGGGTGCTCGCCGGCAGCTTCCGGCGCAGCCTCCGGCGACCCGTGCCCGCGTGGGCATTCGCGCTCTTGCCGATGCTCGGCTTCACGTTGCAGGAGCTGCTCGAGCGAGGGCTCTCGGGGGCTCCGTCTCCGTGGCTGACGGTGCTGGCGCCCACGTTCCGCGCCGGCCTGCTGCTGCAACTCCCGTTCGCGCTGGCGGTCTACCTGCTGGTCAAGCTGCTGCTGCGCAGCGCCGACCACGTCGCGCGCCGGCTGCGCGGCACGGCGGTCCCGCGGCCACGCCTGGCGACGCTCTCGCTTCGCTGGGTCGTGCTCGAGGCCCGCTCGCGCCCGCGCGGCGCGATGGCCAGCGGGCACGCCGGCCGGGGCCCGCCGGCGCAGCCGGCGTTCAGCTAGAGCACCTCTCAGCAGAGACTCGAGCGTCGGAGGCCTGCGCTCGTCTCTGGTCCCATCCATACATGCAAGGAGTGTGAATCGAGATGAGCACATGCTCGCTTATGGCCCGCGCCTGCCGGCGCGGGCTGGTTTGGGCATTCGTGGGCGGTGCCGGCGCGCTGGCGCTCGCTGCCACGGCGTCGGCCCACGCCAGCGTCAGTCCGGCGGTGTCAGTGTCCGGGAAGCTGCAGCTCTACAGCCTTGCCGTTCCAACCGAGAAGAACAACCTGACCACCACCAAGATCGTGATGACGGTCCCGGCCGGGTTCGGGATCGACTCGTTCGCGCCATCCCCGCCCGGATGGCACCAGGACGTGCAGCAGACCGGCTCGGGTGACAGCGCCGTAATCACGAGGGTGACGTGGACCGGCGGCCACACGCCGACAGGGGAGGATTCGCTGTTCCAGTTCCTCGCCCAGCCGGCCTCGGCAAAGAGGTACACGTTCCAGGTGCAGCAGGCCTATTCGGACGGTTCGATCGTCAACTGGGCGGGGCCTGAGGCGTCGGCCGCGTCGGCGCCGACGATCGACGCGAAGGCGTCACTCGGCGGCGGCGGCGTCTCGGTGCTGAGCATCATCGCGCTGATCGTCGGGTTGCTGGGGCTGCTGGCGGGCGGATTTGCGCTGGTAGGCACGGACGGGCGCGGGGGTGGCGCCGGCGGGAGGGAGCTCGCGTGAAGCGAAGGGGGCGGATCGTCGGGGGAAGGGGGCGGATCGTCGGGGCGCTGGTCGCGGCCCTCATCGTGATCGGGGTGCTGGCGCCGAGCGATGCCTCGGCGCACGCCTATCTGATCAAGACCGTGCCCGCGGCAAGCGGGGTGCTCGACGTTCCCCCCACCAACGTCCAGCTGACCTATGACGAGGCGGTCGAGCCGCGGTTCGCGATCGTCTCGGTCACCAATGCCGCGGGCCAGCAGGAGACGACCGGCCCGGTGCAGCGCTCGCCGGCGAACCCGGACACGCTGATCGCGCCGTTGCGAGCGGATCTGCCGCAGGGGTGGTACCTGATCTACTGGCGCGCGATCTCGGTCGACGGCCACCCGGTGCAGGGCGCGTTCACGTATGCGGTCGGGCCGAACCCGGGGCCGGCGCCGCAGTTCCCGGTCCCGAGCATCGGCGCGACGGCGACCTCGCCCCAGCTGCTGATCGCGCGCTGGGTGATGTTCCTGTCGGTGATGAGCGCGATCGGGCTGTTCGTGCTGCGACTGCTGATCGCTCGGACCGCCGTCAGGCGCGCTCCGGGGACGAACCTCCGGGCTCTCTCGCGCGCGTTCGTGATCGCATCGGTCGTGGGAGTGCTGGCGATCCCGGTCTATCTCGACTTCGCCACCGCCAACGACTCGCTGCGCTCGGTCTTCGACGTCGCCGCGCTGGTGCCGCTTTACCGCGTGACGGCGTTCGGGCGCGGCTACGTCGACATGACGCTGTGCTTCGCGCTGTTCTGCCTCGCCGCGTGGGTCGCGCTGTGGCTCGACCGCCCCAGGCGCGAGCGGCGCTCGATCGCCGAGCTGGCGGCGACCACCGGCGCGCTGCTCGCGGCCACGGCGGTCCTGATCATTCCGGGCGCCTCCGGGCACGCCGGCCAAACCTCGCCGCGGGGGGTCTCGCTCGGGCTCGACTGGCTGCACCTGGTGACCGGCTCGGTCTGGCTCGGCGGCCTGCTCGGACTGCTCGTGCTGTGGCACAGCCAGCCGCCGGGGCACCGGGCGCGTGGGCTGTCGTTCGTGGTGCCGCGGTTCTCGAACGTCGCGCTCGTCGCCGTGGCGCTACTGCTGGGGACCGGGACGTGGGCGACGATCAACCACATACCCACGCTCAGCGCGCTGTGGCTGACGGGCTACGGCGTCGCGATCCTCGTCAAGATCGGGATCCTGATCGCCGCGGCGGCGCTCGGCGCCGGCAACCTCCTGCGCAGCAAGCCGGCACTTGCCCGGGCGCGCACGCACCCCACCGCGGGCGAGCCCGGGGCCCGGCTGCTGCGGCGGTTGGTAAGCGGCGAGGCGGTGCTCGTCGGCGGCGCGATCCTCGCGGCGGCCGTGCTCTCGAGCCTCGCGCCGCCACCCCCCGCGTTTGCCCTGCAGAGCACCGCGCTCGCGACGGTCGGCCCCGGCCGCGTCGCCCAGACGGTCAAGCGGGCCGGCTACGTGTTGCAGGTGCTCGTCTCGCCGAACCAGGCGGCGGCGCCCGACTCGTTTGCGCTGCGCATCACCAAGGACAGCCAACCGGTGCGCGGGGCCAGCGTGACCCTGACCTTCAACCACACGGAGATGCAGATGCCCCAGCAGGAGTACCAGCTGACCGAGACGCAACCGGGCCTCTACTCGCGCGCCGCCCCCGCCCTTGTGATGGTCGGGAAATGGGCGCTCGCGTTCCAGATCGCCCCCAACGGCGGCCCGGCGTTCACCGCCCTGATCCTCGACCAGGCCGACGGATGAGGCAAGCTCCGCTGCCATCACGTCTCACTGACCGCGCGATCCGGTTGCGGCTGCTCGCCGCGGTGCTGGCGATCTGCGCCGGCGTGGCCGCGCTGGTGATCGCGATCCTGCTGGTGCGCAGCGTCCTCGGATAGGCCCCGTGAGAGTCGACCGATGATGCTGCTGCTCGCGCTCGCGGCGCTCACCAGCGCGAATTGGGAGCGTGACGGGCCCCGCGGGGGTCGAGCCGGTCGTCACGACGCGTGGGCCCTCCACGGCCAGCTGAACCTGTTGCACCGTTCGTTGCCCGTGTCGATGTCGTGAGCTTTATGCACGCGCCGGCCGACGCCCCGCCAACGCCCCACTCACGGCAGTCCGCGACTCCAGTGGGGCATTGACCACCTGGGGGGCGGTCAATGCCCCACTGGAGCTGCAAGCGCCGCCGACCGGGACGTTATCCGTGCCGCAGGCGTGCGCCGGCCGGTATACCTACTCCAACCCCAGCGAAACGGGGGACCGCCCCCCGGCCTCAACCGGCCGTCGCCTGGCGGCGGCGGATAACGACCAGTGCGGCTGCCGCCGCCACCGCTGCGACTGCCAGGACCGTCACAAGCAATGTCGTCGATCCGCCGCCCGTTCCGGTCGTCGACTGCCCACCGCCTGAGACGCCTTTGAGCGGGTGCCCAGCGGCCCCTGCCAGCCTCGCCACCGCGACGATCGCCGCGCGGGCGAGATCGTTGCTCTGAGGGCCCGCCGGCTTGCTCAGCGAAGCGGCCACGGCCCTCGCCGCCGGGGTGACGCCCTGGACTCCGTATCCGGAGGGCATCACCACCAGCAATACCTGCCTGTTTTGATAGCTGATCTCCTGATCGAGGAAGTCGGCGTACTTCTGGGGCCTGCCGAACAGGCTGGTTATCACCCCAAGGTCCACCCGCGAGGCGATCAGCGCGACCTTGATCGGGTAGCGGGCCCGGCTCGCCGCGGCGGTCTCGGCGTCGAGCTGCTTCTGGATCGCCGCCGACACGGGCGGCATGTAGGGATAGAAGACGTTCTCGCCCAGCAGCACGTCGCTAGCCGGGTCACCGTCCGCGCGCGCGGCCGGGGCGGCAAGCATCAAGGCGAGGATGCCGGTGGCAATCACCCGCACGAGCCGAGACCTCATCGCGGCGGAGTTTAATCCCGGCCTCGGCGCGGGCCCGCTCATGTCCCCGGCGGGAACGTGTAGGAAGCGTGGGGCGGGACGTGCGGCCCGACCTCGAGCACGATCTCCGAATGGACGGCGAGCGGCACGCTTCCCGGCGAGCCGGGCCAGCGCCGCCCGTCCACGAACACCGTCACCCGCGTGCCGGCGGGCGCCGGGAACGAAGCCAGCCGACGGGGCGACAGGTGCTGGCCCCAAGCGCGGAAAAAGCTCGACAGGTGCGGCCGGCGCCCCGAGCGCACCAGCACGACCCCCGTCGGCTCGAGCGTCACCACGTCGCCGTAGCAGGCGGCCCGGGATATCCGGCCCACCGAGTATGCGCGCGGCGGGCGCGTGCCGATCCCTGTCGCGACGATCACCACCCGGTTGGCGGCGAACAGCTCGACATGCACGCCGCGCCGCGCTCCCAGCCGGCGAGCGCAGCGCCCGGTCACCGGACCGCTCGCCGGCGGATGAAAGCGCGGTCCGGTCCCGATCGGACGAGCCTCCAGCAGCAGGACGCGTGGGATCCCCGGCACCGAGGCCGTGTGGCCCTCCGCACCGCATCCCGACAGCCCAACCGCCTCGACCAGCAACGCCGCCGCGATCAGCGGACGGGCCACGAGCCTGGCCAGATCACTCCACGGGCGCGACAGGTGCCTGAACCTGGTCGTCGCCCACGGGCCCTGCCACGAGGTCGCGCGCGGGGCGGGGCACCGGGCGCGCGCGCTTCTGAGCGCCGAGGCGACCCAGGAGCAGGAGCAGTCCGCCACCGCTCGCGAGACCGAGCACCGTCCCCGCTCGCACCACGAACGCGGGCAGAGCCGCGAGCACGTAGCCGTGAACGAGGGTGGTGACCAGGTCGCCGGCCGCGCCGAGGGCGCCGAACGCGATCACGAAGAAATAGAAGTAGCCCGTGGGCGCAAACAGCACGCGGCGCAGTCCCCACGCAACGCACGCGATGGCGATCCCCAGCGCGACGAACTGAACGACCGCGACCGTCGGTCGCCCGTGCAGCTCCAAGCTGATGGCGGCGATCGCGATCGAGACCAGCGCCGCGAACGAGAGTGCGCGGGCAACGCCCAGATCGAGCTCGGGGCGGCGCAACCTGCGCGACGCCAGCACGCACGCGAGCAGCACGAGGATCGGCCAGAACCAGACGATCGACGGGTTCTCGGCGTGAAGCAGGTCGCCGGCGATCGCGGTCCGGCGCCCGTTGACGAGCACCGGGATGGTCCATCTCCCCGCGTACTCGGTTCCCGGCGCGAGCGCGGTCTTCGACAGCGAGTTGAGCCTGCCGTCGTCCCAGCGGTAAGCGTGGCCGCTGCTGACCCGACTCCATCTCGGCGCGGTGCTCGGGCCGAGGCTCGTCGGGGGGATCTCGGCCGGGGACTGGTTGAGGTAGTACATCGGCGAGTTGTGGTTGAGTTCGACTCCGGAACGCGAGAAGCGCACGAAGGGCGCACCGCGATAGTCGAGGACCACCACCGTTTTGCTCGGCACAACCTGGAGCCAGATCCGCAGGTCCCCGTCGATGATCTTTGGCTCGAGCCCGGCCGGGACCTGGGTCACCTTGGCCAGATAGCTGGTCGCGACGGGATTGGTGGGCCCGTCGGCCTGGGCGACCGGCGGACCCGCAGCGAGCGCGATCAGCACTCCGGCCAGCGCAACCCCGATCGTGTGCCGGCGTGGACGGTCCATAGACTTCGTCGCGGTCACTCCCGCGGTCGCCGGCCCACGTCCTCTCATCTGCAAGTGGCGAACTCTACCCAGCACGCAACCCGGCGTTTCGGTCTGATTCTCCGGATCGCGGTGCCCACGGTCGCGCTCGCGTTGGTGACGGCCTGGTCCCCACCGCCGGCGCGCGCCGACGGCGACCCCGCCAGCGACGTGCTCGTCTCACAGGCGGTGTTCCTGCCCCAGGATGCGGGCGTGTCCGCCAAGCAGCAGGCGCAACTCGGCGCGCTGCTCGGAGCGGCCGCGCGCAGCGGCTACCAGCTGCGCGTGGCCCTGATCGGCTCCGCAGCCGATCTCGGCTCGATCACCGCGCTCTGGCGCCAGCCACAGAGCTACGCTCAGTTCCTCGGGCAGGAGCTCCCGCTCGCGTACAAGGGGCCGCTGTTGGTCCTGATGCCGAACGGCCTCGGCCTGTACCGCCTCGGCGGGACGCCCCCCGCCGAGCGCTCCGCGCTTGCCGGTATCCGGGCGCCGGCCGCGGGCACAGGGCTTGCGGCGACCGCCGTCACCGCGATCCAGCGCCTGGCCGCAGCCTCTGGTCACGCCGTGACCGTGCCGACCACCACCATGTCCCCCAGCTCCGGCGCCGGCTCCACCGGCCCGGTCTCGTGGACCGCACTCGCGGCCGGCGGTGTGCTGATCGCGCTCGCGTGGAGCGCCAGCCTGCGCGCCCGGCCCCTGCGCCGCATGCGCAGGGGCCGGGAGGAGATCTCCTCGAACTGACCATACGCCGGCACGCGCGGTCAGCGCTATCCTGCTCAGCTCTCCGATGGCGTCTCGAAAAGAGCAAAAGGAAGCGGCGCGCGCAGAGCGCCTGGCCGCTGAGCAGGCGCTGAGCGAACGCGAGCGCATGGTGCGGCGCCTCCAGATCGTGGCCGGGGTCGTGATCGCGGCGCTCGCGGTGGTGGCGGTGGCGATCGCGCTCTCGATCGGCGGCGCGGCGCCTGCCGGGCTGATCGTGAACAAGGGCGATCAGCAGCTGGTGATCTCCTCCGTCCAGAGCGCGCTGAAGGGGATCCCGCAATCGGGGGCGCACCTGGGCAACCCGCACGCACCCGTGACGATGACCTACTACGGTGACCTCGAGTGCCCGATCTGCAAGGGCTTCACGCTGCAGGGAGGCTTCCCCCAGCTGCTCTCCACCGACATCCGCAGGGGCAAGGTGCAGGTCGACTACCGAGCCTTCCAGACGGCCACTCAGAGCCCGACCACGTTCCAGACCCAGCAGGTCGCGGCGCTCGCGGCCGGCAAGCAGAACCACTTCTGGGACTACGTCGAGTTCTTCTACCACGAGCAGGGACCCGAAAGCACGGGATACGTCAACGAGACCTACCTCCAAGGGCTCGCCAAGCAGGTCCCGGGCCTCAACTTCAGCACCTGGCAGAGCGCCCGCAACGATGCTGCGCTCGTCAGCCAGGTACAGGCCGACGAAGCCGCCGGCAGGACGGCCGGCGTCCAGGGCACCCCCACGCTGATCCTGCACGGCCCGCGCGGCACCCAAGCGCTGGCGGCGGTGCCGGACTACCCGCAGCTCGAGCAGGCGATCAAGTCGGTCGCATGACCTCGCTGGGCGCGGCTTCGGCGCGCGCGCCCTCGCGCGGGGTCGGCGGCGATCGGCGGCTGGCGCTCGCGATCTTGGCCCTGTGCCTGCTGGGAATCGCCGACGCCGGCTATCTGACCTACGTCCACTACGCCGGCATCAAGGTGCTGTGCCTCGCGAGCGGCAGCTGCGAGACCGTGCAGTCCTCCCGTTGGGCCAAGCTCGACGGCATTCCGGTCGCCGTGCTCGGCCTGATCGGCTACATCGCGATCGTGCTCTCGCTGCGCATCCGCGGCGAGCTCGGCCGCGCCGGCGGATTCGGCGTCGCGCTGATCGGGTTCGGCTTCAGCATGTACCTGACTTACCGCGAGCTGTTCACGATCAAGGCGATCTGCCAGTGGTGCGTAGCCAGCGCCGTCATCATGACGGCGCTGGTGGTGATCACGGCATTGCGATTCCTGCGCGCGGGATCCGCGGGCACGTAAGCCGTCCGCCCCTGGGCGGATCATGCAGCCGTGAGCTGGCGATCAACCCGTGCGACCGGATCCACCGCGAGCGCCATCCGGCGGGTCGCGGTGATCGACCTCGGCTCGAACTCGTGGCGCCTGGTCGTGTTCACATATGCGCCCGGTGGGTGGTGGAAGCGCACCGACGAGCTCTACGAGACGGTCCGGATCGGGGCCGGAATGGGAGCATCGGGCCGGCTCGGGGAGGAGGCGATCCAGCGGGGGCTCGACACGCTCGTGGTGTTCGAGCGCTTCTGCCACGCGAACGGGCTCTCCAAGGGTGACGTCCACGCGGTCGCCACCAGCGCGATCCGCGACGCCGTCAATCGGGACGAGTTTCTGCGCAGGGCCCACCAGGCCAGCTGGATCGAGGTCGAGGTCCTATCTCCGCAGGACGAGGCCAGGTATGGCTACGTCGCCGCGGTCAACAGCTCGACGATGCGCGATGGCGTGGTGCTGGAGCTCGGGGGCGGCAGCATGCAGCTCGTGCAGGTCGCGGCGCGTCGCGCGCGCGCCTGGAGCTCGTTCCCGCTCGGAGCCGTGCTCCTGACCGAGCAGCTGCTTCCGGACGCGGGCCCGGCCGGGAAGAGGGACCTCGAGCGCGTGCGCGCCCACGTCCGCGAGGCGCTGGCGGACGTGGGGTGGCTGAACCGGTCCGGGTCCCGCGCGGTGGGGGTGGGAGGGGCGGTGCGCAACCTCGCCGCCGCCGCCCAGCGCGCCGCCGGCACGACCACCGGTGGGGGTGGCCGGATCGACATCGGCGTGCAGGGCTTCGTGATCACGCCGGAGGCGCTCGCCGAGCTGGTGCAGGCGCTCGCGGCGCTGCGGGCGTCCGAGCGGGGTGACGTCCCGGGGATCAAGCCAGGCCGCGGCGACATCATCCTCGCGGCGGCGCTGACGCTGCAGGCCGTGCTCGAGCTGGGCGGCTTCGACGGGATCGAGGTCACCGAGGCGGGGCTGCGCGAGGGCGTGTTCCTCGCGCGCACGCTGCTCGCCGGCGCCGGAGAGGCACGCTGGCCGCTGTTCGGCGACGTGCGCGAGGAGTCGGTGCGCAACCTCGCGGTCCAGTACGAGGCCGACATGGCCCACGTCGAGCACGTCGCGCTGCTCTCGCTGCAGATGTTCGACTCGCTCGTGGACGGCGGACTGTTCGAGCCGGTTCCCGGCGAGCGCGAGCTGCTGTGGGCGGCCTCGATGCTCCACGACGTCGGGATGACGATCTCCTACGACGACCACCACAAGCACTCGCGCTACCTGATCGCGAGCGCGGAGCTGCCCGGGTTCGACCCCCGTGAGCGCGCGCTGATCGCCCAGATCACCCGCTACCACCGCAAGGGCACACCAAAGCTCAATGAGATCATGCCGCTCACCTGGGAAGACGACCAGGAGCTGCTCGAGCGCTGCGCGGTGATCCTGCGCCTCGCCGAGCACCTCGAGCGCGGCCGTGACCAGTCCGTCAGCACGGCCAGGCTGCGCGCGAACGGCGACGGCGTCGATCTCCACCTCGAGGCGGCGGGCGACCTGACCCTGCCGCGCTGGAGCGTCGAGCGCTACGGCGACGGCGAGGCCTTCCAGCGCGTGTTCGGCCGGCGGCTACTCATCGGCTGACCCGCAGCCGGGAAGAAACTGCAGCCAAACCTACAGGCGGAGCCCGAAGGGCGGAGCCCCTATCCACCGTTCACCCGCCTTCACGCGTGCACGGGAGAATGCCGCGTACAGTTCCGGGCATGCTCTGGTTGCTGCGACACGCCGAGGCCGCCGATGGCGTGCCAGACGACGAGCGCCCGTTGACCGAGCGCGGCATCCGCCAGGCGCAGGCGGCGGGAGCAGCGCTAGCGCGGCTGCGCGCGAGCATCGATGCGTGCTTGTCGAGCCCAAAGCAGCGCGCCCTGCACACGGCGCAGCTCGCGTGCGAACCGCTCGGCGTGCCGGTCACGGTCGAGCCCGCGCTCACCGGCGAGCCATTCGACGTGGCCGAGCTCACCGCGGGGCTCCAAGACGTGCTGCTGGTCGGGCACGATCCGTCGTTCTCCTTCGCGCTGCACGACCTCACCGGGACGCAGGCGAAGATGCGCAAGGGCAGCCTCGCGGCGGTCGCCAAGGGGGAGCTGGTGGTGCTGCTGCGACCGCGCGAGCTGGCGGCGATCGCGGGCACGGAGGGAGTCACGTGAGCGACCCGGCGGTCGCTGCCGTGCAAGCGCCCGAGGCATTCGAGCTCGATGACCCGGCGCTCTACACCAACCGCGAGCTGTCATGGCTCGACTTCAACGACCGCGTCCTGCAGCTGGCCGAGGACGAGTCGCTGCCGCTGATCGAGCGGGTCAAGTTCCTGGCGATCTTCGCCACCAACCTCGACGAGTTCTTCATGGTCCGTGTCGCGGGCGTCCACGACCAGATCGACGCTCGAATCGACGCCCGCGGGCCTGACGGCCTCTCCCCTACCCAGGTGCTCGAGGCGGTCGCCGAGCGGGTGCGCGAGCTCGATCTCCGCCATGCGCGGCAGTTCGCGGACGTCGTCGGGCCCGCGCTCGCCGAACACGGGGTCAGGGTCCTCTCCTGCCGGCAGTCCGGGGCTCCCGCGAGCGTGATCGAGCGCCACTTCCGCGAGCAGATCTTTCCGGTGCTGACGCCGCTCGCGGTCGGACCCGGCCGTCCGTTCCCGTACATCTCCAACTTATCCCTGAGCCTGCTCGTGCAGCTGCACGACCCCGACCTCGACCACGACGTGTTCGCGCGGGTCAAGGTTCCCAAGGAGGTGCTGCCCCGATTCGTGGAGATCTCCGAGCACACGTTCATCGCACTCGAGGAGATCATCGCCGAGCACCTGAGCGCGCTGTTCCCCGGGATGGAGATCCTCAGCCATGATCTGTTCAGGGTCACGCGCGACGCGGACTTCGAGGTCTCCGACGAGGCCGACGACCTTCTGCAGGCGGTCGAGGACGAGCTGCGCCGCCGGCGCTTCGGCGAGGTCGTACGGCTCGAGGTGAGCGCGAGCATGGACCCGGCGCTGCGGACCAAGCTGATCGAGTGGCTGTCGGTCGACGAGGTGCAGGTCTACGACGTCGAGGGGCTGCTCGATCTGAGCGATCTGTGGCAGATCGCGAACATCGAGGGCTACGGCGAGCTGCGCCAATCCCCCTGGACCCCGCCCACCGCGCCGGCGCTCGTGCCGAGCGCCGGCGCCGGGGACGACCAGCCCGACGTGCTCGCGGCGATGCGCGCCGGCGACGTGCTGGTCCACTACCCCTACCACTCGTTCTCGACCAGCGTCGAGCGCTTCGTCAAGCAGGCGGTCGAGGACCCCAGCGTGCTCGCGATCAAGATGACCGTGTACCGCACCTCTGACGACTCGGCGCTGGTCCCGTCGCTGATCCAGGCCGCCGAGAAGGGCAAGCAGGCGGTCTGCATGGTCGAGCTCAAGGCACGCTTCGACGAGCGCCAGAACATCCACTGGTCACGCGCGCTGGAGGAGGTGGGCGCGCACGTCGTCCACGGCATCCCCGGCCTGAAGACCCACGCCAAGGCGATCCTCGTGGTTCGCCGCGAGCGTGACGGCGTGCGCCACTACGTGATGATCGGGACCGGCAACTTCCACGCCAAGAACGCGCGACTGTACGAGGACTTCGGCCTGTTCACGACCGATCGTGAGATCGGCCAGGAGGTCGCCAACCTGTTCAACACGCTCACCGGCTACGGCCATCCCGAGCGCCAGCGCAAGGTGCTGGTGGCTCCGGGGTCGATGCGCGGACCGCTGCTGGAGCAGATCGAGCAGACGATCGCCGCGCATGAGGGCGGGCAGCACACGCGGATCGTGATGAAGATGAACGCGCTCGTCGACCAGGGCTGCATCGAAGCTCTCTACCGCGCCTCCCAGGCAGGCGTCCGGATCGATCTGAACGTGCGCGGGATCTGCTGCCTGATCCCGGGCCTGCCCGGCGTGAGCGAGACGATCACCGTCGTCTCGGTGGTCGGGCGCTTCCTCGAGCACTCGCGGATCTACGCCTTCTACCGCGGCGGTGAGAGCAGTTGCTACATCGGCTCGGCCGATCTGATGCCGCGCAACCTCGATACCCGCGTGGAGCTGCTGGTCCCGATCGAGGACGCCGAGCTGCGCGCCGAGCTCGACGACACGCTCGAGCGGTGCCTGGCCGACGACACGTTCGCTTGGGCGCTGGACGCTGACGGGGGCTGGCGCCGCCGGGAAGGGCGCACGCGCGCCGTCCATCGCGAGCTGATGGAGCGGACGCTCGCGCAGGCCGCCAGCGCGGCGAGCTGAGCGGTCGGTCGGCGCGGATTCAACGGACGGGCGCGGGTAGCAATGCACAGCAACCTGCTGCTCGTAATCGTCGTTCTGGCCGCGCTGGCGTTCGACTTCACCAATGGCTTTCACGACACGGCCAACGTGGTCGCATCTTCGATCTCCACCCACGCGCTCTCACCCCGGGCCGCCATCGGGATCGCCTCCGTGCTGAACTTCGCCGGCGCGTTCATCTCGCTGAAGGTCGCCGCGACCGTCGCGACGGGGATCGTCCAGGCAGGGCTGATCACCGAGACGGTCGCATTCGCGGGGCTGATCGGTGCGATCGCCTGGAACCTCATCACCTGGGCCTACGGCCTGCCGTCGAGCTCCTCCCACGCATTGATCGGCGGCCTCGTGGGTGCGTTGCTGGCCGCCGCCGGCGGCGCCGCGGTCAAGGGCCAGGCGCTACTGGGGAAGGTGGTGGTGCCCGCGCTGGTGGCGCCGGTGGTGGCGTTCGTAGTCGCGGGGGTGGCGATCATCGCGATCTACCGGGTCGTCGGGCGCCGGCGGCCCGGGACCGTCAACCGAGGCTTCCGGCTCGGGCAGATCGCCTCCGGCTCGCTGCTCTCGCTCGCCCACGGGACCAACGACGCGCAGAAGACGATGGGGGTGATCAGCCTCGCGCTGGTCGCGCACGGAAACTTCAGCGCGAGCCACTTCCACGTGCCGCTGTGGGTGGTGGTCGCGGCCGCCACCGCAATCAGCCTCGGGACGTACGCCGGCGGCTGGAGGATCATCCGCACGGTCGGGACCAGGATCATCAAGATGGACAGCGCCCAGGGGTTCGCCGCCCAGGGGGCGGGCGCGGTCGTGATTCTCGCCTCCTCGCACTTCGGCTACCCGCTGTCCTCAACGCACGTGATCTCGGGCGGTGTGATCGGCGCCGGCGCGGCCAAGCGGCTGTCGGCGGTTCGCTGGGGCGTGGCCGGGAACATCGTCGCGGCGTGGGTGCTGACCCTCCCGGCCGCCGCGGCCTTCGGGGCGCTCGCCTACGGGCTGGCGAGGGCGTTCGGGACCGGCGTGCTCGGCCCGTTGCTGATCACCGTCGTCGCGCTGGGCGTGCTGTTCGGCACGTTTGCAGCCCGCCGCGGGCGGCTGGCCGCTGCCGCGTGAGACGTTCGCTTTCCCCGGCGCCCCGCGCTTGCGGCTGCGGGGCGCCGGCAGGTCTGCATCTCTGGGCGCCCCGGGGACGTAGAGGCGCGGACTATCCGCACTGGGCCGTCCCCGGCCGGGTGCCGAGCTTCAGCTTGCTCTGGTGGGTCTGACCACCGCGCTTGATCGTCAGCGTCACGGTGTCGCCGGGGTGATACTTGTCGATCGTGGTGATGAACGCGTCGGTCGAGCTGACCGTCTGTCCGTTGATCGCGGCGATCAGGTCGCCCGCCTGCAGCCCGGCGTTGGCCCCCGGGGCTCCGGGGATCACCGGCGGATCTCCGCACGGATCGGGGTGCGTCGCGATGCGGGCGCCGCCGGACATGGTCGAATCGAGGCTGATGCCGACGTAGGAGTGCTTGACGGGACTGCCGCCGATGATCCCGCTCGCAATCCGGGCGACCGTGCTCGAGGGGACCGCGAACCCGACGCCGCTGCTCGACCCCGAGCTCGTCTGGATCTGGTCGTTGAGCCCCAGCACATGGGCGCTTGCGTCGAGCAGCGGCCCCCCGGAGTTCCCGGGATTGATCGCCGCGTCGGTCTGGATCGCTCCCTGGATGGTGAACTTGCTCGGCGCCTGGATGCCGCGGCCGATGGCGCTGACGATCCCCGTGGTCGTGGTCTCGGGCAGGCTGAACGGGCTGCCGATCGCCACCACCGGATCGCCGACCTGGGCGGCGGTCGAGTTGGCCAGCGGGATCGGGTGGAGCTCCGAGCCCGGGACGTCGACGTGGATCGCGGCGACGTCGGTCTGGGGATCGGCGCCGAGCACCTTTGCGGATGCGGTGCGCCCATCCTGGAAGGTCACCTTGACGCTGGTCGCGCCGGCGACGACATGCTGGTCGGTGAGGATGTCGCCCTTGGTGTCGTAGACGACGCCGGCGCCCTCTCCCTGCTGAGCCCCGCCGCCGAGCAGGCCCAAGCCACTGCCCCGCGAAGTCACGACGATATCCACCACCCCCGGGCTGGCGGCGCGGTAGATCTGGTTGACGGTCAGGCCGTGGCTCGAGCCCAGCGACGTCGGGATCGCCGACCCGTGCGCCGGCGCCAGGACGGTGGTCGTCGTCGTGTGCGTGGTGTTGGCGCCACCCGACACGGCGAGCGCGATCACGCCGCCGGCGATCGCGCCGGCGATGATTGGAAGGATGCGATTGAGGCTTTTCATTGTTCTCCCGATGACGGCCCTTGAGCGGTGCTCATTCAGTACAGCATCCGCCGATCAGAAGCCCGTGAGAGGTTGATGAGAGGAGCGTAAGTTTGGGGCTCATCCGCTCTGTTAGGGCTCATCCGCTCTGGCGAATCGCGGCCAGGCGGGCGGCCTCCCGGGGTGTCCCTCATCCGCTCCCAGGTGACGCGCACGGTCGGCAAGCCCGCGGCGAGGTTGTCGGCGTCGCGGTCGCGCTCGAACGAGTCTCTCCCCTGATGGTACTCATATCCATCGAGCTCCACGATCGATTGCGAGCGGGTGGGCCTCCCATGATGGAGCAGCGGCCGTGGGATTTGGCGGGGCGTGACGCTTCACAGTTCGCGCCGCCCGAGCTCGACGAAGTAATCGAGCGCCGCAGGATTGGCGAGCGATTCGCGGCTCACCACTTCCTCGGCCGGCGTGCCGGTGAGGATTCGCTTCACGGGGACCTCCAGCAGCTTGCCCGACAGCGTCCGCGGCACCGCGGCGATTTGGCGGACCTCGTCGGGGACGTGGCGCGGTGAGCAGTCCTCGCGCACACGCCGGCGAATCTGCGCGATCAGTCCCTCGCTCAACACCGCGCGATCGCGCAGGACCACGAACAGCGGCATCCACCCTCGTTGGGAGCCGGCGCGTGCCGGCAGGTCGACGACCAGCGCGTCCAGCACCTCCGGCAGCGACAGCACCGCCCGGTAGACCTCACTCGTCCCGATCCGCACGCCGCCACGATTGATCGTCGAGTCCGATCGGCCGTAGACGATCGCCGTCCCGCGCGAGGTGATCTCGACCCAGTCGCCGTGGCGCCAGACACCCGAGAACATGGAGAAGTAGCTCTCGTGGTAGCGCTCGCCGCCGGCGTCTGCCCACAGGAACAGCGGCATCGAGGGCATCGGCTCGGTGATCACCAGCTCGCCCACCTCGTCGACCAACGGCTTGCCGTCGGGGTCCCACGCCTCCACGGCCGCCCCGAGGGAGCGGGCCTGGAGCTCCCCCTTGTACACCGGCAGCGTGGGTACGCCGCCCACGAACGCGGTGCACATGTCGGTCCCGCCCGAAGTGGAGAACAGCCACGTGTCGTCGCTGAGCTGGTCGTACACCCAGCGAAATGCCTCCGGCGAGAGCGACGAGCCGGTCGAACCGACCGCTTTCAGCGCGCTCAGATCGCGACCTGCCGCCGGCGCCAGGGAGGCCTTCATGCACGAGGAGATGAACGCCGCACTCGTGCCGAAGCAGGTCATCCGTGCCCGCTCGGCGAGGTCCCACAGCATCCCGAGATCCGGATAGCCGGGATCGCCGTCGTAGAGCACGATCGCAGCGTCGGTGAGCAGCACGCCCACGAGCAGGTTCCACATCATCCAGCCGGTCGTCGAGAACCAGAAGAACCGCTCGCCGGCGTGCGCGTCGAGGTGCAGATGGCACTTCTTCAGGTGTTCGAGCAGGACCCCGCCCTGACCGTGCACGATCGCCTTCGGCAGCCCGGTCGTCCCCGAGCTGTAGAGCACCCACAATGGGTGCGCGAACGGCAGCGGTGCGAAGGTCAACTCTGCGCCGGCTGACGGGAACCCCGGCTCCCACCCCGAGCCGTCGAGGTAGCCCAGCGTCACGACCCGCTCGAGCGAGGGGGTCTCGTGGGCGATCTGCTGCACGACAGCGCGGCGATCGAAATCCTTGCCGCGATACCGGTAGCCGTCGACGGCGAGCATCACCTTGGGCTCGATCTGGGCAAAGCGATCGATCACGGTGCGGGCGCCGAACTCGGGGGCCGCCGAGGACCAGGTCGCCCCGATCGACGCGCACGCCAGAAACGCCGCTACGGTCTCCGGGATGTTCGGCATGTAGGCGACGACTCGATCCCCCCGAGAGACGCCCAGCTCCCCCAGCCCGCCGGCGATCAGGGCGGTCTCCGCTCGGAGCCGGCCCCAGGTCCACTCGCCGAGCGGCCGCAGCTCGGAGGCGTGCGCCAGCGCCACGTCGTCGTCGCGCTTGCCGCGGAAGATGTGCTCGGCGTAGCTCAAGCGCGCACCGGGGAACCACTCCGCGCCGGGCATCTCGCGGTTGCCCAAGACCCGCGCGGCCGGCGTGTCGAACCGTACGTCGAAGAACGCCGCGATCGAGGCCCAGAACGCCTCCAGGTCACCTATCGACCAGCGCCAAAGCGCCTCGTAGTCCTCGAAGCGCAGTCCGTGGGTCTGTCGCAGCCACGCTGCGTATCGGGTGATCGTCGCGCGCTCGATCCGCTCGCTCGAGGGCGTCCACAGAAGCTCCGGCTCACCGATCATGCTCGTGGCTGGCGGTAACCGGGTCGAGCTCGGCGACCAGCTCGTGGACAGCTCGCCTTCGGCACCACGCTCTAGCGGGCTAACCGCATTGCTCGCACGCGCCGTGCAGCAGCACGTCGTGGCTCTGCACCCGCACGCCGAGGCGTTCCGACAGCCGGTCGATCGCACGTTCGAGCCCGGGGTCGTGAAACGCGACCAGGCATCCGCATTGCTCGCAGACAAGGTGGTGGTGGTGGGCGCCGCTGGGATGGGTGCGCTCGAAGCGGGCCTGGCCGTCTCCCACCGTCAGGCGCTCGGCGAGACCGTGCTCGACCAGCAGGTCGAGCACGCGATAGATGCTGGCGCGGCTGGTGGGGCGGCCCTGCTCTCTGAGTCGCTCCTCGATCTCCACCGCGCTCAGCGCGCACGGCTCCGCCGCCAGCAGCTCGACGATCCGTTCTCGTGCTCCGCCCCGCCCCCGGCCGGCGCTGGTCAGCACGCCGCGGACGTGCTCGCTCCAGCTCGATCTGTCGGTCGATGACATCCGGTAGAAGCGTAGCGTGCAATTCGCACAAAACACGAATGGGACTCAATCCCATTCTCCTGTAGATTATCCGCCCGATGCACGCCAGGGACAGCACGCACCCGCTCAGCGGCGCCGGCTCGCTCGCGATTGGGTGCCCGCTCGCCGGCAGCCTGCTCGCAACGCTCGCGCTGCTGCTGTCCGGCTGCGGCGTCGGGGCATCTCCCGGGCCCGGGGGAGCCGTCCGCGTCGTGGCTGCAGAGAACTTCTGGGGCAGCATCGCGTCCCAGCTGGGCGGCACCAGGACAAGCGTGCAGAGCATCATCGTCAACCCCGCGCAGGACCCGCACGCCTACGAGCCGACCCCGGCCGATGCCCGCACGCTGGCGCTCGCCCAGCTCACGATCGTCAACGGAGTCGGCTACGACCCCTGGGCGCCGAAACTGCTTGCGGCCGATTCGGCAGCCCGCCGCGTCGCGCTCGACGTCGGCGGGCTGCTCGCGCTGGGGCAGGGCAAGAACTCCCACCGCTGGTATGACCCCACCGATGTCGAGCTCGTCGCCAGCGCGATCACCGCGGACCTGACGAAGCTCGATCCCAAAGACGAGCGCTACTTCGCGCAGCGCCACGCGCTGTTCGAGCGCCTCGGCCTGGCGCGCTACCACGCGCTGATCGCGCGGATCAAGGCCCGCTACGCGGGCGTCCCGGTGGGTGCCTCGGAGAGCATCTTTGCCCCGCTGGCGCCGGCGCTCGGGCTGCGCCTGGTCACTCCTCCGAGCTTCATGAATGCGATCAGCGAGGGCACCGAGGTGACGGCCCAGGACGCCGGCACCGCACAGCGCCAGATCACCGGCCACGAGATCAAGGTGTGGCTCTACAACACCCAGAACGCCACGCCAGAGGTACAGCGCCTGAACGCGCTCGCGCGGGGCGCGCGCATTCCGATCGCGACCGTCACCGAGACGCTCTCGCCCCCCACCGACAGCTTCGAGCAGTGGCAGGTGGCGCAACTGCGGGGGCTCGCCCTCGCACTGCACGAGGCGACGGGAAGGTGAAGGTGGCGT
This sequence comes from Solirubrobacterales bacterium, assembly GCA_003244035.1. Classification (GTDB taxonomy): domain Bacteria; phylum Actinomycetota; class Thermoleophilia; order Solirubrobacterales; family Solirubrobacteraceae; genus Palsa-465. The sequence continues at coordinate 6,680 of QHBV01000148.1, read as the reverse complement.
TGGCGGCGCCACATGTAGCGGCAACGCCCGCCGTCTGGCTCGACGACGTCGCCGTGAACCTCGGTGGGCGGCCTGTCTTCGACGGCGTGCGGCTGACGGTCGGGCGCGGTGAGCTCGTGGCCGTGCTCGGGCCCAACGGGGCCGGCAAGTCGACGCTGATGAAGGCGATCCTCGGACTCGTGCCGCTGGCGGCAGGTTCCATCAGCGTGCTCGGCGCGCCACCCGAGCAGGCGCGCTCGCGGATTGGATACCTGCCTCAGCGTCGGAGCTTCGATTCCTCGACCCCGGTGCGAGGAGTCGATCTGGTGCGACTCGGCCTCGACGGAACCCGATGGGGGCTGCCAATCGCCCTTTCCTCAAGGGCGCGCACGCGGCGGCGCGCCGAGCACGAGCGCGTCAAGGAGGTGATCGCGCTCGTGGGCGCGAGCACCTACGCGCACCGCGCGCTCGGCGAGCTCTCGGGTGGCGAGCAGCAGCGGCTGCTGATCGCACAGGCGCTGGTGGGCAACCCCGACCTGCTGATCCTCGACGAGCCGCTCGACAGCCTCGACCTGCCCAACCAGGCCGCAGTCGCGGCGCTGGTGAGGAGCATCTGCACCGCACAAGACATCGCGGTCCTGCTCGTCGCCCACGATGTGAACCCCCTGGTCGCGTATCTGGACGGCGTGATCTACCTGGCCGGCGGACGCGCGTTGGCAGGGTCCGTTCAGGAGGTGATCACCGCTTCGAAGCTCACGCGTCTGTACGGCGCCCCGATCGAGGTGCTTCGCAGCGGCAACGGTCGCCTGATCGTCGTCGGCCAGCCCGAGGCGCCGCATCACCACAGCCACCGTCACGATCCGCCATGAGCCCCGGGCACCCATCGCTCTCGCTCGACCCGCTCTCAGACGTCCATCAGCTGCTCACGTTCCAGTTCATGGTCAGCGCGCTCGCGGCCGGCACGATCGTGGCGGTGCTCGCCGCAACGGCCGGGTGGTACATGGTCCTGCGCCGCCAGAGCTTCGCGGGCCACACGCTCTCGGTGATGGCGTTCCCGGGTGCGGCAGGCGCGGCGCTCGCCGGGCTGCCGACCGCGCTCGGCTATTACCTCGCGGGCGGCGCCGCGGCGCTTGCGATCGGCGCCGGCAAGCGTGCCGGCGCCGCGCACAACCGTGAAACGGCCGCGATCGGCACAATCCAGACGGCAGGCCTGGCCGCCGGGTTCCTGTTCCTGTCGCTGAGCCACGCCGTGCTTGCGGGACCTGAGACGCTGCTGTTCGGCAGCATCCTCGGAATCACGCACGATCAGGTGCTGGTGCTGCTGGCGGTCGCGGTCGCCACGCTCGCGATCCTCGCGCTCACCGCCCGCCCGCTGCTGCTTGCCTCGATCGATCCCGAAGTGGCCAGTGCGCGCGGCATTCCGGTCGCGGCGCTCGACGTCCTGTTCCTGCTGATCCTCGGGATCGTCGTGGCCGCGACGAGTCAGATCACCGGGGCGCTGCTCGTCTTCGCCTTGCTGGTGGCGCCACCCGCAAGCGCCCAGCTGGTGACGCTGCGCCCGTTCCTGGGGCTGGCGCTGAGCGCGGTATTCGCGCTGCTGATCGTCTGGCTCGGTCTGGCGATCGCCTACTTCTCCGTCTACCCGCCCGGTTTCTGCACGACCACGATCGCGTTCTGTTGCTACGTGCTCGTGCGATCCGCGCGCGCTCTGAGTCGCAGCCGACGCTGATGCTCGAGCACGAGTTCGTCCGCAACGCCTATCTCGCGGGGACGTTCATCGCACTCGCGTGCGGGGCCGTCGGATGGTTCGTAGTCCTACGCGCCCAGGTGTTCGCGGGCGATGCCCTCAGCCACGTCGCGTTCGTTGGCGCGATCGCCGCCGCGGTGCTCGGCTTGGACGAACGGATCGGGGTGCTCGTGCTGACGCTTGCAGTCGCAGCCGGGCTCGCAACCCTCGGCCGCCGCGGACAGGCCGACGATGTCGCGATCGGGATCGTGTTCGCCTGGACCCTCGGCATCGGGATCCTGCTGATCACGCTGCTGGCCTCGAGCGCCGGCGGGGAACAGGGAATCACCGCCGTAAACGCGCTGTTCGGCTCGATCTACTCCCTCACAGCAAGCGCCGCCCGTCTGGCGGCGGCCGTTGCGCTCGCCGTCATCGCGGGCGTGCTGATCGCTTTCCGCCCGCTCCTTCTGTCGACGCTCGATGCCGAGCTGGCGGTCGTGCGGGGGGTTCCCGTTCGCCTGCTCGGCGGCCTTTTTCTCGCGCTGCTGGCGCTGGTCACGGCAGAGAGCACCCAGGCCGTCGGGGCGCTGCTGCTGCTCGGGCTGCTCGCGGCACCAGCGGGTGCCGCGCACGAGCTCACCGCCAGCCCGCTCCGTGGGCTGGCGCTGTCGGCGCTGTTCGCGGCCCTGGCGATGTGGGGCGGCCTCGCGCTCAGCTACGCGGTCGGCTCACTGCCGCCGAGCAGCGCGATCGTCGGCCTTGCCGCGTCGGGTTACTTGATGGCCACGCTGCGGACGCGGTGGCGCTCAGACGAATGAGCGAGCTGCCCGAGGACCGGCGGGCGGCCCGCCTGGATGGGAGTCGCAATGCGGACCGCCGCCAGACCTCGGGGTGCGGGGAAGGGAACGTTCCCGCGCTCGCGACGAGGCGCACTTCGTCGCGGCCGCGTCGGCGCCCGGGAGGCGTGACGGCGAGCCGGGCCGGGGTTGCCCACTCCGCCGTCGATTGCCTCCGATTCGGCTACGCCAACTCGGCATGAATCCAGGGTACGGGTGTGAACGTCAGCTCTCCGTAAGCCGAGCACAAGCTGTTCGTAAGGCCTGGGCCACAACACCGAGCCGGACGAAGGCACCTCCAGACCTGTCAGGCTGATCGTCGTGGGCGACGATCTGCCGGAGCTCACCGTCGCCGATCCCGCCGCCTGGCGGGCGTGGCTCGCCGAGCATCACGCCGATCAGACCGGCGTGTGGCTGGTCCTCGCCAAGAAGGGCACAAGCGAGCCGACCAGCCTGACCTGCGACCAGGCGCTCGACGAAGCGCTTTGCCACGGCTGGATCGATGGTCTCCTCCAGCGCCGGGATGAGTCCACCTACAAGCAGCGCTTCACTCCTCGGCGGGCGCGCAGCGCGTGGTCGAGACGCAACGTGGGCATCGTGGAGCGATTGATGAGCGAAGGGCGAATGCACCCAGCGGGGCTTGCCGAAGTAGCCCGCGCCAAGAGCGACGATCGCTGGGAAGCCGCCTACGCCGGCCAGGCCGGCATCGAGGTGCCAGACGATCTCGCGGGGGCGCTCGCCGCCGAGCCCACAGCGCAGGCGATGTTCGAGATCCTCACGAGCCAGAACCGCTATGCGCTTCTGCATCGACTCGATACCGTCAAGCGGGCCAACACCCGCGCCAGACGAATCGAGCGTTACGTCGCCATCCTGGCCCGAGGCGAGACGATCTATCCGCAGAGGCGCCGGCTCTAGCTCCCAATGCTCGACCTCGACGCGTACCTAGCCCGGATCGGGCTGCGTGGACGCCCGAGCATCGCCGAGGTGCACCGGGCCCACGCGACCTCGATCCCGTTCGAGAACCTCGATCCGCACCGCGGCGTGCCGGTATCGCTTGCGCTCGAGGACCTCCATGGCAAGATGGTCTCTCGGCGCCGCGGCGGGTACTGCTTCGAGCAGAACCTGCTGCTGAAGGCCGCGCTCGAGACGCTTGGCGCCGAGGTCGACCTGCTCCTGGCGCGCGTGCGGTTGGGGGCACCGTACGGCGCGCTTCGGCCGCGCAGCCACCTCGTGCTGCGCGTGCGCGCGGAGGGCGCGAGCTGGCACGCGGACGTCGGCTTCGGCGCCGGCGGCCCGCTCGAGCCACTGCCGTTCGGGCCTGGCGCCACGCACCGGCAGTCGGGCTGGCGCTTTCGCATCGCGCAAGATGGTCCCGAGCTCGTGCTGCAAACGGCGGAGGGTGACGACTGGGTGGATCTGTATGGCTTTGTCCCGGAGCCGGTTCCGCTGGTTGACGTCGAGACGAGCAACTGGTTCACCTCGACGCATCCTCGCTCGCCGTTCGTGAAGGGACTGATCGTCAGCACGCAGCGCCCCGACGGCTCACGGACATCGGTGAGCAATTGGAACGGGCTGGCGCTCACCGAGCAGACGCCTGCCGGCGAGACCGTCACGCCGGTCGCCGAGGACGCCGTCCCCGGGCTGCTCGCGTCGCGCTTCACGCTGCCCGGATTCGTGCTCGGACCCAATGGCCGCCTGGTGCCGGCCACGAATGGGTAGCTGCGAGCTACGCCGCTCGGAGCGCTTCGGTCGGGCTCAGCCGGGCGGCCTTCGACGCCGGATACAGCCCCGCGAGCGCGCCTATCGCCAGCCCGGCCGCCGGGGCGGCGATCAACGCGTACACGGGGATCACCATCGGCTGGTTCTGCGCCAGCGAATAGGCCCACGTAGCAATCGCACCGAGCAGCAGCCCGGCTGCTCCCCCGAGGGTCGCGAGCAACGCCGACTCGGTCAAGAACTGGGTGCTGATGTGCCGCTTGGTGGCTCCCAGCGCCCTCCTCAAGCCGATCTCCCCACGGCGTTCGAGCACCGAGATCACCATGATGTTGGCGATCCCGATCGCGCCCACGAGCAGCGCGACCGCGCCGAGACCGAGCAGCAGCGTGGTGAACTGCCCCTTGGCCGCGGCCCGCGCCTCGAGCGCGTCGGAGGGACGGCTCACCTGCACGCCGTCGGGGTTTTGGGGGTCCGCCGTGGGCGCAAGCAGGTTCGAGACCTGGGATACCTGGTTGACGTTCGTGCGAACGTAGACCTCGGATGGGTTGGGCTGGGTCTGGAACAGCCGCTCGGCCACCGGCAGACCGATGAACGCGGTGCTGTCGAGATTGGGGTCGAGGATCACCGGCTGGAGCACGCCGACCACGTTGAACCACGTTCCCCCGAGGAAGACCTGGATGTGACCACGGACACTCGTGATCTGAAGCGTATTTGCGGCCTGGGCGCCGAGCACCACCGTCGGGTAGTTCTCCGTCGCCGCGTCCAGGAAATGGCCGGTGGCCAGCTGGCCGCTTACCGCCGCCGGCAATCCTGTGTCGGTCGCGTCGACGCCGATCCCGCCGGTTTGCTCGGATGGCACGTAAGGGCTTCTCCGCACGGTCGCGCCTGCGACCTGGTAGACGGCGGAATCCCGTTGCACCGCCGCCATGTGGTCGATCGTCCCCAGCGCGGTGCTCGGCAGCATCTCGTTCTGACCGAGAAAGGTCGTCCCAGGTGCGACAGTCAGGAGATTCGTGCCCAGCTTGTCGATCGTCGCGAGCAGGTTGGCCTGGCTCGACGCCGAGACACCGACGACGGCGACCATCGCGCCGATCCCGATCGCGATCCCGAGCGCGGACAGTGCGGCTCGCAGGCGCCGGGTGCGAAGCCCGTGAAAGGCGACCGCCAGCAGCTCGTGTGGGGGCATCCGGGCGACGTCCCGCGGTCGCCGCGGCGGGGAGACGCCACCGAGGGAACCTGATCGCCCGGGTGGCGATGCTTCCCCGTCGGAGGCCGATCGCCCTCGCTGCGAGACGCCCCCGGCGAGTTTCACTGTCGCTCGTCTCCGACGAGCTCCCCATCGCGCATCTGGAGCCGCCGCGGGAAGGCCTCGGCAATGTGCTCGTCGTGGGTGATCAGGGCAAGCGTCGCGCCGTCGGCGGCCAGGGTGTGCAGCAGCGCGATTACCTCCTGCCCGGCTTTGGAGTCGAGGTTTCCTGTCGGCTCGTCGGCGAGGATGATCACCGGGCGCTTGGCCAGCGCCCTGGCAATCGCAACCCGTTGGCGCTCGCCGCCTGAGAGCTGGGAGGGCTTGTGGGTCAACCGGTGTCCGAGGCCGACGCGCTCCAGGGCGGTCCGAGCCGCTTCACGGCGCTCGCGGGCCGGCGCGCCGGTGTAGAGCATGCCGTTGGCGACGTTTTCGAGCGCCGTCATCGCCTCCTGGAGATGGAAGCCTTGAAACACGAAGCCGATCTCGTGCGCGCGCAGCCCCGCCAGCTCAGCGTCCGATGCCTTCACCGCGTCGCGTCCGGCGACTTCCACGGCACCGCTCGTGGGCCGCTCGAGCGTGCCCAGAATCGTGAGCATCGTCGTCTTGCCCGACCCCGAAGGACCGACTACCGCGACCTGCTCGCCGCCTGCGATCTCGACGCTGACCCCGCGCAGGGCCTTGACCCCGCCACGGTAGTCCTTGGCGACGTTCCCGAGCCGCAGCGCGAGGGCTTGCGTCATCCCTGCGAATCGGTGACCTGCAGGCCGGGATAGATCTGTGCGCCGGAGACCTGCACATAGCCGGTCGCGAACAGCCCTGGCGTGACCGGTATCAGCCTGTGCGGTGCCGCCACCTGCTGAAGCGCATAGCCTCCGCCCGCGGTGGCAACCAGCGCCGTCACCGGAACGGATAGGACGTTCTTCGCGGATTGCTGCTCGAAGTTGACGCTGACGGCCGCCTGATCGAGACCGGTCACCCGCTGGTGACCGGTCAGTGTGACCGTCACCGGGACCGTGGCCGACGGGGCGCTCGACGACGAGCCCGTGCCCGATGAGCTGCTCGCCTGTGCCACCGGGCTGACCTGGGTGATCTTGCCGTTGACCGTGCTGCCGTCCGGCATCTCCACCGTGACCGGCTCGTGCACGGTCGCCTCGCTCTGCTTGGTCGCGTCGAG
>QHBV01000147.1 GCA_003244035.1 Solirubrobacterales bacterium | reverse complement strand
TCCAGCTCGACGCGTTCGGCGAGGCGCTGCTGCTGTTCTCCGCCGCGGCGGGCCACGACCATCTCGACGTCGACGGCTGGCGGGCAGCCGAGGCGGCGATCGCCGCGATCGAGCAGCGCTGGCGTGAGCCGGACACCGACGCCGGGATCTGGGAGATCGAACCCGACGCCTGGACCCACAGCCGGCTGATCTGCGCCGCCGGGCTTCGCCAGCTCGCCCAGCATGGACCCGGCGGCGAGCAGGCCGCCCGCTGGGTCTCACTCGCCGACGCGATCATCTCGGACACTGCCGCGCACGCGCTGCATCCCTCCGGGCGCTGGCAGCGCTCCCCTGGAGATCCGCGCGTGGACGCGGCGCTGCTGCTGCCGGCGATCCGTGGCGCGGTTCCCGCCTCTGACCCGCGCTCGATCGCCACGCTGCGGGCGATCGAGCAGGAGCTGACTCAGGATGGCTACTGCTACCGCTACCGCCCCGACGAACGCCCGTTGGGCGAGTCCGAAGGCGCGTTTTTGTTGTGCGGTTTCGTGCTCGCGCTTGCTTACGCCCAGCAGGGCGACCATGTGACCTCCGCGCGCTGGTTTGAGCGAAACCGGGCCGCCTGCGGTCCGCCCGGGCTGTGCTCGGAGGAGTTCGACGTCACCCAACGACAACTGCGCGGCAACCTCCCCCAGGCGTTCGTGCACGCGCTGGTGCTCGAATGCGCGGTCGACCAATACGCCGAGTAGAAGCCTCGACGTGAGCACCGTGACCGCGGTTCGTGCCGCATGGGGCGCAGCGCTGCTGATCGCCCCCAACGCTGTTTTGCGCTACCTGCCCCACCAGCGAATCGACCGCGCAGCCCGCATGTTCGCGCGCGTCCTCGGCGCCCGTGACCTCGCGCAGGCCACGATCGTTGGCTGGTGGCCAACGCGAGGATGGATCCTCGCCGGCGCGGCGATCGATGCGACCCACGCCTCGACGATGCTTGCGCTCGCGCTGCTGATGCCGGACCACCGCAGGCTGGCGCTGACCAACGCCGCGACCGCGAGCGCGTTCGTCGCCGCCGGCGTGCATCAAGCCAGAGCCTGATGCGCGCGCTGGTGATCTCCGACACGCACTTCGGCGCCTGGACCGGCGAGGACCTCTTGCGCCACGACCACGAGCTGGCGCTGCTGGCGCCGCACCTCGACGACATCGACGAGGTTATCTTCCTCGGCGATCTGTTCGACTTCATGTTCGCCTCCGTCAAGGACGCGGTCGCTGCCGCCGGTGGGCTGTTTGACCTGCTGCGCGAGAAGCTGCAGGGCAAGCGGCTGGTGTTCCTGGCCGGCAACCACGACCACCACCTGATCGTCCAGGAGGCGGAGCAGCTGCTCGGCCTCGAGCTGGCCACCGGCGAAACGCCGGAGCGCCTTGGCGAGCGCGTCCGTCACGAGCTGTGGTTCCGGCGCTTGCTCGAGCACCGTCTCGAGGGCGTGGACATCGAACTGCGCTACCCCACCTACACCTTCGGCGAGGTGCTATGTACGCACGGACACTACCTCGACTACCACGCCCATCGCCGCGGGTCGCTCCCCAACCGGCTCCTTGGCGGCGCGCTGTGGTCGATCGCGACCGGCGGTGAGCGTAGCGCGACCCCGAGCATCGAGGATTACGAGTCGGTGATCACGCTGCTCACCGAGCTGCTGTACACGATCGCCCAGCTCCCCCACGGCACCGCCGCGCAGCGGAGCGTACACGGCGGAATGGAACGCGCCGAGCGGGTTTTCGGAGTTGCAATCTCCCCAGTCCAGTCGGCCAAGCGACTCGCGGCGTCGCTCGCGTCGCGGGGCCAGGACGCCCGGGGCTCAGCCTCCGGCTCCTCGCGCGCGGCCACAATCGACCATTATCAGCGGGCCCGCGCGGACGAGGGCGAGCGTCGGGCCGCGCGCGAAGGGCCGAGCGGTGGCGGCACGGCTGGTTACGGCGCGGCTCGAGTCGTGCGCCCGAGTGACCCGACCGGCCCTGCGCTCGACGCGATCGACCGGGTAGTCGAGAACCTGGGGTGGACCCACGACGTCGATCAGATCGTGTTCGCCCACACCCACCAGCCGCTCGCCGACGCTCGACCCAGCCGAGGCGGGCGCGTGCGCTACTGGAACACCGGCTCCTGGATCTACGAGCCCGACCTCGGCTCCCACGACGCCTACATCTCCTATCTCGAGAAGGCGTGGCCTGGCACCGCGGTGCTGATCGACACCAACGAGTCGTGCCCGCGGCTGCTCCAGATCCGCAAGCACCTCAGCCCACTCGAGCTTGAGCACGCCCCGATATCCGCGTGAAACGGATCCTCCGGGCGTTCGCGCTGCTCTCCGGCCACGGCACGCTGGCCCACCTGCTGGCCGGCTACGGGTACGCGGCCGTGCTGGTCTTCGTCGCGATCGAGAGCCTCGGCGTCCCGTTCCCGGGCGAGACCATGGTGATCGCGGCCGGGATCTACGCCGGCGCGACCCACCATCTCCAGATCGGGCTGGTCGCTGCGGTCGCTGCGGCCGGCGCGATCCTCGGTGACAACGTCGGCTACGGCCTGGGGTACTGGGGCGGCCACCGGCTGCTGGAACGCTACGGAAAGTACGTGCGGATCAACCAGCGCCGAATCAAGCTCGGTGAGTACGTGTTTCAACGCCACGGCGGCAAGGTGGTCTTCTTCGGGCGCTTCATCTCGATCCTGCGCACCTACGCTGCGTTCCTGGCCGGCACCAATCGCATGCCCTGGGTGCGCTTCCTGCCGTTCAACGCCGCCGGCGGCATCATCTGGAGCTGCCTTTACGCCTTCGCCGCCTTTTTCCTGGGCAGCGCGATCAAGCGCCTCAGCACCCCGGTTGACATCGCCCTCGGGGCGGTGGCGGCAGCCGTGGCGATCGGCTCTGCCGTGTACCTGCGCCGCAACGAGCGGCGCCTGGAGGACAAGGCGCAACGGGAGATGCCGGGCTAGATGCTCAGTCGCCAGGTCCTCGACTCGTCCCTGTCTTCGGATTGGCCACCGCTGTCTCGGAGGCAATCGCAGTCGCCACGTCGCGGGGATAGTCGCGCCTGGCTCGCAGCAGGAGGATCAGGCCGGCCGCGGCGAGCGGGATCAGCATGATCGAGAATGCGCCGTTGAGTCCGCCGGCGTTGAGTGACTGACCGGATGCCTGGGTGGCTCTCCCGCCCGCCGCCAGCTGGTCGGAGATCAATCCGAACAGCAGCGGCGCGGCCGCGGTGGTGAGCGATCGAAGCAGCGTCCGTACTCCCTCGGCGCGCCCCCACAGCCAGTGGGGCATGATGTCCAGGCGCGCGGCGTCAAGCGGCGGATTGGAACCGTACAAAACGGCGCCGGCCAACCACAACAGCGGCAGACCGATTAGAAGCGACCGGCTCAAGAGCGGGGGCAGGAACAGCACGCAGGCGGCCAGGTAGGCGCCGGCGGAGACGATCACCCGCGCGGCGATGCGCCCGCGACTCAATAGTCCGTCCGCCAGGCGTCCGGACGCCAGCACGCCGACCAAGGCGGCGATCGCCACCACGCCCAGCAGGGACGTGGCCACCGACTGTCCGACCGAGTACTGGTGGCGGATGAACACGACGCCGAAGGTCAGGACCCCCGAGATGAAGAAGTAGCCCAGCGCCGAGGCGATGATCAGCGCGAGGTTCGTGGGGACGCTGAGCACGTAGCGCACGGCGGCCGGGAGCTTCATCACGGCCGCGTCTGAATCCACCACATTCTCGGGGCGCGGCCGCACGCCGGCGTGGCTCAGGGCTTGCTCGAGCTCGGGAGGCGAGTCGCGCGTCGCCTGAGCCTCGTCTGGCATGACCGGACCGCGCGGTCGCGCCTGCTCGTTGTCGCTGATCCCGTCGCCGGGCGGTTTCAGACGGTCTGCGCCACCCCGGGCAGGCTCGGGCAGGAACCTCCAGATCGCCCAAGCCAGGATCGCGCTGGGGATGACCAGGATCCAGAACGCCAGCCGCCACGAGATCGCCGCGACGTTGCCGCTGACAAACAGGCCGATGACCGAGCCAACTAGCTCGCCCGACAGGATGAAGCCGTAGATCCTTCCCCGCTCCCGGGGGTCAAAGAAGTCTCCGATCAGCGACGCCAGCGTCGGGCCGCCGGTCGCGGTCACCGCGCCGATCACCAGCCGGCTGACCAGCAGCATCCCAAACGACGTCGAGGCGCCGGCCGCGATCATCGCCAGGCTCCACAGGACCACGCTCCCCCGCAGCAGGGACACGCGGCGCACCCGGTCGCTCAGTGCCCCGATCGGCACCGTAGCCGCCGCGCTGGCCAACGAGGGCACCGCCACCAGCAACCCAATCTCGGTGAAGTTGATGTGCAGCGCGTGCTCTAGAGGCTTGATGTGGGTT
>QHBV01000146.1:14229-33338 GCA_003244035.1 Solirubrobacterales bacterium | reverse complement strand
CGAGATCACCACCGGCATGTCCGCGCCGCCAATCGGCAGCACGACCATGTTGCCGAGGATCGCCGCCGCAACCAGGATCCCGAGCACGAACAGCGCCTGCGAGTGCGTCCCGGCGGCCAGCGCGACCGCGCTGGCAACGCACACGAGCAGCAACGCGAGGTTTACCAGCGCCTGGCCGGGGAGCTTGAGCGGGCGGCCCGGCAGCAGCTCCTGCAGCTTGGCGAAGGCGATGTTCGACCCCCAGAAAGAGATCGAGCCGACGATCGCCGCGAACAGCGAGGGGATCTCCGCCTTGGCCGGGTAAGCGCCGAAGTAGTGGTGGCGGTACTCGACCCAGGCGATCAGCGCCACCGCGCCCCCGCCGACGCCGTTGAACATGGCGACCATCTGCGGCATCTGGGTCATCTTCACGTTGCGTGCCGCGGGGACCCCGACCGCCGCCCCGAGCACGATCCCGAGCGCGATCAGCCATGGCGTGCTCGAGCCGTGCAGGGCGTGGCGCTGGAGCAGCGTGGCCACGAATGCGAGCGCCATCCCCCCGGCCGCGATCTTGTTGCCGCGCACCGCGGTGCGCGGCCCCGTCAGCCCGCTCATCCCATAGATGAACAGCGCGAACGCGACGATGTAGAGCGCGTCGGTGAAGTTCGGGTCCTGCAGGAAGACCGCCGGGACCAGCATCTATCTACTGGCCTCCGCCTTCGGCTCCGGCCGGTGGGTCCGGCTCCGGCTCAGCCTCGGCCTTCGGACCACCGGCTTCGCCGGCGGTGCCCCCCTCGGGCTCAGGCTCAGCTTCAGCCGTCGGCTCGGGCTTCTTCTTGAACATCCCCAGCATTCGGTCGGTGACGAGGAACCCGCCGACGATGTTGATCGTCCCGAACATGATCGCGATCACCAGCAGCACCTTCTCGAGCACGCCGCTCGAGGCGGCGATCGTCAGCAGCCCTCCGAGCAGCACGATTCCGTGGATCGCGTTGGTGCCCGACATCAGCGGCGTGTGCAGCGTGTTGGGCACCTTCGAGATCACCTCGAAGCCGACGAACGCCGCGAGCACGAGGATCGCGATCTCGGTGATCGTGCTCATCTGCGTGCCGATCGTGCGGCGATCGCGGCCGCCGCGGCCTCCCTGGCGGCCTCGTGGACGATCTTCCCATCCCGCGTGATGCACGCGCCGGCGATCACATCGTCCTCGAAGTCGAGCTGCAGCTCGCCCTCCTCGGAGATCATCAGTCCCAGCAGCGCCTGGATGTTGCGCGCGTACAGCTGCGAGGCGTGCTCGGCCATCGTGCTCGGAACGTTCAGCGGCGCGAGGATCTTGACATCGTGGCGGATCACGGTCTGTCCCGGCTCTGAGAGCTCACAGTTGCCCCCCGCCTCGCCGGCGAGGTCGACGATCACCGAGCCCGGCTTCATCTTCTCCACCGCCGCCTCGGTCACGAGGATCGGGGCGCGCCGGCCGGGGACCAGTGCGGTCGTGATCACCACGTCGACCTTGCCGATCGCCTCTGCCATCAGCTCCTGCTGGCGTGCCTGTTGCTCTGCCGTGAGCTCCTTCGCGTATCCGCCTGCGCCCTCCAGTTCCTCGCCCCCGAGGTCGAACTCGAGGAAGTGCGCGCCGAGCGACTCCACCTGCTCCTTGACCGCCGAGCGGACGTCGAAGCCCTGAACCACCGCCCCGAGCCGGCGCGCGGTGGCGATCGCCTGTAGTCCGGCGACACCCGCCCCGAGCACGAGCACGGTCGCCGGGCGGATCGTCCCCGCCGCGGTCATCAGCATCGGATAGAAGCGGCCGAGCTCCTGCGCGCCGATCAGCGCCGAGCGGTAGCCGGAGATGTTCGCCTGGCTTGAGAGCGCGTCCATCGACTGCGCGCGGCTGATCCTGGGCACCGCCTCGAGCGCGAAGCTGGTCGCCCCGGTCTTCGCGATCGCCCTGATGCCCTCACCGTTGGTCAGGGGTTGCAGAAACCCGATCAGCACCGTGTCGCGGTCCAGGCGCCCGGTCTCCTCGCCGGTCGGCGGCGCGACCTTGACCATGACCTGCGCATCCCACGGGTCGTCGGTCATGCTCGCGCCGGCCTGCTCATACTGCTCGTCGGGGATCAGCGCGCCTGCCCCGGCGCTGCGCTCGACCGCGACCTCGTGGCCCTGGTCGCTCAGCTTCCCCACGACCTCCGGCACGAGCGCCACCCGGCGCTCCCCCTCAGCCGTCTCCGCTGGCACCCCGATCCTCATGCGGCGCCAGAGCCTATCGAAGCCAGCGGCGTCAGCCGAGACCGACGGGCGCGAGCAGGAGCGCGGTCGTGAGGCCGGCGTCGGCGGCGAGGCGCTGAAGCATCGACGCAGGGCGCCGGTCGCGCGTCCTGTTGCCCGCGCGGCCGTGCGCCGCCCGGCGCGCACGGCCCGAGTGGGCCCCCCTGCCTCCGCTGCCTGCGCCGCCGCGCCGCCCCGCCGGGTGCCCTCCGGCCCCTTGCGGCACCGGCGCGATCGGCAGCGGCTTACCCGCGAGCGCCATCAGCGCGTCGCCGGTGACCCACACCGGCGTCTGGTCGGAGCTGCGCGAGTACCGCACGTGGCCATCGGCGGCGATCAGCGAGCGCAGGTAACCAAGTGGCGAGCCGCGGCGCAGCGAGCCGGGGTCGACGCCCGCCGCCAGCAGCCCCTGAACTGCCCACGCGGTCGACTGGGCGTTGGACTCGGCGCCCGGCTGGGCCGGGAAGCCGCCGTCCGCGTTCTGTTGGGCGCGGAGGTACGCGACCGCGCGGGGGGTCGGGCGGCCCGCCGGCGCGAGCGCCTCCAGCGCCGCGCCGGTGTCATCGACGTCGCTGGTGCCGCCGCCGGGGCTGGAGCTGAAGCCGCCGTCCGCGTTCTGCTGGCGCGCCAGCCAGGAGAGCGTGCCGCGGGCGGGCGCGACACCCGCCGCGCGCAGCGCGAGCAACGCGAAGGTGGTCAGGTTGACCTGGTCGGACACCGATCCGTCAGAGCGGATGTCGCCCTGCAACGCCGCCACCAGGTCGTGAGCGCCGAAGCTCTGCGCCGAGGCGCCCGCGGCGTGGGCGACGAGGATCGTGCGCTCGAGCGCGCCGGCGTCGGAGAGCGAGCGGATGGTCGCCTGCTCGTATGCGAGTAGGCTCGCGCCGCCGTTGCCGACATCCCGGGGGTTGTAGCCGGCGGCGGCGAGTCCGAGCGCCGCCCAGCCGGACGGCAGTTGCAGGGAAGGCGAGCCGGGGGCCTGCCCGAACCCCCCATCCCCGTTCTGCGCCGCGAGCAGATACCCGGCGGGGGTGCTCGCGGCGTGTGCCGCCGCCGGCGCGACTGTGCACGCGCCGGCGGCGCCGATCGCGCAGGCCAGCGCGACGATCGCGGCGACCCTTGCGTCCGCGGGGCGCCAGGTTACCTGCAGCCTGCGGGCGAAGCGCTGGATCGAGCGCATCAGCGCGGGCCCGAACGCGAGCGCGAACAGCAGGCAGCCGCCGGCGTGGACGAGGTCGAAGCTCGCCCCCCTGGCGACGTAGACGGCGAGCTGCCGGGCACTGTGGTCGCTGAAGGTGACCCAGTCGCCGAAGTCCTGCACGGCAGTGAACGCGTAGCCCACGAGGGCGCAGGCTATCGCCAGCGGCCAGCGGCCGATCCGGCCCTTGGTGAGCAGCGCCAGCCCCGCTCCGATTATCCCGGTCGCGCCCCACGCGGCCATCTGCCAGGGCGTCCATGGACCCTGGCCGAAGAAGAAGTTCGAGCTGAGCCCGGCGAGCGCGCCGACCGCGAATCCGGGTGCGCCGCCGAGCGCGTACCCGGAGATCAGCACGATGTCGGTGGTCGGCTTGACGTTCGGCAGCGCCGCGAACGCGATCCGGCCGAGCGCGGCGAAGGCGGCGAGCGTCGCTACGAGCGCGACGATTCGCGCGTCCGGGCGGGCGCGCTCGTACCACGCAAAGCCGCCGGCCAGCGCGAGCGCCAGGACCCCGAAGGCCGCGAGCTGCCAGCTCATACCAGCGCCTTTTGCCCTTGCCTCGGTCGAGTCTGCTGCTCGATCGCGGACATCCCCTGCTCAGGTGTGAGCGCGCCGCCGGCGCCGCCGAGGATCCGGGCGGTCTCGGTGGCGAAGTACGTCCCGCCGGCGAGCACCTCTGCGACCGGGCCGTCCGCAATCACCGCGCCGTCGGCAAGCAGCACCACCCGGTGGGCGAACGCCGCCGCCAGCTCGGGGTCGTGCGTGGCGACGAGCACCGCGGCATCTAGCTCGCCCAGCAGCCGGGCCAGCCCTTCCTTAGCGCGCCGATCCAGCCCCCGGGTTGGCTCATCGAGGCATACGACAGCGGGCGGGTCACCGTCACCGTCCGTGTTCTCGCCGCCCTGATCGAGCACGATCGCGAGCGCGACGCGCTGTTTCTCGCCCACGGACAGCTCGCGGGGATGGCGCCCGGCGAGCCGGGCGGGGTCTTCGAGGCCGGCGCGGGCGAGGGCGCTCGGCGAGGCCTCCTGCGCCACCGTTTCGTGGATCAGGTAGTCGGTCGGGTTCTGCAGCAGCAGCGCGACCCGGCCAGCCGTCTTGACGCGCCCGCGCGTGGGCGCCATCAGCCCCGCCGCGTGGCGCAGCAGGGTCGACTTGCCGGCGCCGTTGCGCCCCATCAGCGCGACCCTTTCGCCGGGCGCGATCCTGAGCGAGACGCCACGGAGGATCGCCGGCCCGTCGCGGAGCTCGTGCCAGACGCCTTTGAGCTCGAGCGCGGGCGGGTCGACCGAGCCGTGACGCGCCGGCCGGGGCCCTGGACGATCCTGATCGCGTATAGCGCGACTTCGATCGTCCAGGCCCGGAAGGAGGCCGTGTTTGCGCAGGGCAGCACGAGCCGCCTTGACGCCGGGAGCGGGTCGCAGCCCGACTCCCCGGAGCAGGCGCGCTCCCGGCGTCTGGAGCTCACTGGCTCCCCGGGCCGCCCACTCCAGGAACTCCGCCGGCGGGGCGTCGCAGGCGACCCGCCCCTCGACCAAGGCGATCACCCGGTCGGCGCCCGCCAGGCACCGCTCGAGCCGGTGCTCGGCCAGCAGCACCGTCGTATCGAAGTCCTCGTTCAGGCGCCGCAGCATCGCGATCAGCTCATCGCCGGCGACCGGATCGAGCTGCGAGGTGGGCTCGTCGAGGACGAGCAGCCGCGGGCGGCCCGCGAGCGCTGCCCCCAGCGCCACCCGCTGCAGCTCCCCGCCCGAGAGCTGGCCGGTGGGGCGATCGAGCAGCTGCGCGATCCCGAGCGCGAGCGCCGCCTCCTCGACCCCACGGGCGACCGCCGGGCCGGCGAGCCCCCGGTTCTCGAGCCCGAACGCCAGCTCGGCCCGCACGGTCCCCATCACGATCTGCGTCTCGGGGTCCTGGAACAGCGTCCCGACCTCCATCGCCAGCTCTCCCGGCCCATATTTCCGCGTATCCATGCCGGCGACCGTCACCCGCCCCGCGAGCTCGCCGCCGTGAAAGTGCGGCACGAGTCCGCTGGCCGCCTTGAGCAGCGTCGACTTGCCCGAGCCCGAAGCGCCCGCGACCACTACCACCTCGCCCGGTTCGAGCTCCAGCGTGACGTGGTGGAGCGCCGGCCCAGCGGCGCCGGGATAGCGGTAGGTGACCCGCTCCAGCGCGAGCACGGTCATCGTGCGGTCCCCCGCGGCCCGACTCCCCGGCGATCGGCGAACGGCGCCAGCGCGCAGGCCGGCAGGGCGATCGCGACTGCCACCACACCCACGTTCACCGGCGCGTGCAGCGATGGATACGCGGCGAACGGCGCCAGGCCGGCGACGCGGGAGCCAATCGCGATCGCCATCACACAAGCCGCCGACGCCCCGAAGCCCAGATCGTGGCGCGAGTAGGGCCGGCGCGTTCGGGGCGGTCGCCGGGCGGCGCCGTATCCCCGTACCTCGAGCGCGGCCGCCACGTCGAGGGCGCGATCGAGCACGCCGGCGCTGGCTGCACGCATCAGCGCCAGCCGGGAGGGCGCAGGGCCCGGACGGCAGCGCTGCGCATCGGCGAGCCGCCTCGAGTCCCTCGCGAGTACCGGCACCATCCGCGTCGCGAGCGTCGCCGTCAGCGCCGAGCGAAACGAGACGCGGCGGAACAGCCGCAGGACTTCGTCCGGGTCGATTGCGGCGGTGTACAACGCCCCGCACAGGATCAGGACGACCGCCCTCAGTCCCAGGATCGCGCCGAATGCGCTCGCCTCGGCCGTGATGTCGCTGTGGCCGAGCAGCGGTAGGTCGCCGAGGCGCACGATCACCGTCAGCCCGTCGCGCGTCACCAGCGCGTTGACGAGCGCGATCATCAACCCCAGCGGGAGCGCGAGCAGCATCGCGCGCCGCAGTTCGTGCCCGACACGTGCGCCGAGGCCGGCGGCGAGGATCGCGACCGTCACGGCGCCGAGCGCGAGGGGATTGTCGAGCATCAGCGCGGCGCACGCGAGCGCCAGGCAGTAGGCGCAGCCGGCGCCGGCCCTGGCGGCGTGCAGCGGGCTCGCGCGTCGGCGATAGCTCATCGTCACCCTCCTCTCGAGCGCCGCTTGCTCACCGCGCTCCTCTCACGGGAGACTCCGGCACCGGGAGCTCGGAGGCCCCCTGGACGGCGAGGGCGAAGTGGTCGTGCAGCGCGGCCGTGCTCAGCACTCGGGCGGCTGCCGTCACGCCGGCGGCGTCGGTGCCGGTGACCAGCCACGTCGGCTCCGAGACGCTGTCGCGCGTGGCCGCGATCAGCCCCGCGCCGGCGCCGAGCGTACGCACCACGTGCGCGTCGGGGTCGAGCAGCTGCAGCGATCCACCCGCCGCCCCGGTGAAGCGGGCGTAGACCCCGCTCGCGGCGGGCCCGCGGGCAATCAAGCCGGCGGCTATC
This sequence comes from Solirubrobacterales bacterium, assembly GCA_003244035.1. GTDB lineage: Bacteria > Actinomycetota > Thermoleophilia > Solirubrobacterales > Solirubrobacteraceae > Palsa-465. The sequence continues at coordinate 26,482 of QHBV01000146.1, read as the reverse complement.
ACCGAGCGCAGCTGCGCCCAGGTCCCGACCAGCACGCCCAGCGAGTCACTGCCCGAGCCGGTTCCCAGCAGCTGGCTCGGGGCGGGAACGCCGGCCGCCTTCAGCGCGGCCGACACGCCCGCGCAGGCGGCGGCTACGCCGGGGGCGCACTGAAGCGTCGTCGGCAGGCGCTTGCCGCCGATCCCGTGTACGAACGGCTCGGGGAACGATCCGACGACCGCCGGGATCGAGTTTGTCGCACTCCAGTCGTGCAGGTCCCACCAGACCCGGTCGCCTCGATCGACAGCGGTGCTCGCGGCTCCGGCCGGCGCCTGCACGCCGTTGACGTAGTAGAACCAGTCGTGGCGCGAGGGGTCGCCGGCAAACCCGTCGATCGACTCCACGAAGCCGCCGCCATAGCGGGTCTGCACCCGGAACGAGCGCTCGAGCATCCGCATCACGGTCTCCGAGCCGGGCACTTTCGTCTCAGTGATCGAGCCGATCTTCGCCGCGCCGAAGTCACGGGTGACGGTCATGGTTACGTCGCCTGTGCCGGGACCGGGCCCCAGGCCGCAGCCGGCGGCGCCGGCGGCGGTTACCAGAACCGCCAGCGCCGCCAGCATGGTGCGGGCCCCTCGGCCCATGTCGCCTCAGCCGGCCACGCGCACGCGCACGGTGGCGGCGCGGATGTAGCCCGGCTCCGAAGCGCCGAGCACGAGTGCGCCGGCCCGGTCATCGGTGATCGTCGCGGTTCCGTGCTTGTTGGTCACGGCGCTGCCGACGCCTTGGCCCGCGATCCGGGCGCCCTTCAGCGGCTCGGCCTTGCCCCTGGCGTTGAAGTACACGACCTTGACGATGAACGCGTGACCCGCCGTCGCGTGGCGCGGGGCGCTCAGCGCGGTCGGATAGACGGTCCCGGTCGCCGGCGCGACCGCGAACAGGACCCTGTCCCCGCGGCGCAGCTTGATCCCGCACGCGCCGGTGGTCGCGAAGCGATTGTCGACCCAGATGCCCCAGAACGAGTGCGTGCCGCTCTCGGTGTCGCCGAGGATCGTCGTGATGAAGTAGTCACCGATGCCGCTGTCGAACTTCCCCGACCAGTGGTGGTGGCTCGCGACGTCGAGCGCGCCTGCGGCGCTGGTGGCGGGGCATGCACCCGCGGGCGCACCGCCCTTCCTGACGAAGCCGGTGTGTGTCTGCGCCGTGGTCGGCGCCAGCAGCGTGTGGGTCCTGCCTTCGATCCGGACGGTCACCTTCGGGCCGCCGGCAGCGAGCGCCGCCGAGGGCGCGATCAAAACCGCGAGGGTCGCTCCACAGAGAGCGAGGATTGGTCTGCGATGCATCTGTGCCACCCCTTTCCGCGAGGGCTTATCGGCTTGGCGGTCGGAGGCTGGTCTCCTGGCTTACGGGCCTACCCGCCGCGCCTTCCCGGTCGACTAGGCGTCGACCAGTGGCTTGGATGCGGCTGGCGTCCCCGATCACAGTGGCGGGTCCGCGCCGGGATCACACCGGCTTCCCATCACCACCGACCTGAACGCAAGGATCGTATCGCAGCCCGGCGCGCCGACCGCGCGCGCTCTACCATCCGCGATGTGATCCAGGCCGCGACCCAGCTCCAGGGATGACCGTCAACCTGACCCGCATCTACACGCGCCTGGGCGACTCGGGCGAGACCCACCTCGGCGACATGAGTCGCGTCCCCAAGACCCACTCACGAATCGAGGCCTACGGCACCGTCGACGAGCTCAACGCTCAGGTCGGCGTCGCGCTCGCGGCCGCCGGTATGCCCGAGCCGTATCGTGAGTGGCTGGCCCGGATCCAGAACGACCTGTTCGACATCGGCGCTGACATCTCCACTCCTGAGGAGCCGGGGCGCCAGCGGCTGCGCGTGGTGGGCGAGCAGACCGCGTGGCTCGAGCAGTGCTGCGATGAGGTCAATGCGACGTTGGAGCCGCTGAAGTCGTTCGTGCTCCCGGGCGGCACCGCCGCCGCTGCCCAGCTGCACGTCTGTCGCACGGTCTGCCGGCGCGCAGAGCGCCTGGCGATCGCGTGCGGAGAGCTAAACCCCGAGGTGGTCCGCTACCTGAACCGCCTCTCGGACCTGTTGTTCATCCTCAGCCGCGGGGCGGCCGGGAGCGAGGAGCGACTGTGGGAGCCGGGGCGGTGGCGCTAGGTCTTCCTAGCGCCTGAGCGCCAGCATCAAACCGGTCGCGAGCGCGAGCCCGAGCGCCCCGATCGCAGCGGCTCCGACCACGAAGGTGGTGTGGACCTGGGCATAGACGACCACCGGCTCCGGGCGCACGAGCGCCACGAGCCCTGCCAGCGCGACTGTGCCCAGCAGCGCCGCGGCCGGCGGTCCGAGCGCCGTACGGGCCGGGAAGCGAACGGGAGCGGGGCCGGTCCCCACGCCTCGCGGGTGGCGCGCGTCGAGCGCGAACAGGGTCCCGACTCCGAGCAGCGTCCACGCCGCCGCGACCAGGAAGCCCCCGAACACGTCGCTCGGGTAGTGCCATCCGAGCGTCAGGAACGAGTAGCTGACAGCGACCGCGAAGGCGGCACCAAGCGTGGCGACCGCGGGGCGCAGCCGTGCCGGGACGGCGGGCACGGAGCAGAGCGCGAGCGACATCGCGGCCGTTGCGTGCCCGCTTGGCCAGGAGGCGGCGCCGATCGGCGTCTCGCCCGGGAGCACGTAGCGCGGCTCGGCAAGCAACGGCTTGAGCAACTGCGTGGTGGCGTTGGCCCCGAACAGGACCACTCCGATCGCCAGCGCCACGCGCGGGCGGCCCCGAGCCAGCGCAAGGCCCACCAGCGCACCGGCGAAGTACACGTAGGGCTGAGGGTTGCACAGCTGGGCGATGAAGCTCGCGAGCGGATCGACCCGCGGGCGGCGCAGATCGGCGAAGCCACCCAGGATCCTCGCATCGGCCCGCTCGAGGAATCCGACATGGAAGGCGAGAAACCAGGTGAGGATCAGCAGGGCTGAGGCGGCACCCGCGCTGGCGAGCATCAACGTGGCACGCTTGGGCACTACTCGAGGGTAGCCAAGCGTCGCCGGGCCGACGCAGGCCCGGCGACGCCTGCGCTCAGCTGTGCTCCACCTGTGCCTTGCGCGTGATCGTGATCTCCGGCGCGATGCCGGTGCGCCGCATGTGGTCGTAGTGCTCGATGTCCTCGGGTGAGGCGACCTCGACCTTCAACTCCAACGCCGGCTCGAACCGGCTCGCCTCGTACAGCAGCTCCTGGTAGCGCGGCGCGCCGGCCGGGCGCCCTTCGACGTCGAGGTCGTAGACGCCGCAGCGCAAGGTCCAGCGTTGGCCGGCGACGAGCTTCTCCGCGGTGAGCTTGACCGGCTGCGGGTCAGCCCTCCCGCTCTGGCCCGCGCCCTCGACCCGCAGCCGGGCTTGCGCGGAGAACAGCGCCCGCGCCAGGCGGTCGAGGTTGCGACCGTAGGGGGCCGGCACGATCGAGATCGGGCCGCTCACGCCCGCCTCGCCGCGGATGGCCCGCGCGGCCGCCCCGACAAGGACGTGTTCGATCCGGTTGATCTGCAGCCAACCTAGGACATTGATCCAGCTTGGACCGAGGTGCTCGAACCCCTTGGTGATCTGAGCGGGAAAGGGTTCGATCCCCGGTGAGCGATTTCTAAGCAGCATGCCCGTGCGTTTCGCCACGGCTCGGCGGACTCCTTCTACCGGACTTGCCTATATTCGCCGCTGCACCGCCGGGGTTTCGATCACCACGCGGCACGGCCGGTGCGCGAGCAGGTAGCTCGCCGTCGGTCCGAGCGCGCGCTCGGACGCGGGGGCGTGGGCCGTGCCGAGGTAGATGATCTCCGCTCGCATGCGCTCAGCCTCCTCGACGATCGCGGCGCCGGGGTTGCGCGTGCGGATCAGCCGCGTCTGCACTTTCAGCCCAGCTCTGCGGCCGCGGATCCTCGCGCCCTCGAGCACGCTGGAGCCGAGGCGCTCCTCCTCCTCGAGACCCGCGTCGAGCGGGAGCTGATGGGGGACCCGCACCACGTACAGCGCCTCGACCAGTGCCCCCTCCCCCACGAGCCGCGCGGCGGCGCGCAGCGCCGAGGCGTCGATATCGGTGCCGAAGATCGGCACGAGCGCCGAGCGGTACTCCAGCTCGACGAAGGAGTCCGGGCGCCGGCGGTGCTCGATCCTCTGGTGCTCGCGCAGGTCGAGCCCCTGGCGCCTGCGGTAGACGATGTAGCCGCCCACGCCCACGACCATCCAGCCGACGCCGACGGTCCGGGCCTCGGTGTGGAGGATCAAGACCGAAACCCACGCGGCGAACGTGCCGAGCCCGCCGAGCACGGCGGTCAGCGGGATCTGGCGATCGCGCACGCGCAGGTTCCATGGCATCCGGTAGGGCCGCTCGCGCCCGGGATCCTTGATCCGCAGCGCGACGACCGCGGCGTGGGCCGTCGTGAACGACAGCATCGCCCCGAACGAGTAGAGGTTGCCGAGGAAGTCGGTCTTCCCCGGGATCAGCAGCACCCCCGCGAACACCGAGAAGGTCACGATCGTGAACCAAGGCGTGCGATGGCGCCGGTGCAGCCGTGCGAACAACCCCGGGAGCTGGCGGTGCTCGGCCAGCGACCACGACAACCGCGAGATCCCGATCAGGCCGGCGTTGGTCGCGATCAGCAGGATCGTGGCCGCCAGCACGCCGACGTAGTACCGAAGGATCGTGAGTGCCACGCCGTGGACGCCGAGGTGCTCGACGATCCCGAGCACGGGGTCGTTCTCGAAGCCGTGCTGCTGGGGTCCCAGCCCGAGCAGCGTCGTGTGGTGAGCGCCCTGGCCGACCACCGGCAACGCCGACAGTGCTACGACCGTGATCCCCGCGTACACGCCGAGCACGGCGAACAGCACGAGGTTCACGGCCCGGGGCACGTCCCGGCCGGGGTCGCGCGCCTCCTCGGCCATGTTCGAGACCGTCTCGATCCCGGTGTAGGCGACCATCGCGAGCGACAGCGCGAAGATCACCTGCGAGTAGCTGGGGACCGTGCCGAGATCGACCTGGTGCACGAGCAGCGACGGGTCCAGCACGAGGAAGCACCCGACCACGATCAGCAGGACCTGCGTGCACAGGTCGGCGATCGCGAGGAACAGGTTGAGCTTGGCCGATTCCCCCAGCCCGCGGATGTTGAGCGCCGCGAGCGCGGAGATCACCAGCAGGCCACCGATCACGTCTCCGGGCGGATGGGTCAGCGCGGGGAAGAACGCGCCGAGGTAGTGGGGGACGAAGAACGCCGAGATCGCGATGGTGAGGATGTAGTCGAGGCTGAGCGCCCACCCGGCGAAGAACGACACGAGCTCGTCGAACGCGTGCCGCGCGAACGACGAGGAGCCACCGGCTTCCGGGAACATCGCGGCGCCCTCGGCGTAGGTCTTGGCGGTCAGCGCGAACAAGCCGCCGGCGAGCATGAACACGATCGGGGTGAGTCCCAGCGCGTGCGCCGCGACGATCCCCAGCGCGTAGTAGATCGAGGAGCCGACGTTGCCGTAGGCGGTGGCGAACAGGCCACCGACGCCGATGCTGCGTCTCAGTCCGTGGGTCTCGATCCGCGCCATGAAGCCCGATCCCACGGTAGGAGCGCTCGCGTCAAGGCGGCGCTGAGATTTCGCCCCCCGGCGTAGAGAATCCGCTAAGGCACGGGATCGCGCAGCCGGTAGCCGACGCCCGGCTCGGTGATCAGGTACCGCGGACGTGAGGCGTCGGGCTCGAGCTTGGAGCGGATGTGGGCCACGTGCACCCGCAGATAGTGCGTCTCTGAGACGTACTCCGGTCCCCACACCTCCCGCAGCAGCTGGCGGTGGGTGACCAGCCGGCCGTGATGCTGGGCGAGCACTCTCACGAGCTCGAACTCGATCGGGGTCAGGCGCACCTCCGCTCCTCCGCGGCAGACGAGCCGATCGGCGAGGTCGATCACCAGATCCCCGAGCTCGAGGCGAGGACTGCCGCCCGGTTGCGCCGAACGGCGCAGCACCGCCCGGAGCCGCGCGAGCAGCTCGTCGGTCCCGAACGGCTTGGTCACGTAGTCGTCGGCGCCGGCGTCGAGCGCACGGACCTTCTCGCGCTCGTCCCCGACCGCGGAGAGAACCAGGATCGGCAGCGGACTCCAGCGCCGAATCTCCTCGCAGACCTGGATGCCCTGACCGTCGGGGAGCACGAGGTCGAGCACGAGCGCATCCGGCGGGCGTGAGGAGGCCATGGCCAGCGCCTGCGAGCAGGTCTCCGCGGACTCGACGGCGTATCCAGCGCTGCGCAGGATGATCTTCAGCCCGCGGACGATCTGGGGCTCGTCGTCGACGACGAGGACGCGGGCACTCAGGTGACCGGCTCCGGCTCGCGCGTCAGCGTCAGCGGGAAGCTCACCGCGAACGACGTGCCCCGCTCGTCCCCGCTCTGCAGCACGATCTGTCCACCGTTTGCCTGCACGAACCCGCGGCAGATCGCGAGCCCCAGCCCCGAGCCGGCGCCGGCGCCACGTCCACGGAAGAACGGCTCGAATACGTGCGGGCGGTGCTGGCTCGGAATTCCCCTGCCGTGATCGGCCACCCGCACCGTCACTCGCCCGGAGCCGACTCCCGCGCTGATCCGGACCGGCACTCCGGGGGGTGAGAACTTGACCGCGTTCTCGATCAGGTTGCAGAACACCCGCTCGAGCTGCGCGGCGTCGGCGCGGACGAGCGGCAAATCGGGTGGCAACACGAGCTCGAGCGGGTGCTCGGCGCGGAGGTGGGCCGCGGCGCAGCTCACCGCATCGTGGAGGTCGCACCAATCGGCGCGTGGAGTGACCGCGCCGGCCTGGATCTTCGAGAGGTCGAGCAGGTCGTCGACGAGCTTGGCCAGCCGGGCGGCTTCGGTCTCGATCACCTCCACCAGCTCCGAGCGCTCGGCGGCGTTCACGCGCGCGGCACGCAGCGCGGATCCCGCGGTCGTGATCGCCGTCAGCGGCGAGCGCAGGTCGTGCGAGATCGCGTGAAGGATCGCCGTTCTCGCGCCCTCCGCCCTCCGTGCGGCCTCGGTCTCCGCTGCGCGCTCGGCAACGCGCTCGCGCTCGATCACGACGTCGATCAGCCGCCCGATCGGTTCGGCGATGCGCTCTAGATCTGCATGCTCCCAGGCGGTGTCCTTGCCGACGTACAGCCAACCGGTCCGCTCGCGGGACCGCAGCGGCAGCGCCAGCGAATCGGGGCCCGGCGCAGGCGCCGATTCGAGCGCGACCCGTGCGCTGCTGGCGCTGGTCGCCCGCGCCACCTGGCTGCCGATGCTCTGGAGCTGGGCCACCGGGCTCTGGCCGGCCAGGATCGCCGACGCGACCCCCGCCAACAGCGTCGCCTCGCGCTCGCGCGCCGCCGCCAGCTTGGCTCGGCGCTCGGCCTCGGCGGCGCGCCGGCGTGCGGTCGCCGCGAGTCGCCCGACGACCACGCCGGCGATCATCAGCACGCCCAGCTCCACGACGTCGCTCGAGTGCGCGATCGTGAGCCGGTGGCGCGGGATGATGAACAGGTAGTTGAGCGTCAGCACGCTGGCGACTGCCGTCGCCAGGGCCGCCAGCTCTCCGCGCCGGATCGCGATCACCAGCACCGCGAGCAGGTACAGCACCCCCAGCCCGGTCGGGGGCGTGATCGCTCCGAGCGCCGCCACCGCGGCGGTCGCGGCGCCGACCGCGGCCAGCAGCTCGACCACCAACGTGGCGACGCGCAGGATCGTGGCCGACCGTCGTCCCTCGCGCACGGCCGTCGGTGACCAGGACCAAGCGTCCATCGCCGCCAAGCCTACGCCGCCGTGGGTGTCCGTCGCGCCGGTGCCGCGGCCGGCGTCGACTCTATGATCACCCGGCAGGGGCGCTCACGCAGGACGGTCTCGAGCGCGCGGCTGAAGCCGCTGCCGGGAGCGGGCATCGGCAGCACGATCGCGCGGGCGCGGATCGCGGTGGCCTCGTCGACGATCCGCCGTCCGGTCTGGCCGGCCCTGACCTTCTCCCAGTGGCCGGTGACCCGGCGCCCGACTTGCACCTTGGCCTCCTCGACGATCGACTCGGCGGCGGCCTCCTGCTCGGGCAGGTGGGCATCGATCGGGACGCTCGCCGGCACCGAGATTGTCACCAGTACGTGGATGCCGCGGCGCCTACGGGCCGCCATCCGAGCCGCGGTCGCCATCACCTCGGGCACGTACCCGCGCTCTTCAAAGGCCACCAGCACCGAGTCGTACTCGGCTTCGGTGTCAACCGCCGGCCGCGCGACCGCGACCTTCGCCGTGGTCGTGAGGTCGAGGCCCTGACGGCGGCGATAGGCGACGTAGATGGCGATTCCCACCAGCAGCCAGCCGATGCCGGCGATCGCGACCTCGAGGTGCAGCGCGGTCACGGTCACAAACGCCAGGAAGGTCCCGAGGCCCCCGAGCACGGCGAACAGCGGGAGCTCGCGTCCGGCCAGCCGCAGCGTCCCGGGGCCACGATACGGGCGTGCGCGGTCGGGCTGGCGCAGGCGCAGGCGGATCACGGCCAGGTGTGCGATCGTGAACGAGAGCATCGCTCCGAACGCGTACAGGTTGCCGAGGAAGTCGGCCTGCCCGGGGATCAGCGTCACGCACGCGACGGCGCCGAACACGATGATCCCGATCCACGGGGTTCGGAAGCGGGGGTGCAGCCGCCGCAGACCATCGGGCACCTGCCGGTGCAGCCCCATCGAGTACACGAGCCGCGAGACGCCGATGATGCCGGCGTTGGTGGCGATGAACAGGATCGTCGCGGCGAGCAGGCCGACGTAGATCTCGCCGGCGTGCTGCAGCGCCCCTAGGTGCAGGTGCTTGACGATCCCGAGCACCGGGTCGCCCGCGAACCCGCCCTTGGCCTCGCTGACCCCCAGAAGCGTCTGGCAGTGGCCCCCCGTGCACCGAACCGGCAGCGCCGAGAGCGCGACCGCCGGGAGCGCGGCATAGATCGCGAACACGGCGATCACGACGCGGTTGATCGCCGCCGGGATCGTGCGCGCCGAGTCCTTTGCCTCCTCGGCCATGTTCGAGATCGTCTCGATCCCGGTGTACGCGATCATCCCCACCGGGATCGCCACCAGGAAGTCCTTCCAGTGGGGCGCCGTGCCCAGGTGCACGTTGGCCACCAGTGTGTGCGGCGAGAGCACGAGCACCCCCCCGAGGACCACCAGGAGCAGCTGCGTGGAGAAGTCCGTGATCGCGAGCACGATGTTGAGCCTGGCGGCCTCCGTCACCCCGACGACGTTGATCGCGCTGAGCAGCGCGACGACCCCGATCCCGAACATGACGTCGCCCGGCGAGGTCCTCAGAAACGGCCAGAACAGCCCGCCGATGTAGTGCGGGACGAAGAACGCCGAGATCGCGATCGTGATCACGTAGTTGAGCATCTGGCCCCAGGCGGCGAAGAACGAGAAGAACTCGTTGAACGCGTGCCGGGCGAAGCTCGAGGAGCCGCCGGCCTCCGGGTACATCGCGGTCGCTTCGGCATAGGTCGCGGCGGTCAGGTAGAAGATCACACCGGTCAGCACGAACACGACAGGCGTCAGCCCGAGCGCGAACGAGGCCACCAGCCCGAGGGCGTAGTAGATCGAGGACCCGACGTTCCCGTACGCGGTCGAGAACAGGGCGTTGACCCCGAGCACCCGCTGCAGGCCCGGCAGCCGGCGCTCCGCCATCAGCTCCCCGCTCCGTGGCCGCCGTCCCGCGCAGCCGACCCCTCCCGGCCCCCGCGACTCCCGTCATTCTGGCCCTCGCCTCCGAACCGCGAGCGCCAGCCGGCCGGTGGGGCCGTCAGGATCACGCGGCACGGCGCCTTGCGGATCACGTACTTGGTTATTTCGCCGACATAGTTCTCGAGCGGACCGCCGACGCCGCCGAGCAGGGCACCCCCGCGCAACCGCGAGGGCTCCTCGGCGCCGAGCACGATCGCCTCCACTCCGCGCCGGCGCGCTTCGGCGACGATCGCCTCGCCAGTGCGCCGTGCCCGGACCATCGTGGTGGCGACCTGCACTCCTTCGTACTCCTCTCCGACCGCCTTCGCCCGCGCGAGCGCATCTCGCGCCTGTTGAACCTGGTCGTCGGGCAGTGGCGCGTCGAGCGGCAGCGACAGCGGCAGCTCGAACACCCATACGGCCTCGATCATCGCGCCCTGCTCCTCGACGTCGTCGCGCGTCTCCCCCGCGAGCCGCCCGGCCGTCTGCACGATGTCGTCGTCGAGCGGGGAGCCGAGGATCGGGACCAGGATCGAGCCGAACTCAGGCTCGAGCGTCTCGTGACGGAGCGCCCGCTCCGGGATCGTGACCCGGCGCAGCAGCGGCTTCTGCTGGCTCTTGCGATAGGTGACGTACAGCGCCAGTCCGCCGAGCACCCATCCGATGCCCACGTACCGTGCGCCGGCATGGAAGACCACCACGGTGGCCCAGCCGGCGGCGGCCAGCAGCGCGCCCGCCACGGCCGGCAGCGGCACGCTGGCCCCCCGGAACGGGACCGATAGGGGCACCGTATAGCCACGATTTCGGTACGGCTCGCGGAAGCGCAGTGCGATTACCGAGACGTGCGCGATCGTGAACGAGAGCAGCGATCCGAAGGCGAAGATCCCGATCAGCAGCTCGACGTCGGCCGGCACCACGAGCGCAGCGGCGCCGAGCGCGGCGGCGCCGATCACGACGAACGGGGTCCCCCCGGGCCCGCCCAGGCGGCCGAGCGCGCTGGGGATCTGGCGGTTGGTGGCGAGCGAGTATCCGATCCTCGAGACACCGAGCATGGCCGACCCCGCCGCGGTGGCGAGCCCTACGGCGCCGCCGATCGCGACCGCGTACTTGAGCACGTCTCCGACCCAGGCCGGGCGAAACGCCTCGACCACCCCCAGCAGCGGCGCCTGCAGGTGGCGCTGGCCGAGCGCGCTCAGCCCATGGTGCACCGGGAGCGCGCTGATTCCGACGACCGCGATCCCGACATAGACCAGCACGATCACCGCCGAGCCCGGGACCATCAGCAGCTTGAACTGCCGGGCGGTGACCTTGACCTCGCCGGCGAGGCTCGCCGCCGCGTCCAGCCCGGTGAAGGCGATCACCGCGATCGGGAGCGCGAAGGCGAGATTGGAGGCGGTGGGGGCGGTGCCCAGGTGGACGCTCGAGATCAGGTGGGCCGGGTGGAACGCGAGCGCCAGGCCGAGCACGATCACCACCCCCTGCAGCGCGAGGTCGGCACCCGTGATCAGGACCCGGCTGCGCAGCCTGCGCGCGTTGACGCCGGTGATGCTGTCCGCTGCGACCAGCGCGATCACCGCGAAAGCGACCGCGATCTGCGGTGCACCGTGACCGAGCGGTGACCAGAAGGCAGCCAGGTAGCTCGGGACCGTAAGCGCGGTGACCGCGATCAGAATCGTGTAGTCGAGCGCGAGCGCCCAGGCGGCGACGAAGCTGACGAGCTCGTTGAACGCGTATCGGGCGAAGACCGCCGACCCGCCGCGCTCCTGGTGCAGCGACGCCCCCTCGCCGTAGGTCATCGCCGAGAGCACGAAGAACACGCCGGCGGCGAGGAACACGAGCGGCGTGAAGCCGCCGGCGCGATGGGCGACGACCCCCAGCGCGAAGTAGACCGAGCTGACCGAGGTCGTGTACACGACCGCGAACAGCGCGCGGGAGCTGAACGGGCGATCGTTCACGTGGGCCGGGTCGCAGGCCTCACGGCCCTCGAAGCGCCAGGTACAGGCGGGCAGCCCCGGCGGCGACGAACAGGACCCCGAGGATCACCCCGGTGGCCAGCCCGCCCCCGCCCGCGGCCACGGTGCGCACGAGCAGCACAATCCCGACGATGACCATCAGGACCGACATAATCTGCGTCGAGCTTCCGTATATCCCGCGGCGCCCCGGCATTTGGCGCGTAGCTTACGCGCGACCCGTCTCAGCGCGGGTTTCCCGAGAGGTTGAGCGGGTACGTCACGGTCTCGGAGAGGGGCGCGCGGCCCGATGGGGGCCAGCACGCCCCGGTTCAGTCGTGCAGATGAAACGGAAGCGTCGCGATCACGACGTCGGTGCGCGCCTTGAGCCGCGCTTCGAGCAGCCGTCCCCGCTGATTGTGGAGGATCTCGTGGCGACGCTTGCGGGGCATGATCTCGGGGATCAGGACGGTGATCGTCGCGTCCTCGTGCTCGATCGACTCGATGTAGCGCAGCACCGTGCGCACCAGCGAGCGGCGGTGGTCGAGCAGCACCTCGATCGGGACGCCGGGGTCCCACTCGCTCCACTGGCGCCTGATC
>QHBV01000146.1:0-14178 GCA_003244035.1 Solirubrobacterales bacterium | reverse complement strand
ACCGCTGCGCTCAGCGCGCGCTCGATCAGCCGGTTGACCGACGCGGTGGGGACGATCACGACACTCTCGCGCCTGTGCGGGCGCGCGGGGGTCTTCCCGAGCCTCAGCTCGGACGCGACCTTTCCGTAGTAGCTCTCGATCCGCGCGAACAGGGTCATCAGCAGTGGTACGGCGACCATCACGACCCACGCGCCTCCGGTGAACTTGCTCACGAGGAACACGACGCCGGCGACTGCCGTCATCGCCGCGCCCACTCCGTTGAGCAGCGCCCGCCCCTGCCAGCGCGGCGGGCGCGCGCCGAGCCAGTGGCGCACGAGCCCGGCCTGGCTGATCGTGAAGCCGACGAACACGCCGATCGCGTACAACGGAATCAGGCTGTCCGTCTGGGCGCTGGTGGCGATCAGGAGCGCGGTGGCGGCGAGCGCCAGCGCGCCGATCCCGTAGCGGTAGACCGGGCGCCCCGCGCGCAGGTAGAACAGGTGCGGCATCCGGTTGTCGCGTGCGAGCAGGTTCATCAGCACCGGCAGCCCTCCGAAGCTCGTGTTCGCGGCGAACCCGAGCACGAGCGTGACCGCGAGGTTGGAGATGTAGAAGGGCGCGCCCTTTCCGAACGCCCCGGCGGTCAGCTGGGCCAAGATGGTTACGCCGCCGCGCGGGATCACGTGGTCGGCGCGGATCAGGATCGCGAGGCCGACCAGCATCACACCCAGCATCACCCCGAGCCCCAGCTCGGTCCGCTGCGCCGTGCGCACCCGCGGCTCGCGGAACGCAGGCACGCCGTTGGCGATCGCCTCGACGCCGGTGACCGCTGAGCAGCCGGCGGCGAACGCCCTCAGGATCAGCACGACCCCGATCGCGGTCGACGGCCTGATCGTGCCGAGGCTCGAGCCGATCCGTGCCGCCGGATGGGAGTGCAGCAGTCCGAGCACGATCGTCGCGAGGATGCTGAGGATGAACACCGCGGCGGGCGCCACGAGCAGCTTCGCCGACTCGCTCAGCCCGACCATGTTGACTGCCGTCAGCACCGCCAGCGCGATCAGGCAGATGGCCAGCAGGTGGTGGGCGAGCGCCGGGAACACGCTGCCGAGGCTCGCCGCGCCGGCCGCCAGGCTGACCGCCACCGTCAGGACGTAGTCGACGAACACCGCGGCGGCGGCCAGCAGGCTCGGCCAGCGCCCGAGGTTGGCCTTGGCCACCGCGTAGGCGCCGCCGCCGTCCGGGTGCGCGGCGATCACCTGCCGGTAGGAGACGACCAGCAGCACCAGCATGCCGGTGATCACGAGCGTGATCGGCACGGTCAGGCGCAGTGCCGTGGCGCCGCCGGCGACCAGCACCAGCACCATCGCCTCGGGCCCGTAGGCGACGCTCGAAAGCGCGTCGAGGCTGAGCGCCGCCAGGCCCCCGATCAGCCCGAGGTCATGGCCCTCCTCGGCGTGCTTGCCGGCGCGCCGGCGGGGGTTGCGGTCTCGGTCCACGGCGCCGTGGGAAGTCTGCCAGGCGCACGGAGCGCCCGGTCCCCCGGCGCCCGGCTGGCGGACCGGGCGCCGGGAAAGGCGGCTACGCCAGCCCGTTGGCGGCCAGGAACGTGTGGGCGACGGTCGCGGGCGACTGCTGGTCGAGCGCGACGGCGGCGTTCATCTTCTGGATCGCCGGCAGCGTCAGCAGCGCGCTGACCTTGTCGAGCGTCTGCGCGAACGCCGGCCCCTCGGCGCTGAGTACGCTCTGCTTGACGACCGGCGCCACGTTCTCAAACCCGAACACGCGCTTGGGATCGCCGAGCACCACATACTTGCCGGAGAGCAGCTGCGGGTCGGTGGTGAACGCGTCGAACACGCCGACCTGGCCCGAGTCGATCGCCTTGTACGTGATTCCGATCGCGAGCGGAACAAACGTCGGATCGATTCCGTAGGCCTGCTTGAGCCCGACGAGCCCCGCATAGCGCGTGGCGAACTCCGGGGCACCGCCGAGCTTGAGCGAGTGGCCGAGCTTCTTCAGGTCCGCGATCGTGCTCAGGTGGTTCTTGGCGGCGAATGCCTTGGTCGCCGCGAGCGCGTCGGAGTCGTAGAACGGGGTCTGCGCCAGCAGCGTGAAGCCGTGCTTCTGCACGTACGCCTTCGCCAGCGCGTACGTCTGCTTGGCGCTCGTGGGGGGCTTGGTGTCGCCGGCGATCGCGCTCAGCAGCGTGCCCGTGTACTCGGGGTACATCTCGATCTGGCCCGTGCTCAGCGCCTTGTAGGTGATCTCCGACGAGCCGATGTTGCCCTTCAGCGTGACCTTGTAGCCCTTTGCCGCGAGCGCCTGCTGGTACAGCGCCCCGAGGATGTACTCCTCGGTGAAGTTCTTGTCGCCGATCGTCACCGGCGGCTTGCCGACGCCGGGCCCCTTGGCGGCGGCGGGCGCGCTCGCGGTCGTGACGGTGCTGGCCGGGGCGCTCGAGGTCTTGCTCTTGCTGGTGGAGCTCTTGGACGAGCTCCCGCAGGCGGCGATGCCCGCGGTCAGCGCGATGGTCAGAATGACTGTGAGCGCCCTCTTGAAACTGGTCCTGCGCATGGTTCCTCCTCCTTGTGGTTTGCCATAGAAGTCTCAGCCCACCTCAACCGCCGGGACGAGCGCAAGCGCGGCGTCGTCGGCCGCGCGCAGCTTCAGCCCGCGAGGAGTCAGCGCCCGCTGCGTGAGCGCGAGCGCGAGCTCGACGGTCAGGGCCAGCGCCGCGATACAGATCCCCGCGCCGAGCACTCCCGAGAGGTGGTAGCTCGTCTCGTTGGTGATGATGTCGCCGAGGCTGCCGCTGTAGCCGGTCAGCGATGCGATCGTCGTCGTGGAGACGACGAACAGCGCGGCCGTGCGGATGCCGGCGAAGATCAGCGGGATGCCCAGCGGCAGCTCGACTCCGAACAGGATCTCCCGACCGCTCAGGCCCATCCCGCGGGCGGCGTCGACGATGTCGCGGTCGATCCCGTCGATCGCGACGTACGCGTTGGTGATGATCGGCGGGACCGCCAGCACGATCAGCGCGAGCTCGACATTTTTCAGCCCGATGCCGAGGAACGCGACTCCGATCGCCAGCACCGCCAGGCTCGGCAGCGCGCGCCAGATGTTGCCGAGGTTGATCGCCACGAACGACCCCCGGTGGAGGTGGCCGAGCCAGACCCCGATCGGGACTGCGATCGCGATCGCGATCGCGATCCCGATCCCGGCGATCTTGAGCGTCTCGAGCGTCAGGTGCACCAGCGTCGGGAAGTGCGGGCCGCCGGGGATCTGCCCGTTGCGGGCGATGAACCGCAGCGCCTGCGCAAAGTCATTCATCACGCGCTCCGCGCCCACGGTGTCAGCGCCCGCTGCGCGATCACCAGCAGCCCGTCGGCGGCGAGCGCGAGCGCGACCGCCATCGCCCCCGCGGCGATCAGCTCGGTCTTGAACACCTCATTCGAGATCGCGGTAAGGATCGGTACGCCGAGGCCCTCGTTGTCGATCAGCGAAGCGACGGTCGCCAGCGAGATCACCGTCACGGTCGCGATCCGCAGCCCGGCGACGATCGCCGGCAGCGCCAGCGGCAGCTCGACTCGAAGCAGCGACTGGACCGGCCCCATCCCCATCCCGGCGGCGGCGTCGCGGACCTCGGCCGGGACCTCCCGCAGCCCCGTGAGCGTGTTGCGGAACATGATCAGCAGCGTGTAGGAGACGAGCGCGACCTCGGCCGTGACGCGGCTGAGCCCGAACCCCGGGATCGGCTCGAGCAGCTCGAACAGCGCCAGCGACGGGATCGTGTAGAGGATCGAGGTGACGATCAGTACGGGGCGCTCGAGCCACCGGCGGCGGTAGGCGATCAGCGCCAGCGCGGTCGCGATCGCGAACCCGATCGAGACCGCGATCAACGTCAGCACGATGTGCTGACGCAGCGCCGGCCACAGCACCGGACTCCAGTTGCGCGAGACCCAGCCCGGGCAGAATAGGCGATTAGCGCGCTCGCAGGCAAACGACGAGGCACCGCCTCCGAACGTGGGGATCACCGGGCCGGCAGCGGGCACCGGGATCATCGGGACGCTTGCCTCCTGGCCAGCGCGCCATTGCCGAGCAGCCCGCCGAGCAGCTCGAGCGTGACGGTCCCAGCCACGCGACCGCTTTCGTCGACGACCGTCAACGGCTTCCCGCCGCCGGCCAGCAGGGCCGAGAGCGCGTCGCGGACGGTCGCGCTGACAGCGACCCTGCCGGTGCCGGGCTCGTGTCCATTGGGTGCGACCAACGCTACCTCCGCGAGCGTCGCAAGACCCAGGCGCTTGAGCGCGCGGTCGGCGCCGACGAACTCCGCGACGAACTCGTCGGCGGGGTTGGTGAGGATCTCGGCGGGCGAGTCGTACTGCGCGAGTTCGCCACCCTGTCGGAGGATCGCGATTCTGTCCCCCACCTTGATCGCCTCGTCGATGTCGTGCGTGACGAACACCACCGTCTTGCGCACGCGCTCTTGCAGGCGCAGGAACTCGTCCTGCAGCCGCGCCCGGTTGATCGGGTCGATTGCCCCGAACGGCTCGTCCATCAACATCAGCGGCGGGTCGGCCGCCAGCGCGCGGGCGACTCCGACGCGCTGGCGCTGGCCGCCGGAGAGCTGGGCGGGGTAGCGCGGTCCAATCTCGTCGGGCTCCATCCCGATCAGCGCCATCAGCTCGTCGACGCGCGCCGCCGTGCGCGAGCGCTCCCAGCCGAGCAGGCGCGGGACCGTCGCGATGTTCTCGGCGACGGTCTGGTGCGGGAACAGCCCGATCTGCTGGATCACATATCCGATCTCCCGGCGCAGCTCGTTGGGCTCGCGCTCGAGCACGCTCGCACCTCCGAGCAGGATCTCCCCGCCGCTGAGCGCGATCATTCGGTTGATCAGCCGCATCGCGGTCGTCTTGCCCGAGCCCGACGGACCAACCAGCACGCACACCTCCCCCGCGGCGACGCTGAAGCTGAGGTCTGCGATCGCCGGCTCGCGCTGGCCCGGATAGCGCTTGGAGACGCCCAGCAGCTCGAGCGTCGCTGCCTGCGCGAACGCCGACGGCCCCTCGTCTTGGGCGGTGTGGTCAGTGGGCAAGAGCAGGACCCGGCCGAGTTGGCGGCGTAGCCTACCGGTCGAGCATGACCGACCCCGCCTCTGAGCCGCCCCGTGAGCACATCAGCCGCGGCCGACGGCTGCTGATCCTCGGGATCTGCTGCATGAGCCTGCTGATCGTCGGGCTTGACACGACGATCGTCAACGTCGCCCTGCCATCGATTCACAACTCCCTGCACGCCTCGCTCTCGGGCCTGCAGTGGACGATCGACGCGTACACGCTCGTGCTCGCGAGCCTGCTGATGCTGGGGGGCTCGACCGCCGACCGGGTGGGTCGCCGGCGCGTGTTCCAGATCGGGCTCGTGGTCTTCTCGCTGGGGTCGCTGCTGTGTGCGCTGGCGCCGAGCCTCGAGCTGCTGGTGGCCGCCCGGGTGCTGCAGGCGATCGGAGGCTCGATGCTCAATCCGGTGGCGCTGTCGATCATCCGCAACGTGTTCGAGGACCCGCGCGAGCGCGCGCAGGCGATCGGGGTGTGGGGCGGCGTAGTCGGGATCAGCATCGCGCTGGGCCCGGTCCTCGGTGGGGCGCTGGTCGATTCGGCCGGCTGGCGATCGGTGTTCCTGGTCAACCTACCCGTGGGCCTGCTCGCGCTGGGGTTGACGGCGGCGTTCGTCCCGGAGTCCCGGGCGCCACGAGCACGGCGGATCGACCCGATGGGCCAGGCGCTGGTGATCCTCGCGCTCGCGTCGCTGACCTGCGCGATCATCGAAGGGCGGGAGCAGGGCTGGCTGTCGGCGGAGATCGTGGGCCTGTTCGCGCTGTCGCTCGCGTGCTTCGCGGCGCTGATCCGCTACGAGCTGCGCCGCGAGCAACCGCTGATCGAGATCCGCTTCTTTGCCAGCGCGCCGTTCTCGGGCGCGAGCGCGATCGCGCTGTGCGCCTTCGCCGCGCTCGGCGGCTTCTTGTTCCTCAACACGCTGTACCTGCAGGATGTGCGCGGGCTCTCGCCCTTTCATGCGGGGCTGTGCCTGCTGCCGATGGCCGGGGTGACGATCGTGTTCGGGCCGCTCTCGGGCCGGCTCGTGGGTCGTTACGGGGCCCGCCCGTCGCTGCTGAGCGCCGGTTGCGCGCTGATCGTCGGTGCGGCGATGCTGACCGGAATGAGCGCTCGCAGCCCGCTCGGCTATGTGCTGGTCGCCTACTTCGTGTTCGGGCTCGGCTTCGGGCTCGTAAACCCCCCGATCACCAACACAGCGGTCTCGGGGATGCCCTCCTCGCAGGCCGGCGTCGCCGCCGCCGTGGCCTCGACCAGCCGGCAGGTGGGGACGACGCTCGGAGTCGCGATCGCCGGCGCGCTTGCCGGCGGCGGGCTCTCCGCCGGTCTGGGCAGGGGGCTCGCGGCGTCGGGGAGCCCGGCGTGGTGGGTGATCGTTGGCTTTGGCGTCGCGGTGCTCGCGCTGGGGGCCGTGAGCACGACGCCATGGGCGTACGGAACCGCGCGAGCAACCGCCGAACGGCTACGCGAACGCCCCCTGCCCGGTCCGTACGCGCCTGGCGAGGCGGCGGCCGGCTGACCGTGGCTGTTGACGGTGCCGCTGGCCTGCGGGCCAGCGGCACCGGGTGCGGCCCTGCTGGTCGTACGCTCCCAGGCCGTGGGGGACCCTGGATTCAGCGAACTGGTAGCCCCGCCCGAGTGCGGGCGAGTGTTCACGCAGGAGATGCGGCCGGGGCTGGCCGACTGCGCGCCCAGCGGACGGATCCGGCTCGACGCGCTCGCGCGCTGGCAGCAGGACATCGCCTATGCGGACGTGGAGGACGCCGGCCTCGCCCACAGCGCCGTCTGGGTCGTGCGGCGCACCCGCCTGCGCGTGACCCGCTTTCCGCGCTTTGCCGAGCGCTGCACGCTCCAGACCTTCTGCAGCGGCTTCGGCCGGATGTGGGCCGAGCGGCGCACCGCGTTTGGGCGGGACGGAGTCCCCGGCAGCGATGTCGAGGCGGTGTCGCTGTGGGTCCATCTCGATCCGGTCAGCCGTCAGCCGGTTCAGTTCAGCGAGGCGGAGCTCGCCGCCTATGCGCAAGCCGCCGCCGGTCGAAAGATCAGGGCGCGCCTGAAACACCCGAGCCCGGGGGCCGCCGATCAGCTTTCGCGCTGGACATTTCGCGCGACCGAGCGCGACCTCGCCGGTCACGTCAATAACGCCGCCTACTGGCAGCCACTGGAGGAGGAGCTGCTCACGAGCGACGGCGATCCCGATCGGCTTGACGCCGAGATCGAGTTCCGCACGCCCTCCCAGCCCGGCGAGAAGCTCGTACTCGGGGCAGGCCCCCGGCGGTGGATCGTCGCCCCCGAGGGCGAGGTGCACGCATCGGTGGCGCTGCGCGATCATGCAGCCCGCATACGATGAGGCGCAGCCGAGACCCCGAGAGCCGAGCGTTCCTGCTCCAGCGCGTCCAGCCTGCGTTGAGCGGCCTGCTGGACGGGTCGCTGTCGACGCTCGCGCCGATCTTCGCCGTCGTGCTCGCGACCCATCGACCGCTTACCGCGTTCTACACCGGACTCGCTACGGCGCTCGGCGCAGGCGTGAGCATGGCGTTCTCGGAGGGGCTGTCGGACACGGGCGAGGAGACCGGGCGCGGCAAGCCGGTCGTGCGCGGCGCGATCACCGGCGGCGGGACGTTTCTCGGCGGCGTGTTCCACACGCTGCCGTTCCTGATCTCCACCTACCGAGTGGCGCTCGTGTTCGCGATCGTGGTGGTCGCCGTCGAGCTGCTGCTGCTCGCGTACCTCCGCTACCGGTTCTTCGCGACCAGCTTCCTGCGCTCGTTCGTCTCGGTCACGATCGGCGGCACCATCATCGCGGGCTTGAGCGCCGCCCTCGGAGTCGCCGCCAGTGGCTGACATTCAGATCCCGGCCGCGATCCGGGCGCTGCTGTTCGACCTCGACGGCGTGCTCACCCAAACCGCCAAGGTCCACGCCGCCGCTTGGAAGCAGATGTTCGACCAGTACCTGCGCGAGCGGGCCAAGCGGACCGGCGAGGCGTTCGTGGAGTTCGATCCGGTGGAGGACTACGACAGCTACGTCGACGGGCTGCCTCGTTACGACGGCGTGCGCTCATTCCTGTCCGCACGCGGGATCGAGCTGCCCCAGGGCAAGCCCTCCGATTCGCCCAGCGCCGAGACCGTCGACGGGCTCGGCAACCGCAAGAACGAGCTGGTGACCGCACTGATCCACGATCAGGGGGTGGAGCCCTACGACGGGTCGGTACGGTTCGTGCGCGCCGCCAGGAAGCTGCGCTACCCGTGCGCGGTCGTCTCCTCGAGCACCAATTGCCGCGACGTCCTGCACGTGGCCGGGATCGAGGAGCTGTTCGACGAAGTGATCGACGGCGTGGTCGCCGACCGCGAGCACCTGCACGGCAAGCCGGCACCCGACACGTTCCTCGCCGGGGCCCGCGCGGTGGGCCGCGAGCCGGCGGAGTGCGCCGTCTTCGAGGATGCGCTCGCGGGTGTGCAGGCCGGCCGCGCCGGCGGGTTTGGGTGGGTCGTGGGCGTCGACCGGGTTGGGCAGCGGGCGGCACTGCTCGAGCACGGAGCCGACGTCGTCGTCGACGACCTCGCCGAGCTGCTGTGATCACGCAGTCGGTGTACGAGGTCGCGCCGTGGGCCGTTCGCGAGCGGGAGCTGCGGCTCTAGCAGCTGGCCCAGTCGGAGTCCGTGTTCGCGCTCTCAAACGGGCACCTCGGGCTCCGCGGCAACCTCGACGAGGGCGAGCCCGTGGGGCTCGCGGGGACCTACCTCGCGGGCTTCTATGAATCGCGGCCGCTGCCCTATGCCGAGGCGGGCTACCGATACTACCTGGCGTACAGCTGGTCGGGCGAGCGCGCGCTCACCTCGCTGCACGCGCAGTCGCGCGGCGCGCTGGCCGAGGCGATGCATACCGGCTGGGCCGGTCTCCAGGCGGCCCAGCGCGAGTACCTAGACGCCTTCTGGGACCGGGCCGACGTCGAGCTCGAGGGCGATCCGGAGCTGCAGCAGGCGGTTCGGTTCGCGCTCTTTGGGGTGCTGCAGGCGAGCGCCCGCGGCGAGGGCCGCGCGATCGCGGCCAAGGGCCTGACGGGCAGCGGCTACGACGGTCACGCCTTCTGGGACACGGAGTGCTTCGTGCTTCCCGTGCTCAGCTACACCGCGCCGGAGGCCGTGCGCGACGCGCTGAAGTGGCGCCACTCGACCCTCCCGGTCGCCCGCACATCGGGCGGCGCAGCTCGAGCTCCGCGGTGCGACCTTCCCATGGCGCACAATCGCCGGCGAGGAGTGCTCGGCGTACTGGCCGGCGGGCACCGCCGCCTTCCACATCAACGCCGGCATCGCCGATGCCGTGACGAGATACGTGAGCGTGAACGGCGACGAGGACTTCGCCTGCGGCCCGGGGCTCGAGCTGCTGGTCGAGGTCGCACGGCTGTTCGCCTCGCTCGGGCACCACGACTCAGAGGGCGCCTTCCATATCGACGGCGTCACCGGCCCCGACGAGTACAGCGCGGTGGCCGACGACAACGTCTACACGAACCTGATGGCGCAGGCGGGTCTCCGGGCGGCGATCGAGGGTGCTTCGCGGTCGGCCACGGAGGCCGAGCGGCTCGGTGTCGATCGGGAGGAGCTCGCCGCCTGGCGCCGCGCAGCCGACGGCATGGCGGTCCCATACGACCCGGTGCTCGAGCTGCATCCCCAGGCGGCGGGCTTCACCCGCAAGGCAGTCTGGGACTTCGAGGCGACCGGCGATCGCTACCCGCTGCTGCTGCACTTCCCCTACTTTCAGCTCTACCGCAAGCAGGTGGTCAAGCAGGCCGACCTGGTGCTCGCGCTGCACCTCCGCGGGGACGCGTTCAGCCCTGAGGCGAAGGCTCGCGACTTCGCCTACTACAAAGCGCTGACGGTGCGCGACTCGTCACTGTCGGCGTGCACCCAGTGATCGCGGCCGAGACCGGCCACATGCAGCTCGCCTACGACTACTTTGCGGAGGCGGCGCGGATGGACCTCGAAGACCTCGAGCACAACACTCGCGACGGCCTGCACATCGCCTCGCTGGCGGGCTGCTGGATCGCGGCGGTCGCCGGCTTCGGGGGGCTGCGCGACCACGGCGGACAGCTCTCCTTCGCGCCACGGCTGCCACCCGCGCTGGCGCGCCTGAGCCTTCGCCTGACCTGGCGGGGATCGCGCCTGCTCGTCTCGATCGATCGGTCGCAGGCTCGCTACGAGCTGCTCGCGAGAGATGCGCTCTCGCTCGCCCATCATGGCAAGCGCGTCTCGGTGGCGCCCGGCGAGCCGGTAAGCGTCTTGATCCCACCCATGCCCGAGCCGGCGCCGGTGCGCCAGCCCGCTGGGCGGGCGCCGGAGCGGCGGGAGCCTGGGGCCGGGGCGGGGTCGTGAAACCCGCGGGGCCCTAACCCGGGCGGCGGGCCGAGAAGTACGCGAGCGCGCCGTCGCGCCGGGTGCTGACCTTGACCATGCCCGCGTTGAGCAGCCATGACTCGAGCGCGGCGAACGTCACCGCCGGGCCACAGATGGCCGCCGCCTGCGCGAGGGCAATCAGCGCGTCCTGGCGCAGTCCGGCGCCCTTGACGATGCAGCTGCCGCGCAGCTCGCCTCCCGCGCGCAGCACCCGTGCCATCTCCTGCAGCGCACGCGGTTGGTCGGGGAAGCAGTGCAGCCCGGTGTAGCTCACGCACAGATCGAAGCTGGCGTCCTCGAATGGCAGTTGCTCGACGTCAGCCTCGATCAGCTCGACCTGGTGCAGGCCTCGGCCCCTGGCCTCGGCCTCGGCCCGCCGGAGCATCACCGGCGAGATGTCTGCGGCCACATAGCGAACGCGCTGATCTGGGCGCAGGCCGCGGAACGCGACTCCTCCCCCGCATGGGATGTCGAGAATCGCGCTGTCGGCGGGCGCGTCGGCCAACCGGGCGATCCCCCGGTAGAAGGCACCCACGTCGGTGCCCCAGCCCAGAGACCCGAGCACTCGCGCGAGTAGCTCGTGTTCCACGATCGTGTCATAAGCGGTGGCCTCGATCCATCCGGTGCGCCAGCGGTCGCGAACGTTGAGCATCGGAAGAGCGTAGTCGCGCGGCTATCCCGGCGCGGGGATGGGCTCCGGGTCATCGAGGACCCGGTCCAGCAGCTGGGCGAGCGTCCGCAGCTCGGTCTCGTCGAAGCGCTCGCCGAACAGCTCGCGAACGCCGTCTAGATGCGTGCGTGAGGCGTGGCGTAGCACGGCGCGACCGTGGGCGGTCAGTCGCACGAGGCTGCCGCGCTGGTCCTCCGGGCACGCGACCCGCTCAACAAGGCCGGCGTGCTCGAGGCCCTGGACGAGACGGGTGACGCCCGAGCGGGTGAGCAGCACGACGCGGGCCAGCTCGGCCGGGCGCAGCCGGCGTCCTGGCGCCTGAGCGAGCTGCACGAGCACGTCGTAGTCGCTCAGCGTCAGCCCATGCTCGTCCTTGAGCTGGCGCTCGAGCGCGCGGGTGAGCGCGCTGTGCGCATGCAGTAGGCGCGTCCAGGCGGCCAGCTGCGCCGCGGACAGGCGCTGTCGGGTGCGTGGCATAGCCGCTACCCCGCCCGTGCGGTGGTCCTCGCGGCGATCGCGGCGACGAGCCATGGGCGCAGCTCGGCGAGCAGGCGCAGGTCAACACCGTGCCCGATCGGTGACTCGCGATAGGTCACCTGCAGCCCTGCTTCGGCGAGCAGCCGGCTGGCCTGCTGACCGAGCTGGACGGGGATCACGGGGTCAACACTGCCGTGCCCGATCGCGACCGGCAGTGCGGTGCGATCCTCGAGCGCCAGCTCAAAGCCGGGCACACTGGGGATGAATCCGCTGAGCGCGAGGATCCCGGCCGGCGAGGGGCGCCCGGCGCCCAGTCCAAGCGCGTAGGACATCACCGCGCCCTGTGAGAAGCCGCCCAGCACGGTGCGCTCCCACCGCACGCCGGTGCGCTCGGGCAGCCTGTTCAGCCACGCCGCGAGCGTGGCGGTGCTCGCCCCGAACGTCTCCGGGTCAGGGGTCGGAATTCCTCCCAGCGCGTACCAATGCGCGCCTCCGGGCGGCTGGCTCAAGGGTCCGCGGGGTGTGATGGCGTGCAGGCGCCGATCGGGGTCGAGTTCGTCTAGCAACGGGAGGAGGTCGTACTCATCGGCACCGCGGCCGTGCAACAGCACCAGCGCGCCCTCGGGTGCGCCCCGGGCGGGGCGCGACTCGTAGTCCAGCTCGACGGACGCGGTCATGCTTTGACCTCCTGTCCGGCGTGCGGGTTGGGCAGCGCGGTCAACGTCTGCTCGAGCCGGTCGCGCAGCGGCTCGAAGTCCGGCGGTAGCGAGAGGCGCTCGCCGAGGTGCTCTCGGTCCTCGTCGGCTGCGAAGCCGGGGCCGATCGTGGCGATCTCGAACAGCACGCCGCTCGGCTCGCGGAAATAGACCGAGCGAAAGTAGAAGCGGTCGATCACCGGGGTGGGGTGCGCGCCGGCCGCGAGGATGCGCTCGCGCCATGCCTCGTGGTCCTCCATCGCCGACGCAAACGCGATGTGATGGACGGTGCCCGCGCCCTGGCGCGGGCGTACCTCCGGTGCGGGGTCATACACGTACAGACCGCCTCGCTGCCCGCCGCGGACCTCCCAGCGTCCATCCCGCCCGCCGGTGAACCCGAGCGTGTCGCGCAGCAGCCGCTCACTGCGTCTCGGCTCGAGGCTGTAGGCGCGAACAGCGTCAAAGCCCTGCAGCGCCAGCTCGCGTGGGACGTCCGGTGCGCCGCCGACCAGCGGCTCGTCATCCACCGAGGCGACGACCAGTTCGTGGCCGAGACCCTCCGGATCGGAGAACCGCAGAGCACCAGCGACGCGCTCTGTCTCGGTGCCGGCAGCCGCCAGTCGCCTTTCCCAGTATGCGATCGCCCGCTCGGAGGCGACGCGCCAGACGATACGGTGCACCATCCCCGCTCCGGGACTGCCGCGCACCGCGTCCGGGTACTCGAAGAAGGTCAGATCCGAGCCGGGCGAGCCGTGCTCGTCGGCGTAGAAGAGGTGATAGACGGTCGGATCGTCCTGGTTGACGGTCTTCTTGACCAGTCGCAGGCCGAGCGTCCCGACGTAGAACAGCACATTGCCACGCGCGTCGCCCGTGATCGCGGTGATGTGATGGATGCCTTCGAGCTTCATCTCGTCGTCTCTCGTTGGTAGCGAAGTAGTTGCCTTCACAACATCATACCCAGATGTGGTTGCGTGCACAACGACCGAATGGCGGCTGGGCTGCTCAGACGAGGTCGAACGCCGCGTGGATCGCGCCCGTGAGATCGGCCTCCTGCTGATCTAGAAGACGGCCAATCTGAACCTGAGCGCACGCCACGTGAAGGCTCGGAAAACTTCGAGGGAGAAATTGGACGGTCGCGTCAGCGCGCCAGGGTGGCCAGCGGGCTGTCCTCGGCGATCAGGCGCTCGTACTCGGCATACAGCTTGTCCCGCTGCCGGTCGAGCGCGGCCAGCGCCGCCTTGCTCGCGTCCAGCGCGGTCCGGCGTGCCAGCGCCTCCGTCTTGCGCTCCCCGAGCACGTCCCCGATCCACGCCTCCACCGAGCCGACGAACGTGCTCAGATGGTTGAGGACATGCGTTTCGAGTAGCTCAGCCGGGATCGGGCGGCGGCGGCACTGCCCGCTCGACTGACGGCTGTTGCCGCACAGGTAGGTCCGGTTCTCCGTCTTGTGGTCCCACGTCGGGTACAGCGGTGCCTGACAGGCCATGCAGAACACAACGCCTCGGAGTGGGTACGGCAGGCTCGGTCGCCTGCCTCCCTTTCGCCGCTGGCGCTCGGCGGGGTCGAGCCGGGTGAGCTGGCTCCGGGCTCGCTGGGCCAGTTCGTCGCTGACGGTCCCAGGTAGCCCTTCTGGCCGAGGTAGGCGTCGTTCTCGATCACCTTGCGGAGGGTCCGCTGGACGAACGGAGCGCCCCGAACGGTCCTGATCCCCTGCCCGTTCAGCCACCGGCCGACAGCGCCGGGCGTCTGGCCGTCCGCGATGCGCTCGAAGGCTTCGACCCCGTAGGGCATGGTCGCGGTGCTGACGATGCGGCGTGACTGTCGGCGTCCCTTCTCGTCCAGCCAGGCTTCGACCTCCTAG
>QHBV01000145.1:6835-7927 GCA_003244035.1 Solirubrobacterales bacterium | reverse complement strand
AGCTAACGCCGTCGGGCTCTCCCTCCAGGCTGAGTTGACTCACATCAACCGCGTTCGTGGAGGCTCACACGTTGGCCGACTCCCCAAGAGCACAGAAGCCGCAGAGCCAGAACGGCTCGCAGGTCTCATCATCCAACGAGTCATCGCTGAGCCCAGCCAGATTCACGTGGTTTAGCACGTGTCCCCGATATGACCCCGGTTTCGTAACACCAAAGGGCCGGAACGGGGGCAGGCCTGTTGCGACCAACACAGCGCGGGCGGCTAGCGTCTGGGGCCCGGGGAGCTGAGATGTCGCCGAAGGAATCGCCCGCTCGGGCGGGCCAGACGACGAATGCGATCGTGGGCGCCAGACTCGACCGGCGCGGTAACGGACGAACGGTTCTGGCGCCGGGGCGCACCAGGTTCGACGAACCGATGCACAACACCGTTGCAGACGTCCGGCAGCGCCAGACGACGGATGCTGGCGGGTTGGCTAAGAGGTGTGCCGCGCAGCAACGTACGTAGGCCGACCCCCGACTTCACCGGCGGCTGCAGCGGTCGTGGAGCTCCTCGGCGCCGAGCCCGAGGATCCGGCCCCGGGCGCGAACACCGTGGTCCCACCGGTGAACGATGTCGTTCTCGTGCTGGTAATGCGGGCCTGGCTCGAGACGCAGCACGGAGGATCGGGCAGATCGCCGAGGCGACGAGGGCATCGCGCAGGCACTGCAGACAGCATCGCGACCCTGCCCACCCGTGGACCGGGCAGCAACTCGCAGGTCACGCCAGCCTTCCGCGCGCGGCGTTTGCGCGGCGATTCCGCGTGCTCGTGGCAGGACGGACCTTCCGGGTGTCCCGGAGGTCGTAATCGAGATTCGCTAGTCGGCCCAGGGGTGACAGCGGGCCGGCGGCCTGATTGCACCTTGAGCAACACAACTCGTTGCTTGACTACCGTCGGTAAGTGCAGAGCGCGATAAAGGTGTCTGGAACCAGCAACAGCGAGCCTTGGTTCACGATCCCAGCGAGCGTCGTTGGCCGGCCTGGAGGCTGCTCGCCAGCTGCCCGGGGAACCGGTTCGCTGGCTTGAACAGCAGGTACTCAGACTCGGCCTCGGCC
>QHBV01000145.1:0-6829 GCA_003244035.1 Solirubrobacterales bacterium | reverse complement strand
GTACGGCGCCATGTAAATGAAGTCGTCGCCCTCGACGGGAAGGGATAAGCCGTCGAGTCCGTATATGCCGTGGCCGCGCAGGAGATAGAGGCCATGGTCTTCGTCGTGGATCTCGACCATGCCGAGCTCGGAGCCGGCGGTGAAGCGCATCAGGTTGACGGCGAAGTCGAAAGCGATGTCACTGGGCACCAGCCGGCGGATCCACACTCCCGGCGGCGCGAGTGGTTCCTCAGGGCATGCGGCGCGGTCGGAGGCGAACGTGGCCGGAGGACGGAGGGCGCCCTTTATCGGCGCGGATACCCAGGGCCGGCGGATCCACAGGAACGCCGTGCCGGTTGCCCCGTGGACGGAAACCCGTCATCCACGCCGACGTAGGCGAAGCGGCCCGCACCCGCCAGTACGTGCGTGTCGGAATCGGCGACGACCCGGAGAGTTCCCGCGATCACGTAGAGGAAGCTCTCGAGCTCGCCGTCCGGCTCGATGCGCTCGGAGCTCATGGCCTCCCGGCACAGCAGGTGCGCCTCAAAGAACTCCGTCCGCCGTGTCCGCGGGGTGACGAGCAGCGTCGTGAGGACGGACTCGGGGAACCACGGCAGCTGGCTCGGCATGCGGTTCGCCGGCGTGATGAGATGGAACAGCGGCGCGCTCGCGCCACGCGAGGTGGCGCTCACGCTGCGAGCCTCCGCAGGGCGTCTGTGAGCACGGCGATGCCGAGGTCGATCTCTCTCGGTGCCGTGTACTCATCCGGGTGGTGGCTGACACTCCCGCGGCTCGGTACGAATAGCATCACGATCGGTACCTCGGGCGAGAACGACATGCAGTCGTGGTAGGCGCCTGAATGTTTTGTCAGGTGCGGCTCTCCGACGGTCTCACAGGCCGCGCGGACCGCGCCGACGACGATCGGGTCGCAAACCGACGGCGCGTTGTCCTGGATTACGTCGACCCCGACGGTGAGGCCGCGTCGCGCGGCGATTGCATCAAGCTCCCGCCGAAACTCGGCAACCGCCGCGTCGCGCACCGGGCCGTCGCTGTCGCGGATGTCGACGACGAAGGTCGCGGCGCCCGGAATGACGTTGGCGGCACCCGGCGAGACCCGCAGCACGCCGACTGGGCCGACAGTGACGCCGGTCGAGGTAGCAGTGGCGATCCGCTCGACTGCGAGCACCGCCTCCGCGGCGCCGATGAGCGCGTCGTTGCGGAGGTTCATCGGCGTCGTCCCGGAGTGCAGGGCTCGATGTCGAGGATGAGGTGATGCAGCGTATGCTCGAGTGTTACGGCGTCGCCATCGGCGGCGGCCGCGTCCGCGTCGGACACGTGGACGATCTGGACACGCGCGCCCGCGGCGCGCGCGAGGTGCAGGACCCGTGAGGTGGCCTCGGTCTCGGCGATCGGTGGACGCGACTCGGCGTGCGCGCGTCCGTCGCGGCCTCCCGCGGCGCGGATTCGCCGGGTCTCGCCTGCAACGATCGCGTTGCTCTCGCAGTGGACGAGGACGAGGCCGCCAAGCGCGGCGACGCGGCGCATCCCCTCAAGCAGCGTGTCGTCATCGGAGCGCGGAAAGATGCCCCCTGAGTCGACGACAAACGCCTTGAAGCCACGCGCTCCGGCCCTCCACTGGCCGGGGATCTCGTCGAGCTCCCCGGGGACGATCGCCCCCCACAGGCCGATGTCCAGACGGCTGTCCCGCTCGGCGAGCACGCGCTTCGCCGCGTACCGAGCAGCGGTCGTCGTCGCCGGGACGCTGAGCGGGTGCTCGAACAGACTCGTGATGCCTCCGAGCAGCGCCGCGGCGGTGCCGTGGGCGATCGTCTCACGATGGGCGATCCCGAGGTCGCCGAGATGGACGTGGGGATCGAGGCCGCCTGGGAGGACCACGAGGCCTCGCGCGTCGATCACGGCATCGGCATCCGTGCCTTCGCTGCCCACCGCTGCGATCCGTTCACCGCGGATCAGCAGGTCTGCCGCTTGTGCGCCCCCGGGGGTGACAACGGTGCCGCCGCGGATCGCGGTCAGCGGGCCGTCGGAGCGTGGTGTCTCGTCGGTGGGGGCTATCTTCACAGTGGAGCAGACGCGGTTGCATCCGAGCCGTGAGGCAATGTAGAACATGTCAGGTTGTCTGGCAACTTGGCTCGCATTTACCGTAACCCGGCCGACGGTGATCATCGACGATCCGTCCCCGGCGTACCGCATCCTGCGCGATGAGGCACCGGTGTATCGCCACCCCGATCGCGAGTTCTGGGCGCAGTCGCGGTCCGCCGACGTGCAGGTGGCGGCGCGGGAGTGGCGCACGTGCCCGAACGCACGTTCACACCGGCCGCAGCTGGACCGATCTGCCCGCCCGGATCCGCTGACAACTTGGACCCCTGGACGGCTCGTGAGTGCCGATCTTGTACGCCCGGCCGTCCTGACCAGCGTGGGTCACAACATAGGATCGATCGGCGGTTCACCCGCTCCGACGATACACCTGAATACTGCAGTTCAAAGTTTGTTGCACAAACTCCCACCAGATCCACCTTTTTGGCCCCGTCTTGCGGCCCGCGGTATACAATAACGTCGCACCGCAGTCCAAACGGGCGCATACCCGGACCGCTCGAATGATCTTTGCGAGGGAGCCGTCACACCTGTCCACAGACGCCGACGGCGACGCCCCGGCTGACCTCGTCTGCATCGGCAACGTCACGATCGACGAGTCGGTGCAGCCGGATGGCGTCCGGCGCGAGGCGCTCGGCGGCGACGCGATCTTCGCAGTGCTCGCCGCTCGCCACGTCGGCGGCCGAGCTGACTGGCTCGCCCCGCTCGGGCGCGACTTCCCGGCCGCCCTGCTTGACCGTCTCGAGCGCGCCGGCATCGCCCAGCGCCACGACTTCCGGCGAGACCTGGAGTCGGTGCGCAACGTGATCACCTACGACGCCCACGGGAACCGCGTATGGGACCTCGTTACCGGCCGCGATCACTTCGACTGGATGTCAGTTCATCCCGCTGACATGCCCGATGCCTACCTTCGAGCCAGAGGGTGCCTGCTCCTGGCGATGAGCGTGCCGTCGCAGCTCGCGCTCACCCCCTGGCTTCGCGCCCACAGCGACGCCACGATCTACCTCGACCTGGAGGAGGACGGGATCCCTGGGCACGAGGAGGCACTGCGCGGAATCGTCGGCGCATGCGACGTGTTCCTGCCGAGCGAGATTGAGGCTTTCCGGTTGACCGGCGCAGCGGACCTCGCCGCTGCAGCCGAGGAGCTGAGTGCCCTCGGCCCGCGGACCGTCGTCATCAAGCGCGCTGCCCGCGGCTGCCTGGTGCTCGAGGCTGGCCGCCTCACCGAGGTGCCGACCGAGCCCGTCGTCCCGGTGGATCCGACCGGTGCCGGCGACGCGTTCTGCGGCGCCTTTGCCGCTACGCACCTGCGCACTGGCGACGCCATTGCGGCCGCACGGGCCGGGTCCAGCGTGGCGCGGCTGGCGATCGGCGGCTACGGCGTCGAAACGCTGCTCGACGACGCAATCCATCGCCGGGAGCGCGTGTCGTGACGACCGTGATGGTCATCAACCCCAACACGACGGCGTCGATGACCGACGACGTCATCGCGGGCGCTCGCGCTGCCGCCGCGCCCGGGACCGAGCTGATCGGCTCGACCGCCGTACGCGGGGTCGAGTCGGTGGAGACGAACGTCGATGAGGTGTGGGGCGCGCTCGCGGTGCTCGAGCAGGTGCGCCGGGGCGAGGCGCTAGGCGTCGACGGCTACGTCATCGCCTGCTTCGGAGACACGGGCCTGCCGGCGGCACGGGAGATCGCCGGTGGACCGGTCGTGGGCATGACCGAAGCAGCGCTGTTCACCGCCGCGATGGTCGCGGCGCGCTTCGCCATCATCACCCTGCCGCCCCGCACGCGAGAGCAGTCCGAGCGGGTGCTGCGGCTCACTGGTCTCGGCCACCGCACGACCGTGCGGACGATCGACGCCCCGGTCACCGAGGTTGCCGCCGACTCCCTCCACCTGCTCGACGCAGTCGCCGAGCAGGGGCAGGAGGCGATCCGGGCCGACGCTGCCGAAGCGATTGTGCTCGGGTGTGCCGGGCTCGCGGCGCTCACCGTGCCGCTGTCTGACCGGCTCGAGGTGCCCGTCGTTGAGGGGGTCGCGGCGGCGGTGACGATGGTCGAAGGATTGCTCGCCCAGGGGCTGTCGACCTCCCGGGTGAGCACGTACGCGGCGCCCCGAGAGTTGGGGATCTGAGCGCATGACGGTGCTCTTCCGCGACGTCCTCGTGTTCGACCGCATCGCGCCGGGCGGGCTGACCAGCCCGACTGACGTGTTCGTCTCGGGGTCGCGGATCGCCGCCGTCGGCAGCCACCCCGGCACAGCCGACACAGTCGTTGAGGGCGGCGGTCACCACGTCCTGGTTCCCGGTCTCGTCAACGCCCACTTCCACTCCTCTGTCAATCACCTGAAAGGCTCGCTGCCGAGCCTTCCACTCGAGCTGTTCATGCTCTATGAATCGCCGTCGCGCGCCACGCGGCCATCCCCGCGTGAGGCGTACCTTCGGACGATGCTCGGCGCGCTCGACATGCTGCGCTCCGGCACGACCGCCGTGCAGGACGACGTCTTCTTTCTCCCCACCGCCGACCCGGAGATAATCGACGCGGTCCTCGAGGCGTACGCCGACTGCGGGATCCGCGCGAGCGTGGCGCTCGATCAACCCGAGTTGCCCGAGCTACAGAAGCTGCCCTACCTCGAGGAACTCGCGCCCGCTGGGCTCCGCGCGGCGCTGTCGGCTCCCGCGCCGCATGCCGGCCGTGAGCTGCTCGAGCTGTACGGCTACCTGTTCGACCGCTGGCACGGCGCGGCCGGCGGCCGGATCACCGCCGCGGTGTCGATCTCGGCGCCGCAGCGCGTGAGCCCCGAGTACTTCGCTGCGCTCGACGCGCTGAGCGCTCACCACGACGTCCCCCTCTACGCCCACATGCTCGAGACACGGACGCAGCGGCTGCTCGCCGCCGAGCATCCGCGCTTCGCTGGCCGCTCGCTCGTCAGCTATACGGCTGAGCTCGGGCTGCTCACCGAGCGCATGAACGTGATCCACGCGATCTGGGTCGATGACGACGACCTCGACCTGATCGCGTCCGCGGGCGCCGTCGTCATCCACAACCCGGTGAGCAACCTCCGCCTGGGTAGCGGTGTGATGCCGTTCCGGGCGATGCGCGAGCGCGACATCACCGTTGCGCTTGGCGTCGACGAGGCGATCGCCGGCGACGCGGTGGACATGTGGGGCGTGCTGAAGACGGCCGGGCTGATCCATAACGTCACCGGCCTCGACAGCGACCTCTGGCCGGGCGTCGGCGAGCTGCTCGATGCCGTGTGGCTGGGGGGAGCAGCAGCGATGCTGCGTAGCGGAGAGCTTGGCGAGATCCGCCCTGGTGCGCTCGCGGATCTTGTGCTGCTCGACCTCCACACCCCACCGTTTACGCCCCTCAATGACCTTGCCGGGCAGCTCGTCTACTGCGACCCGGCCAGGAGCGTCGCCCTGACGATGGTCGACGGGGTGATCGTCGCCGAACACGGGGCAGTGACGAGCGTCGACGAGCCGACGCTGCTCGCTGAGGCACGCGAGACGTTCGCCGCCGGTCAGCCGCAGCGTCAGCGTGAGCGCGACGGGGCCGCCGAGCTGCTTCCGACCTACCAGGCAATGGTCCGCCGGGGCCGAGCGGCCGACCTGCACCTCTCGCGATCGCCGGTGGCCGGATGACGCCACGCTACCCGTACAGCCCGATTGGTGCGCGGGCGGACGGACGCTGGCCCGCCGGCCCCGGGCTCGCCGTCTACGTCGCTATCGGCGTCGAGTCCTACCGGCCCGACGGTCGGTACACCGAGGACCTGCTTCCGGGGGTGTCCCAGCCGGACCTCGTCAACACCGCGTGGCGCGACTACGGCAACCGCGTCGGTGCCTTCCGACTGCTTGAGGCGCTAGAGCGCCACGGCATTCCGCCGACGATCCTGCTCAACACGCTCATCTACGACGAGGCGCCCGCGGTCACCGACGCCGCGCGCGCAGCCGGAGCTGAGATCGTCGGCCACGGCATCTCGAACTCCGACTCGCTGGCGGAGATGGAGATCACCGAGGAGCGAGCGTATATCGAAAGTGTTTCCGAGCGCATCGGGGCCGAGGAGGGTGTCCGGCCGGGCGGCTGGTCAAGCCCGTGGCTCGCCCACAGCCCGGACACGGTCGAGCTGCTGGCCGCAAGCGGCTACCGCTACCTGCTCGACCTGCGTCCCGACGATCAGCCGGTCTGGCTGCGCTCTGCGACCGGGCCGCTGCTCGCGATCCCTTACGCGCTCGAGCTGAACGACTCGAGCTCGATGATCGGCCGCCAAATCGGTCCGGCTGAATTCGCCGAGATGATCGTCGACGAGTTCGAGGAGCTGCTGATCGCCGCCGAGGCGCGCCCGCTCGTGATGAGCATCGTGCTTCACACTTTCGTCTCCGGAGCACCGTTCCGCCTGCGCCAGGTCAACCGGGCGCTCGCCCACCTCGCCGCCCGGACCGACGCCGTGTGGTTCACCCAGCCGCGCGCAATCTACGAGGCGTTCACCGCGCTCTCCCCGCCTGACCGACACCTCGCCTCCCCGACGACGCCGACGCGAGGAGCCGCCA
Source organism: Solirubrobacterales bacterium (assembly GCA_003244035.1). GTDB lineage: Bacteria > Actinomycetota > Thermoleophilia > Solirubrobacterales > Solirubrobacteraceae > Palsa-465. Next base: position 188 of record QHBV01000145.1, on the reverse strand, counting down.
GTGCCTGACGCGGCGCCGCCGTCTGCCGCACGCGCTGGCCTCAGCGCGCCGGTCGCCACCGTGCGCGACCTCCACGTCTCGCTGAGCCGCAACGGCGTCCGCTTCCCGGTGCTGCGCGGCGTCGACCTTGAGATCAGGCCGCGCGAGATCCTCGGGCTCGTCGGCGAGTCGGGCTCAGGCAAGAGCGT
>QHBV01000144.1 GCA_003244035.1 Solirubrobacterales bacterium | reverse complement strand
CTCGAGATCCAGGCCAACGACGTGCGCTGCACGCACGCGGCGGCGATCGCCCAGGTCGACCCCGAGCAGCTCTTCTACCTGCGCTCGCGCGGGCTGCGCGTCCAGGACGCCAAGCGGCTCGTGATCGAGGGGTTCCTGTCGGCGCTCGTCGAGCGCTTCGAGCAGGGCCCCGTGCGCGAGGTGCTGGCCGATGCGCTCGAGCGCCGGCTCGGCCTGATCCTCGACGGCTGACGTCCGGCCCCCGACGGATGGCGCGGTGTCGCTGGGTGCGAGCTGCACCCATGGTGATACGATCGGTGCGTGTCCAAGGTCATCCAGGTTCGCGACGTCCCAAACGAGGTTCGCGACGCGTTGGCCGAGGCGGCCGAGGCTGAGGGCATGTCGCTGGCCGGATACGTCCGGCGAGAGCTGGAGCACCTGGCTAGGCGCGCACAGGGAGTGCGCGCAAATGCTGCCCTCGTGCGTCAGACGCAGGACCAGGTCCGAGGCGGCGTCGACCGGGACGCGATCCTGGCTGCGCTGCACGACGGGCGCGACGCGTGAAGGTCGTGGACGCCGGCGTGGTCGTCGAGCTCGTCGCCGGGAGCCTCGACCCTGATCGGCTCGGGGATGAGGAGCTTGGCGCCCCGCACCTGATCGACAGCGAAGTTACCCACGTCCTGCGAAGCCTCGTCCGTCGTCGCGGTCTGAGCCACCAACAGGGGACCGAAGCACTCGCCGGCTTCATCGGGCTGAGGATCACCAGGTTCCCGGCCGACTGGCTGCGATCGAGGATGTGGGCGCTCCGGCACAACCTGAGCGCGTACGACGCAACCTATGTGGCGCTGGCCGAGATGACCCGCGCAACCTCGCTGCTGACCACGGATGCACGGCTGGCACGGGCATCCGGCATCCGGTGCGCAGTCCAGCTGCTGTGATCGATGAGCACCGATGACCCGCGGCGCCACGCCGATGATCCCGCTCGGGTACGGCAAGTTCGTCCGGGCTGACCGCGTGTTCGCACTGGTCCCGCTCGAGGGTTCTGAGCGCGGCGAGGGCCGGCGGACGCTCGTGCACGTGGACGGGATCGACGAGCCGATCGTGGCCTCGAGATCGGAGCACGCGATCGCACGCGAGATCGCGTCGGCCCTCGGCCAGCGCTCGGCTGCCGCCCGCGACGCGGCGCGCGGCCAGGAAGCACTGTTCTGAGCCTGATGCGCGAGGTCGTCCTGCTGCGCGGGATCAACCTCGGGGCCCGCAACCGGATCGCGATGGCAGAGCTGCGCGAGCTGCTCTCGGGTGCGGGCTCGCGGGACGTCCGTACCTACCTGCAGAGCGGCAACGTAGTGCTCACGAGCGATGCCGGTGCCGATCGGCTTGCCCGCGATTGCGAGCGGCTGCTGAGCGAGCGCTTCGGATTCGAGGTGCCCGTTGTCGTGCGCGACCGCGATCAGCTCGCGGAGGTCGTGCGGCTCAATCCTCTGGGCGATATCGCCACCGATCCCAAGCGCTACCAGGTGAGCTTCCTCTCCGCAGCGCCCGACGCCGATGTCGTGCGACAGCTCGCCGCGCTCGCGACGGAGCCCGAGCGGATCGTCGCGATCGGACGCGAGCTCTACGCCTGGCACCCGGATGGGATCGCGCGCTCGAAGCTGTCGGCCGCGCTGGCGTCGAGCCGGAAGCTCGGAGTAACCGCGACCGCCCGCAACTGGACGACGGTGATGAAGCTGCTGTCACTGGCGGACGAGGGCTGATGGTGCGGCCCTACGTGATCGCGGATGTCTTCACGGACGTGCCGCTGCAAGGCAACCCGGTGGCGGTGTTCACCGACGGGTCGGGCCTGGGGAACGAGCAGATGCAGCGCACCGCGCGCGAGCTGAACCTCTCCGAGACCGTGTTCGTGCTGCCGGGCGACGACGCAGCGGACGCCACGATCCGGATCTTCACCCCCGTGACCGAGCTTCCGTTCGCCGGCCATCCGATCCTCGGGACAGCGTTCGTGCTCGGCGCCCGACGGGCCGTTCCGGTCGTGCGGCTGCGCACCGCAGCCGGCGTGATCGCAGTTACGCTGACGCGCGAGGACGAGCAGACCGTGTTTGGCGAGATGGAGCAGCCGATCCCTTCCTGGGAGTCGTTTGCGCGCGCCGATGAGCTGCTGAGCGCGTTGGGGGTAGATGGGTCCGAGCTGCCGATCGAGGCCTACTGCAACGGGCCCGTGCACGTCTACATCGCGCTCGCCAGCGAAGTAGCCGTCGCCTCGCTTGCACCCGATCTGGGGGCCCTCGCCGAGCTCGGCAAACTCGGCGTGAGCTGCTTTGCGGGCAGCGGCGGTCGCTTCAAGACCCGCATGTTCGCGCCCGCGCTCGGCGTCGCCGAGGACCCGGCGACTGGGTCGGCGGCCGGGCCGCTGGCGGTGCACCTCGCGCGCCACGGCCGGATCGAGCTCGGCCAGCAGATCGAGATCCGCCAGGGGGCGGAGATCGCCCGCCCCTCGGTGCTGCATGCCCGCGCCGAGGGATCGGGCGAAAAGGTCGAGCGAGTGCTGGTGGGCGGGGCGGCGGTGGTAGTCGCGCGGGGTGAGTACCGGCTCGCATGAGCCCAGCGGCTGTAGGCTGTCAGGACCCGTGAAGCTGGCGACGTTCCGCGTGCCCGGTCGCGCCCAGCCCCTAGCGGGGGAGGTCGTCGGCGACCGCGTCTGCTCGTTCGCGGACCACGCGTCCGTGACCGATGTGCTCGCCCGCCAGCGAGCACATCGGGGTGAGCAGAGCTGGCTCCTGTCCGAGGTCACGCTCTTGGCGCCCGTCCCCGATCCCGGGACGATCTACGCGATCGGCCTGAACTACGCCGCCCACGTCGCCGAGACCGGCGGTGAGCGACCGGATGCCCCGATCGTGTTCGTCAAGGTCCGCGGCTCGGTGGCGCCACCGGGCGGCCCGATCCGCTGCCCGGCGGTCGTCCGCCGGCTCGACTACGAGGGCGAGCTCGCGATCGTGATCGGGGCCGGCGGCGCGATCGGCGGCTACTGCGTGGCCGACGACGTGACCGCGCGCGACCTGCAGCGCCGCGAGCCGCAGTGGACCCGCGCCAAGGGCGCCGACACCTTCTGTCCCTACGGCCCCTGGATCACCACCGCGGAGGAGGTTCCCGACGCCGGCGACCTGCGCCTGCGCACCTGGGTGGGCGGCGAGCTGCGCCAGGACACCCGTACGTCGGACTTGATCTTCGGCTGTCAGGAGCTGGTCGAGTTCATCGCGCAGACGTGCACGCTGATCCCGGGGGACCTGATCCTGACCGGGACGCCGAGCGGCGTCGGGATGGGGCTCGACCCCCCGCGGTTCCTGCGCTCAGGCGACGTGGTGCGGATCGAGATCGAACGGCTCGGGGCGATCGAGCACGCGGTTCAGTGATGCTCGATCACGCGGTCGATCAACCCGTACTCGACCGCCTCCTGTGGCTTGAAGAACCTGTCGCGCTCCATGTCGGTGTGGACCTGCTCGAATGACTGCCCGGTGTGGTGGGCGTAGATCTTGTCGATCCGCTCGCGCATGTTGAGGATCTCGCGCGCGTGGATCTCGATGTCGGTCGACTGGCCCTCGAAGCCCGCTGAGGGCTGATGGATCAAGAGCCGGCTGTTGGGGAGCGAGAAGCGCTTGCCCTTGGCCCCGCCGGTCATCAGCAGCGAGCCCATCGACATCGCGATCCCGACGCAGATTGTCTGGATCTGCGGCTTGATGAACTGCATCGTGTCGTAGATCGCCAGGCCGGAGTAGATAGACCCGCCGGGGCAGTTGATGTAGATCGAGATGTCCTTGTCGGGGTCCTGGGACTCCAAGTGCAGCAACTGGGCGACGATCAGGTTCGCGATCATGTCGTCGATCGGCGTGCCGAGGAACACGATCCGCTCATTGAGCAGCCGGCTGTAAATATCGAATTCGCGCTCGCCGCGCGCGGTCCGCTCGATCACCATCGGGATCAGGGGCATGACTGAACCCTACGGCATCGGAGCTTGCGCGGCACGGTAGCGTTGTGCGACCGAAGTGGTCCCGCTCAACCTGCCGAACGTCCTCACCGTCGTGCGCATCCTGCTCGTGCCGGTGGTGGTCGTCGCGCTGCTCGAAAAGACCGGTAGCGGCGACCTGCTCGCCGCGATCGTGTTCGCGGGCGCCTCGCTGACGGATGCGATCGACGGGCGTCTGGCGCGCGCTCGGGGCTCGGTGACGACCTTCGGGAAGCTGATGGATCCGATCGCCGACAAGCTGCTGATCATCGCCGCGCTGATCGCCCTCGTCTCGCTCGGCCGGCTGTGGGCCTGGGTCGCGATGGTGATCATCTGCCGCGAGTTCGCGGTGACCGCCCTGCGGCTGGGCGCTGGGGCCGGCCAGGGGGTCGTGATCTCGGCGAGCGCCTTCGGCAAGCTCAAGACCATCTTCCAGATCGCGATGGTGATGGCGCTGATCGCGGTGCACGGGCGCCCGCTGTGGATGACCGTGCTCGTCTACGCGACGGTGGCGGTCACCGTGCTCTCGGGTGCGGATTACTTCTTTGGCGTCTCACGGCGTCGCGTCGAGCCAGGCGCGAGCGCTCGTGTGGACCGCTGAGGCTACGCCCGTCTGAAGCTCATGCCGGACTTCCCCGAGCGTCCCGAAGCGCTCGGCGACCACGTTGTGCTGGTGGATCGTCTCGAGGTTCTCCTGGCGAGCGGAGACGAACGCGCGATCGTCGAGCCCGGGGAAGGCGTCGACCACGCCGCGGACCATCTCACGGACGCAGTCCTCGACGAACCTGGGGCGGCGATGGGCCTTCTCGACCACGTGCGCCTCGTCTGAGCGCTTCATCAACTCGTAGATCTCCGAGGACATCGATTGCTCGACGATCTCGAGCAGTGACGCGGCGTCGATCTGGTCGTCGCAGCACTCCGTGCAGCCGATGTGCAGCGTGCCGTGCCCTCGCTGGTTGTGGGTCGCGACCGGAACGTCTTGGAGAATCTGCTCGATCTGGTCTTGGTCGAAGCCACTCTTCTGCAGGCGGTTTCGTGCGGCGGAGGCGACCAGTTCCTGGGCGCAGGGACAGGCGGTGATTCCCTGCGCGGTGACGCCGATCAGCCGGCGCGTTCCCAGCTCCGTGCAGATCGCCGAGCCGTACAGCGTGTACAGCTCCTGAGTCTGGATTCCGGAGACCGGCGCCGGCTTGTGCTCGGGGAAGCGAGCCTCGACGCTGACCTCGGCACGCGGGGCCCCCTGGCGCGTGCGCACGAGCTGGGCGATGTGCTCGGCGAGGGTCTCGACCTTGAACGTCGCTTCACGCAGGACGACATCGTTGATCGCGTCGTTGACGACTTCCTCGAAGCGCGACATATGCGCTCCCTTCTGGCTGGCGCCGAGCTCGACGACGCACTCGAACCGAGCCGAGAACAGCTGCTCCGCCCCGTTCTGGCGCATCCTGATCACCTTCTCGACGCCCGTGACGCCGACGCGGGAGAGACTGAGCGCCACGCTCGGCAGCTGGGACTGGACATCGAGCAGGGGAGCGGGGGGGACGCGTTCGGCGGACATGCTCACAAGTGAAGGGTAGAGATCGGAGTTGTGGTATCAATCCCGCCGTCGCATGGGAGACGAGAGAGGGAGGCGCCGTTCCCGCGTGTGCTCGAGGTTGCGTCCGGCAGGAGCTCAGGGTCCGTGAGCAATAACGCCATCGCCCTTCTGGGTGACGACGCTGCGATCACCGAGCTCGAGGAGCTGCGAGGACTGCTCGCCGAGGGTCAGGAGCGAGGCGTTCTGACGTTCGAGCAGATTGCCGCCTGTGTCGAGGGGCTCGAGGTCACCAAGGAGCAGATGGAGGAGCTTCACGCTTATCTCGACGATCACGGGATCGAGCTCGTCGAGGCCGATGGACAACTCGCGCATTCCCCGGCAAAGCCGGTGGTGATCGACCTCCACGTGGAGCCGAGCCTCGACTCGCTGCGGCTGTACATGCGCTCGATCGCCCGCGTGCAGCTGCTCGGCGCCGCGCAGGAGGTCGCCCTCGCCCGCAGGATCGAGCGCGGCGACATGCTCGCCAAGCAGCAGATGATCGAGGCCAACCTCCGGCTCGTCGTCTCGATCGCCAAGGCCTATGTGGGGCGAGGGCTGACGTTCCTCGACTTGATCCAGGAGGGCTCGATGGGCCTGATCCGCGCGGTGGAGAAGTTCGACTACCGGCGCGGGTACAAGTTCTCGACCTATGCCACCTGGTGGATCCGCCAGGCGGTCACGCGGGCGATCGCCGACAAGGGGCGCACGATCCGGATTCCCGTGCACATGGTCGAGAAGCTGAACAAGGTGGTCCACGTCGAGCGCCAGCTGATCCAGGAGCTGGGTCGCCAGCCGACCTCCGAGGAGATCGCGGCCGAGCTGCAGCTGACGGTGCGCGAGGTGCGCGAGGTGCTGCGCCTGGCCCAGCAGCCGATCTCGCTGGAGAAGCCGATCGGGGAGGAGGAGGAGTCCGAGCTCGGCGACCTGGTCGAGGACCACACCGCCGTCTCGCCGTTCGAGCAGGCGGCCGAGCAGCTCAAGCGCGAGAGCCTGCGCCGCGTGCTGCGGGCGCTTCCCGAGCGCGAGCGCGAGGTGATCGAGATGCGCTTCGGCCTAACCGGCGAGCGCCCGTACACGCTCGAGGAGGTGGGGCGAGCCTTCAACGTCACCCGCGAGCGGATCAGGCAGATCGAGAACCACACGCTCAAGAAGCTCGAGTCGCTGCCCGAGGCCCAGCGGCTGCGCGACGCGTCGTAGGCAGGAGCGGCATGGGCCGCTTTCGCAACGGACGGGCCGCTTTACGCAGCCTTCGAGGTCGAGTCCGGCGAGCCGCTCGTGCCTCGCAGCGATTAGGCTTCGGGCCTCGGCGGGATTCCCGAGCGGTCAAAGGGGTGGCGCTGTAAACGCCATGGCTCTGCCTTCCCAGGTTCGAATCCTGGTCCCGCCATCCGTCCGGTGCACACAGGACCTGCAGCTGCGCCGCTCGAGGGTGCCGCGGAGCTGTGGGCAGCTCCAGGTCAGGCCGCGGTAACCATGCCAGGAAGCAACGCTCAAGTTTCTGGGTGAATGGCCGATAGGACCCATAGTGATAACTATCTGCCACCCAAGGGGAGAATCTATGACGCTGCCGTCGAACTCCGGTCGCGCACGCGGGCGGTTGCACCATTCCGTGGCCGTCGCCGCAGTCAGCGTGGGTGCGCTCCTCGTCCTCGCGCCCGCCGCCGCGGCGCGCACTCACCGCCACTCGGCCCCTAGCGTAAAGGTCGATGTCCGCGCTGCGAATCGCGCGCTGCACCAGTTCATGTACAACGCCGGCGGTCCGCAATCCGCGGTGTCCTTCCGGCACCTCACTCGCACCAGCAGCACTGCCGCCAACGCCGCGGCAGCCCTCTTTCACAAGGCGCACAGTTCAGCCGGGCGGCGGAGCGCCGCCGATGCATTGGCGCTGGTCGCGGGCCAGCAGGGCTCGGAGGCGCAGAGCCTGACGAGCATCTTGGGCGCCGTGCCGGCCGATCTGCAGTCGCAGGTCGCGCAGGCAATCTCGGCCTCGGCCGCAGCACGCGCGGTGGCCCTGGGCTTGCTCAACAAGCTGCTCCCGCTGCTCACGCGCGGTACTCAGTCACAGATCGCCTCAATCGTGGCGCTCGACTCGGTCGGAGGCGTACAGGTTCCCACTCAGCTCGCGGGCGCGCTCGGCAGTGGCGGGGTTGGGTGCATTGCCAGCGGCGCAGTCGACCAGGCCCTGGCCGCCGCGACTCGGGCTCTGCAGAGCGCCCTCTCGAGCGTCGGCCCCGCGCTGGCCCTCGCGCCGGCGTCGGTTCAAGCACAGGTCAACGGCATCTTGGCCGGGATCCCCGGTCTGCTGGCGCAGATCACGCAGACTGTCGAGCAAATCATTCCGTGTAACACCGGCTCGTCGGGTCTCTCAGGTGTGTCCATCGACCCGAGCTCGCTGATCAGTGGGATCACCCAAATCGTCAGTGAGACCACGGGACTCGTCCAGGGTTTCGCTGGAGGATTCCTACCGACGACCGGCACCACCCTCCCGGCGGTCCCGGGGCAGCTCGGCGGCCTGCTGAGCGGTGTCACGAAGCTCCTCCCGTTCGGGCTCGGAAGCCTGCTGCACCAATTCCTACCTGGCTTTCTGTAGCCGGCTTGCGGGCTGACCGCGACACCTGATGACGGTCGCGCGCCGGGCAGCGTCAACGCTGCCCGGCGCGTCGCTCGTTGTGCCCGGCCCAGTTCCTGCCAGTGAATGTTTCCGTGCACCGGTGATGGACTCTGCCGCCGTGGGTGGCCCCGTGTTACCGTGATCACCTCCTGAATCCCGATCGGAGCAGGGAAATACACGGTGCCCGCGCACGCCGGCGAGCCCGCTTTGAGTGACGCGATGCCGAGCCCCCGACGCTCATACGCCCATGCTGCCTGCGCGCTGCTCGCGCTGCTCGCCGCTTGCGCGGGCACGCTTGCGATGCTTTCGCGCCCACCGGTCGCGAAAGCCGCAAGCACCGGCCAGCTCCAGCAGCAGATCAGCTCTGGCGCCGGCCGGGTCTCCCAGCTGTCTGGGCAGGTCGGCTCAGCCGCGAGCCGCCTAGGTCAGCTCAGCTCGAGCATCACCGGCCTCCAGCGTCGCATCGCTCCGATCCAGGCCGACCTGAACGCCAAGCGTGCTGAGCTGTTGAAGCTGCGCGGTGAGCTCAGCTCCGCCCGCAGGCGCCTCGCGCAGCTGGAGTCGTTGGAAGCCCACGCCGAGAGCGCCCTCACCCGGCAGCTGGTCGACGGATATGAGTCGGACCATCCGGACATCGTCACCGTCGTGCTCGATGCGCGCGGGTTCCAGGATCTGCTCGAGCGAATCGCATTCGCTCAGCGCATCCGCCAGCAGGATGTACAGGTCGTCGGCCAGGTCCGCGCCGCACGGCGCGCGGTGGCTGGCCAGGCGACCCGCTTGGGCGCCCTCGAGGCCCGGCAGCAGACCTTGACCACCCAGGTGCTGGGACAGCGCAACAGCCTCGCGCGGGCGCGGCTGAGTCTCGTGCAGCAGGAGATCGCGGTGGCCCAGCAGCGGAGCACCAAGGCCGGCCAGCTCGCCAGCGCTCGTGGACAACTCGCAAGCCTGCAGCGTCAGCTTGGGCGGATTCAGGCGGCGCAGGCAGCCGCAGCGGCCGCATCAAGTGGTTCGCGTGCCGCCAGCGGGCCCGGGCCGGCCGCGTCAAGTGGCGGTTCGGTGGGCTCTGGGCAGGTGGCGAGCTCCGGGGGCTTCACGTTCCCGATGCCAAAGGGCGCCGCCTCGCCACCCGGCACCTGGACCCTTGACCAGGGCGTGGACATCGCAGCCCCGGGAGGGACGCCCGAGTTCGCGGTCTGCTCCGGCACGATTGTCCTGCACGGGATCGGTGGGTTCGGCCCGTGGGCGCCCGTGCTTCACTGCGACGGCTCGCTTGGCGGCTACAGCTATGTCTACTACGGCCACGCCGGGCCGGCAAATCAGCTGGCGGTCGGCACCCATGTGAGCGCCGGCCAGGTGATCAGCGAGGTCGGCCCCGGAATCGTCGGACTCTCCAGTGGCCCGCACATAGAGATCGGCTTCTGCGACTCGAGCGGGACGCCGCTGGGAGGCGGAACTGCCTCGGAGATGATGTCCCTGTTGCAGGGAGCGTACGGAGGCTGAGCTCGCGCCCTGGGCCGCCGAGCCGATACGCTCAACCGAGCGCCCTCTTAGCTCAGCTGGTAGAGCACTTCCATGGTAAGGAAGGGGTCGTCGGTTCGAGTCCGACAGAGGGCTTGGAGGGAATCGCCTCTGACGGCTTCACTGCTGCGGCGGCGGCTGCAACTTCACCGACTCGGCTCGCGCAAGGCGTTCGGCGGCGAGGAGACGGACGTGCCTTCACCTGGGAGCGGGGTTCGCAACGTGCGCTCGCTTGATTGCTTCAGCGCTCAGGGACCACGTCCTTGCGCGCAGGGGCTAGTGTGTGGTAAATGGAAGACCAAGAGATCCGCAGCCTCCTGTCCCGCCTCGCCCGACCTCACGCCTCCGGCGGGCAGGTAATCGAACGCGCCGCGATCCTCGCCGAGGGCGCTGAGTTCCCGGCGATCATGGCGTGGATCACTGCTCACGCCGGACAGCCGGAGGCGACCACAGCTCCGTCATCCGTCGGGGGCCTGCACTCCTCGCGGATGAACGAGGGCGGCGAACCGGACCGCAGAGCGCCGCAACGCTACGTGTTGCCGACCGCCACTCTCGGCTGAGCGAACAAACTGGCCCGACGGGTTGGTTTCGGCCGCGAATATGCTTCGCGGGCATGGTTGAGCCGAGCGCGGGGCACTCAGAAACATCGGACCCCGGCCCGCAGGGCCGATGCGTCTGCGGCAAGAAGGTCACGATTGGCGACGCGCGAGAGATGATCCTGCCCAACGGGCGTCCCGGTTGGCAGGGCCACTGCCCTGAGTGTGGGGCACCTTTGTTCGCGATTCGTCGCAGACCGAGGGCCAGCTGAGCTCAAAGCTGACGCTGTATCTGGGCCGGCCGGCCGGTGCAGCGCTGCGTTCTCCACGACGGGGCCGACATACGCCCGCATGGCCGAGGGGCGGAACCCAGGGAGGGCGCACGGAGGCTGAAGCGCTATGAGCATCGGCGGCTACGCCGTGGGCGTCTTGCTGGCGCTGGTGTCGCTGCTTCCGATCGCGGCGGGGGCAAGACAAGTCCGAGCTCGGGTATTGCCCAGCTGGTCCGGTTCCGCCGCACGCGTGGGGGAGGCCGTGATCGCGGTTACCCTCGTGATCCTCGCGCTGGAGGTCGTCGGAGTCATGGGCGTGCTGACCCAGGTCGGCGCGGCCGTGGCCTGTGTCACCACAGGCGCGATCGCATGGGTCGGCGCCGGCAGCGTCCCGGGGCGCCGGCGTAGGGGGCACACGACTGTCGCCGAAAGGGCACCTCACCCTGGGACAAGCCGCGTGGCTGTGGCCGTGGCAGTGATCGGTGTCTCTGTGGCGGGGGCCCCGTGGCTCGGGTGGGTTGCCTTTGCCTACCGCCAGGGCATGCAGACCGTGGACACGCTCTGGTACCACATGCCGTTCGCGGCCAGGTTCGTGCAGAGCGCCAGCATCCTGCACCTGCACTACGTGGATCGCGACCCGGCGACGCCCTTCTTCCCGGCCAACTCCGAGTTGCTTCACGCGCTCGGGTTGCTGTGGTTCCGCAGCGACCTCCTCTCGCCGGTGATCAACCTCGCCTGGGCTGCGCTGGCGCTCGCCGCTGCGTGGTCCATCGGCAGTGCGGCGAGACGCGGTCCGCACTGCCTGCTCGGCGCGGTCCTGGTGCTCGGCACCCCCGGCCTTGTCGACACCCAACCTGGGGAGGCCTACAACGACATCGTCTGCCTGGCGCTGCTGCTCGCGTGCGCTGCCGTGCTGGTCAGGGGCGGTGCACGGCCTGCGCCGACGTCGATCGCAGCCGCGGCGGCGGGCCTGGCCCTGGGAACCAAGTACACGATGATCGTCCCTGCGATCGTGCTCGGCGTTGGGGTCGTCGCGATCTCGGCTCAGGGCACCAGGATGCGGCAGGCGGGGCTGTGGGCGATCGGGCTGGTCCTCGCCGGCGGGTACTGGTACGTGCGCAACGCCGTCATCGCCGGTAATCCATTGGTACCGCTCTCGGTGCATCTCGGGCCGCTCTCGCTACCGGCCCCACTTCTCAGCACGCCGCAGTTCACTGTCTTTCAGTACCTGACCGATCTGCACATGTGGCGCGCCTACTACCTCCCTGGGCTGCGACAGTCGCTCGGCTTGGCGTGGTGGGCGCTGGTGGCGCTTGGCGCTGTTGGAGCGCTGTCCTCGCTCCTCGCCCGCGGCCAAGCGGTCCGTCGCGTCCTCGGCGGCGTGGCGGTGGTGAGCGCGGTGGCGTTCGTGATGACCCCCCAATTCCTGGGATCCCCTGGAGCGCCGATCTTCTTCGCCGCCAACGTGCGGTACGCACTCGGCGCCATCGTCCTCGGCATCGTGCTGCTCCCGCTGAACCCGGTGTTTGGCCGAGAACGAGTTGGGGCGCTGTGGCTGGGGTTGACGATCGCGGTGCTAGCGGCGACCGAGCTCGACCCCGGCGTATGGCCGACCGGCATCCGAGTGAGACCACTGTTCCTCCCGGTGCACGGGCAGTCCGCTGTGATCGGAGTCGCAGCGGCGAGCACGCTCGGCCTCGGGGCGCTGCTTCTCCTCTGGCGCGGGGGCAGCGGGGAGCCACGGCGCGGCCGCCTCCCGGTCGCGACTGTGGTGGCGTGTGCAACTGCGCTCGCGGTCATTGTGGGAGGCTTGTCGATCGCCGAGAGCTACTCCCGAGGACGGTACGCTTCGGCGCTGCGAATACCTACGATCTCGGCGTGGGCGCGCGGAATCCGCAACGCCCGGATCGGCATCGTCGGGCTCGGCGAGCAGTACACGCTGTACGGACCCGACGACTCCAACTACGTCCAGTACATCGGGAGAAGTCGGCCCCACGCGGGGTTCGGGGCGATCACCAACTGTCCCGACTGGCGCCGAGCCGTCGACCGGGGTCACTACCAGTGGCTTGTGCTGGGTCCTTCGGGCTTTCCGACCAGCTCGCACAAGATGGGACCGGAGGTGGGCTGGACCACTTCCACTCCGGCGGCCACGATTCTCATCCGAGACCGGCCGATCAGCGCAGTGTCCGGCAAGAGCGTGGTGCTCGTCGGCATCCACGGGCTCCTCGATCCCTCGAGCTGTCCGCCGTCGCCGACAGCGATCGCCACCCGGCAGGGCGAGACGAGGGGGCTACTCTCGGGGGCATAGCTTTTTGGAATGGGGGCTTCTGCGAGGTGTCGGTCATGGCTCCAGGCAGATCCGCCGCCAGCGCGCCCCCAGCGCACTGGCGGCGTCGTCGCGCCGTCCGCTCGCGGGTCCCAGCCCACGCCAGAGGTCAGACGTGCGAGGTGCCAAGGTAGGAGAGGGGCCTCAGAAGATGCATGGCCCGCGG
>QHBV01000143.1 GCA_003244035.1 Solirubrobacterales bacterium | reverse complement strand
GCCCGAGGTCGCTGACGTCGTCGTGCACACAGAACCCTGACTCCTTCAGCGATGCCGGAGGAGGGACTCGAACCCCCGACACGCGGATTATGATTCCGCTGCTCTAACCGACTGAGCTACTCCGGCGAGGCGCTGTCCGCCCGCGAGCGTCCTTTCTCGAAGGTTCGCTGGTTGGGTCGAACGGATCCGGAGCGTACCAGCGGCGCCGGCTCATGGTCGCGGGGGGAGGCGAGGCGTACGCTCCTGCGCAGGCGTCCGACGGGGGCTACCGTGGTGGCGTGCTCGAGATCGAACGGGTCAGCTGGTGGGTACCACGGTAGGTGGTGGGTGACGATCGTGGGGAGGCTGGGAGGTGGTACGCCGCCGCTTCAGCGAAACGATCCCGGCGACGCTGGACGATCTCGGTGGGCGACTCCGCGTATGAGCTGCAAGGTCCTCTGCGAGCTGTCACCGGAGCTGGCGCCTCCAGCCCAGGCATTCGTCGGAGTCCTCGTAGCGACGCTCTGGAGCCGCGCCGCTGCCAGATCGGCGGCGGCCGCGAGCAGCTAGCATCGTCGTCCAAGCCAGGCTTATGATCGTCTGCGATCATCCCGGGATCGCAGAGCCGCCTACTTTCGCTGATGTAAAGGCGCGCCTCGCCGCGCTGCACGACCTGCGAGCGGCCCGCGGCCAGGAGGGCGCCGCGGGCGCCACGACCGCTCAGCCCGGACCTCTCGAGGCCGCCACTCCGGGCCAGCTGGACGCAATGCGGGAGAGCATGGAGATCCTCTCCGACCCGCAGATGATGGGGCGAGTTCGGGCTGGGCGCCATGCGGTCGCGGCCGGCGATCTCACAGCGCTCGAGGAGCCGGCAGGCTCCTCGTCGNNCCGCCCAGGCCCACTGGCGGGTGATGCTGACCGGCCCGGTCGCCCGGGAGCTCGCGGAGATGGACGAGCCGGCGGCCACCGCGGTGCGCGAGCGGCTCGCGGCGCTCGCGACGGGACCAGCCGAGCAGGGCCGGGCGCTGGGGATGGGCCTGGTGGGCGTGCTTTGTGTCCGCGGGGCCTCGCACCGGGTCCTCTACGCGCTCTACCAGGAACAGCGGTTGGCCACCGTCCTCAGCATCGACGACCGCTGAGGCGTGATTCCCGCTTCCGGCCGGCGGCTCACGTTGGCGGCGGCTCGCGCTCGTCGGCCTCCTCGCGGCCGGAGATCGGGGGCGCGTGCGATTCGCGCGCGGCCGAGCCCTCGATGTTGATGCGGGGGAGTCGAGCGTCGAGGAAGCGCGGCAGGCGCCACGTCGACGGCCCCAGTATCTCGAGCACCGCCGGCAGCAGCACGCAGCGCACGACGAGGGCGTCGAGGAAGACCGCCGCGGCCAGCCCGAACCCGAACTCCTTGATCGTGCGCTCGTCGCCGAGCATGAACGACAGGAAGACGCAGACCATGATCGCCGCCGCGGCCGTGATCACGCGTCCGGTGAGGGCGATGCCATCGGCCACGGCGGCCGATGCGTCGTGCCGGCGCACCCACTGCTCGCGCACGCGCGAAATCAGAAACACCTCGTAGTCCATCGAGAGCCCGAACACGACGGCGAACATCAGCACCGGCACCCACGGCTCGATCGGACCGCTCTGGACCCCGAGCACGCTTCCCAGCCACCCCCACTGGAACACCGCGACGGTCACGCCGAGCGCTCCGCCAATGCTGAGCAGGTTCATCAGCGCTGCCTGCAGCGGGATCACGAGGGAGCGGAAGATGACGAGTAGCAGCAGCGCCGAGAGCAGGACCACGATCCCGATGAACAGCGGCAGCTTGCTCGACAGCACGTGGGAGAAGTCGATCGAGCCGGCGGTGAACCCACCGACCAGCACTCGCGCGCCGGTCCTGTGCTCGACCCCGGGCACCACGTCGTTGCGCAAGCGGTTGACCAGGCTGGTGGTTGCCGTCGCCTGCGGGGCCGAGTTGGGGTAGGCCTCCAGCGTCGCGACCGTGCCCGACGGCGCGAGGCGAGGCGGCGTGAGAGCAGTGACACCGGGTGTAGCGCCGACCGCAGTTCGGAGCCCCGACAGCGCCGCTTGACCGTCCCGGGGCAGCTCGGTGACGAGCAGCAGCGGGCCGTTGAAGCCGGCTCCGAAGCCGTTTGCAAGGAGGTCGAAGGCGTGGTGTGAGCTCGTCTTGCCCGGGTCGTTGCCGGCGTCGCTGCTGTTCAACCGCATCGCGAGGACCGGCAGCAGCAGCGCGATCATCACCGTCAGCGAGACGGCCGCAAGCGGCCATGGGCGCGCCTGCACGGTCTCGCTCCAGCGGCGCCAGGCCGAACGCGACGGCTCGGTCCGGCCGACGACCCCGACCCCGGTCCCTGACGCGCCGGTGTCACCGCTGACCGCTGCGCGACGGCGACCGAACCGTCCCCGGCCGGCGCTCGGTGGGCGCATGAGTCGGGCGCCGAAGCGCGACAGGATCGTCGGCAGCAGCGTCAGCGAGGCCGCGAGTACGAGCAGCACCGTGATCACCGCGGCGATCGCGAGCCCGTACATGAACGACACCCCGGTGGCGAACATCCCGAGCAGGGCGATCACGACAGTTGTGCCGGCGAGCAGGATCGCCCGCCCCGAGGTGTCCATCGCCTGCACCACCGACCGCTCCACCTCGCCGAACGCGAGGTAGTTCTCGCGAAAGCGCGTGACGATGAACAGCGCATAGTCGATCCCGACCCCGAGGCCGATCATCAGCGCCAGCTCGGGTGAGACGTTCGACATGCTCGTGACGTGGGTCGCCAGCCCGATCAGCGCGACCCCGGTGATCAGACCCAGACCCGCCGTGAGCAGCGGCATTCCCGCTGCCGTGAGCGACCCGAACGTGATCAGCAGGATGACCAGCGCAGCCAGCACCCCGACCGAGGTGGCCGGACCGACGCTGAAGCCCTCGGCGTTCTCGATCACCTGGCCGCCGGCGGCGACCTGGAGACCGGGTACGTGGACCGCGTGGATCTGGGTGAGCAGCGGCTTGCCGGTGGCGTTCGGCAGCAGGTTGGCGGCCTTGTCGTAGTTGATCGTCGCGAACGCGGTCATCCGGTCGCGCGAGACCCCGACTGCGCCTCGCGCGGTGTAAGGACTGATCACCTCGGCGACATGCGGCTCCTTGCTCACGCGCGCCAGCACTGGCGTCATCGCCGCGCGCACGGCGGACGAGTCGATCGAGGCGCGTGCAACATGGAAGACGATCGTGTCGGCGTCGCCGGCCTGGGCCTTGTACTCCCGCTTGAGCAGGTCGAGGGCGCGCTGCGACTGGGTCCCAGGCAGGCTGAAGTTGGTGGCGTACTGACGTCCCACAGCCCCGGCCACCACGGTGGTGAGCACCGCGACCGCCAGCCACGACACGATCACACCTCGGCGGTGGCCGATGCACCAGCGGGTGAGTTTCAGCATCGGGTGACTTCTAGCACGCGTGTCTGTGAAATCCATGCTGGCGCCCCGACGCTCCTATGATCCGCCACCGATGCCGGACCTCGCTCCCGCCGTCAGGACGATTGTCAACCGCTGCCTCGGGGTCGAGCCCGGCGAGGAGGTGCTCGTGATCGTGGATCCAGCGACTCGCTCGATCGGCGAGGCGCTCAGAGACGAGGCAGCGCGCGCCGGCGCCGACGCCATGCTGGCGGTGATGGACGAGCGCGCGACCGACGGCAGCGAGCCTCCGAACGCGATCGCGGCGGCCTTGCAAGCATGCGACGTGTTCATCGCGCCGACGAGCCGGTCACTCAGCCACACGACCGCCCGCAAGCGCGCGAGCGATGCGGGGACGCGGGGGGCGACGATGCCGGGCGTGACCGAAGACATGCTGGCCCGGGTGATGGCCGTCGACTTCGAGCTGATGGCGACGCGCAGCCGTCAGGTCGCGGCGCTGCTGGACGCGGCCGCGGCGGCGCGCGTCACCTGCCCGCGCGGCACCGACCTGACGCTTGACCTCAGCGCCCGAAGAGGGACCTCCGACGATGGCGACCTGACCGCCAAGGGAGCGTTCGGCAACCTCCCCTGCGGCGAGGGGTTCATCGCGCCCGCCGGCGGCGAGGGAAGGATCGTCGCCTCGAGCCTCGCGCCGCTGGGCCTGAGCGAGGAGCCGGCGACTCTGACCGTGGACGACGGGCAAATCAAAGCGGCGGAGCACGGGCTCGGGCCCGCGTATCTGGACCGCCTCCGGGCCCACGCCCCCAAGGGCACGAACCTCGCCGAGCTCGGTGTCGGTACCAACGACCGCGCGCGGCTGACCGGCAACGTGCTCGAGGACGAGAAGATCCTCGGCACCGTGCATGTCGCGTTCGGTGCAAGCGCCGGCATCGGGGGGATCGTCTCGGTGCCGATTCATCTCGACGTGGTGATCCTCGATGCGAGCCTCGAGCTCGACGGGCGTCCGGTGCTCGACGCCGGACGCTTCGTGCTCGGCGAATCCACACGGTGAGTGCACGCCGGCGCGAGCGCCCACGGTGACCACGACGCTGCTCGCGGTCCCCAACGTGTCGGAGGGACGCGACGCACGCGCGATAGCGGCGATCGCCACGGCGTTCACAACGCCGCACGTCCGCCTGCTCGAT
>QHBV01000142.1:963-3477 GCA_003244035.1 Solirubrobacterales bacterium | reverse complement strand
GCGATCGTCGCCGAGGTCCAGGATAAGGATGGCGGCGGTGGCATGCCCGGCGGCGGCGGGATGCCCGACATGGGCGGGATGATGTAGTCGGCGCGTTTCCCTGGCAGGCGTTTGTGATGAGGGCCCGGCATCCGCCGGGCCCTTTTCGTTTCGGTTCGGGGAGGCCGCGGCCTCGGGGGGCCCGCCTACATACGCTGTCCTACGTACGTGGCCGTGTACTCCAACGGGGCCTCGCCGGCGCACGGTAGTCCGCGAAGATGTGCCCGCCCAGCTTGGTGGCGACGAGCTCCCCCCGTCCGCTGCATGCCGCCTACCGAGTCCGTCGCTCGCCGCTACCCGCCAACCCGCTCGTACACCGCGAGGCCGTGGTCGTCCACCACATCGGCGATCGGCACGCGCCGGTGAAAGGAGCGCTCGCCGCCGCGCAGCACGTCGCGCCAGCGCCCACGTGGAGCCTCGAGGATGCCCTCGGGCCGAACGCCCGCGCCGATGCCGGCGCCGCAACGCACCGCGACGACCACCAGCACCTCGCCTCCGCGCACAAACGCGCAGGTGTCATCGCCGGCAGGCACCGCCTCGTACGCGCCGGCGAACGGCTCTGGCCGGCGCGCGCGGAGCGTCAGCAGCCGCCATGCCACGAACAGCTTGCGCGTCTCGGAGTCCGGTACGGCGCCGGCGAGCAACCGTGCCAGCAGCGCCTGGCGCAAGCTCCAGTCGACCGGTCGGCGGTTGTCGGGGTCGACCAGCGCCCGATAAGGCAGCTCGTCGCCTTGGTAGATGTCCGGGACGCCGGGTGAGGTCAGCTTCAGCACGAGCTGGCCGAGCGCGACCCGCTCGCCCAGGCCCGCGACCCGCGCCGCAAACGGCTCGAAGTCCTCGAGGAACGCCTCGCAGGAGAGCAGCACGCGGCAGAAGCGCTTGACGGCGCCCTCCCACTCCTCGTTCGGCGACACCCAGCTGGTGTTGCGCTTGGCCTCGCGCAGCGCCTTTTTCATGTAGGCCTCGACCCGATCGACGCCGATCGGCCACGCGCCGACCAGTGTCTGGAAGAGGAAGTAGCGCTCGAGGTCGTCGGGCGCGCCACCGTCGCGCAGCTCCGCGGAGAGCGAGAACCAGCGCTCGACGTGCGTTGCCCACTCGTTCGCAATCAGAGACAGCGCGCCGATCCGCGCGCGCACGTCGCCCGAGCGCTTGGCGTCGTGGGTCATCGTCGTCAGCAGGCCCAACGGGAAGCGGCCGGCCCGCTCGGAATTCCCCGCATGGAAGCGCTCGACCGACAGCCCGAAGCGGCCCGGATCGCCCCCGACGTCGTTCAGCGCGAGCAGTCGCCCGTGGCGGTAGAAGGCGGTGTCCTCGNNCCCCCTTGGCCATCACCGCCGGTGTCGTCTGCTGAAAGCGGGTGAGAAAGCCCGGCGGGGCGGGCTCCTCGAGCAGCAGGGCGCGCGCGAGCGAGGCGGGCAGGCCGGCGAGCGCGGCACGGTCCGCCTCGGCGACCACGCCGGCGACTGGATCGACGTAGGTCCGGTACACAGGCAGCGATGCGAGCGCCCGCGCGAGCTGGTCGAGTCCGCCGGGGCAAGCGCCGTCGAGCTCGCGCTCCAGCCGCTGGACCTCGGGGCTGAACGTCGTCAAGGCCTGCTCGAGCTTGCCCTCGAATGCCACCGCCGCAAACGAGCGGCGATCACCCGAGACCTGCTCCCACAGCTTCGTCAAGGGCTCCGAGCCCGCAGGGTCGACGAACAGTGCGCCCACGTCGCTCATGAACTCGTATCCGACGGTCCCTGAGACCGGCCAATCGCGCAGCCGCTCACCGGCCTGGAGAATCTTCTCCACCCACACGTGCTCGGCGCCGCCCGAGCGCAGCCGCGACAGGTAGCCGAGAGGATCGGCGAGCCCGTCGGGATGGTCGACCCGCAGGCCGTCCACCAGTCCGTCGCGAACGAGCGAGAGCACCAGCTCGTGGGTCTGCTCGAACACCTCCGGGTCCTCCTGGCGCACGCCGGCGAGATCGTCGATGTCGAAGAAGCGCCGGTGGCGCCCGGTGGCGGGGTCGATGTCGAAGAAGCGCTCGCGCAGTGCCGGGTCGGACCAGTAGCGGTTGGCCTGGTCGACGGCCATGTGGTTGGGCACCACGTCGAGCACGACGCCCATCCCGGCCTCGCGAGCGGCGCCTGCCAGCGCCAGAAAGCCAGACGAGCCTCCGAGATCGTCGGACACGCGCCCCGGGTCGATCACGTCGTAGCCGTGGCCCGATCCCGACCGGGCCTGGAGCGAGGGGGACAGGTAGAGGTGCGAGATCCCGAGCTCGCGCAGGTATGGGATCAGCTCACCCGCGGCGGCGAAGCCGAACTCGCCGGTCAGCTGGAGCCGGTAGGCCGCGCGCAGCTCGATCGGGCGGCCGCCGGCCACGCCTCAACCCGCCCCCCTCAGCACCAGGATTGAATGGGCGCTCACAGCCACTTCGGTCCGGGCGCCGTACCGGGCGCTCCCGGCCTCCGCGTGGGGCTCGGCGGT
>QHBV01000142.1:0-905 GCA_003244035.1 Solirubrobacterales bacterium | reverse complement strand
CCCAGCCCGTTGAGGAACATCCCCAGCACCGGCTCGCCGTCCTGCCAGTCGCGCCGCGTCATCTTGCGCCCGTCGGGGCGGAACCACCATACGTCCGGGAGGTCGGAGTCGTCTATGTCCCGGCCACGGAGGAAGCTCTGGCGGCGGAGCACGGGGTGCTCGCGCCGCAGGCGGATCAGCCGCCGAGTGAAGTCGCGCAGCTCCCCCGAGCGGGGATCCTCGCCCCAGTCGTACCAGGACAGCTCGTTGTCCTGACACCAGGCGTTGTTGTTGCCCTGCTGCGTGCGGCCGAGCTCGTCGCCGCCGAGCAGCATCGGCGTTCCCTGCGAGATCAGCAGCGTGGTCAGGAGGTTGCGCTGCTGGCGCGAACGCAGCTCGACGATCGCGAGATCGTCGGTCTCGCCCTCGGCGCCGCAGTTCCACGAGCGGTTGTCGTCGGTGCCGTCGCGGTCGTCCTCGAGGTTGTCCTCGTTGTGCTTGTGCTCGTAGGAGACCAGATCGGCGAGCGTGAAGCCGTCGTGCGCGGTGATGAAGTTGATCGACGCGACCGGTGAGCGCCCGTCGTCCTGATACAGGTCCGCGGAGCCGCTCAGCCGCGAGGCGAAGTCCCCGCGGCTGGCGTGCCCGCGCCAGAAATCCCGGATCGTGTCGCGGTAGACGCCGTTCCACTCCGACCACAGGACCGGGAAGTTGCCGACCTGGTAGCCCCCCGGTCCCACGTCCCACGGCTCGGCGATCAGCTTCACCTGCGAGAGCACGGGGTCCTGGTGGATCACGTCGAAGAACGCCGACAGCCGATCGACGTCGAACAGCTCCCGGGCGAGCGCCGCGGCGAGGTCGAAGCGGAAGCCGTCGACATGGCACTCGACTACCCAGTAGCGGAGCGAGTCCATGATCAGCCGCAG
>QHBV01000141.1:4960-8605 GCA_003244035.1 Solirubrobacterales bacterium | reverse complement strand
AAGCGCTTACTGCACGTTCCGGGGTAACTCCCGCTGGAACACGCCCGGCATCGCCGCAGCGTCCGCCTGAGCCGCCGCGAACCCGAGTCGCTCGCTGACTGACAGGACGTCGTGGCTGTTCTGAAGCTCAAGGAGACGCTGCTGCCTGTCGGGCGCTGGCGGCAGCTCCGGCTTCTCGCTCCACGGCGGATGCTCGACGACCGGCTGCCAGACCGCCGGCTGCGAGAAGTCCGTGGTCGCGTCACCAAGGCGATACGGCGTGAAGTAAGGCGCGACGACGCCAGCGCCCTCCCCGGGCTCGACCTCGACCCAATTGTCCGGGAGGTCGACGACAACGAACTTGGTGAACTCCACCAACGAGTACCAAAAACCCGCCTCATGACCCGGTGGCAGCCGCAGACGAACCTTCATGCGTTCGACGATAGCTCTGACGCAGGTCGCTAACAGTGGCGGCATTAGCCTGCTGGCACGCCCATATTCGAACAGCCGCGGACAGCCACAGTGGCCCGCGCCGGGTTATCGCTCACGCGCCCCCCCCGCCGCCTTACCGACGCAGTCGGTTGGCGCACGAAGGGATCGCCAACGGGTGGAACGACGAGCGCTTCCGGCAACAGTTCGAGCCGCCGGCCTGAGTCCCAGGCCCGCCGAGCCGGGCGACGACAGAGAACCCCTTTTGTCGTTACGGCAACCGCCCGGGTTGGAGGCGTCGCGATTGGCCGCTCTGCATCGGCATCCGCGCGCGAGCGCTTTCCGCATCGCGGCCGCCGAATTCGCAACCGAGTGGATTGGCGACGTTTCAATCGCCAGCGTCTGCCTCGGGGCAGCGGTGCCCACTGGCGGGCGGGACGGAGTCCCTTCCTGCATCGGCAGCTCGGGCGTTGGTGCACGCGTTGGCTTCGGCCCTGCATCCGGGGAGAAGCTCATTCCGTACAGCAAGGCTCGGTTGCCAGGATGTCACGGCGTCGCTGGCGCCAGGCGGGGGCGTCATCTCCGCTCGCGAAGTCTCGAGCAGCGGAGACGCCGGTCGTGTGATTCGAGCTCGTAGCCTCCGCTTCGCGGCTATCAAGGTCGGGGCTTCGCCCTCGCCCTTCGGGCGACCCCTGTCGGGGCTCTCTTGACAGCCGCTGCGCTTCGGCTTTCTGGCAATGAGGTCCGCTCGCGCGGACCTTGCGGCACTGGCCGCCACTGCAGAAACCCCATCCAGGAGGTCCATCTTCATGACGATCACCTTGACCACCTCGGGAGCTGCGGTGTCACGATGGCTGCCAAGCCGGCGGCATTTGGTCAAAGCGGACGGCGGCGTGGAACTGCACTTCGATGGCCGGCATCACGAGCGGCGGATCATCTAACCCTCACGATCAGCGAAGCTCGCCAGCTAGTCGAGGACGTCGGCCAGATCCTCGACATCGGAGCTGCGGCCTGGGCGCCCGGGGCCGGGCGCTGGACCTGATCGCCTCCGGTACCCGCGGACTGAGCGCGTGCTGTGAGCGGTCTGACGACGGCGGTCGTGGCACGGTCGGTGATCGGAGGGCGCCACAGCGCCCGGACGGCATGCCCGATCCGTAGTGATCAGCGGGGCAAGCGAACGGATTGGCGCGGCGCGTTTCGGAATCTCGGGGCTGATCAAGGCTCCCAGCCGAGGGTTTGATCTCGCTTGTGCGCTTCGACGGCGCGCTGCAGGGCGAGGAGTTCGGGGTCCGGTCTCCGTGGCCACGCCCGCAACGACCGCGCTTTGGATCCCTCGGCTTCACCCTGGTTCATGGCGAGCTCAGGCTCGGCAGCGACGCCTGGAGCCTGCTCGTCGGGGGCGACGGTGAGCTGGTCGGGTTCGCTTCTGTGCTCGCTGAATCGGCCGGTGGAGGATCTGTCGCGCTCGGCGATGTCCTCCGTGCGTTCGCTCGCGCGGACCGGGGTTTCGGGCTTAGGATCGGAGGCCACCTCCGATCGGATCTGACCGATGCCATCGCCGGCTGTCCTCGTGTCGTTCTCGGCGGTGATCGCGGTTTCGTGTGCGAGTGGGGTGTGGATGGATGGCAGGTCGGGCTCGGTGCGGCTCATGTGCTCGGCGAGGTCGTGGAGGCGCTCACGGGCGGACCCCGGCTCGGGCGCGTTGGCGGTGTAGATGTCGGTGCTCTGGCGGGCGCGGGTGAGACCGACGTAGGAGCCCTCACGGCTGGCGTGCTCGCTGATGATGAGGTGGGTGGTGTCCGTAGTCTGGCCTTGGGCGGGAAACGGGTGCTGGACGTAGGCGAGGCGCAGGTCGGCCGCTGCGGCTTGCTGCTCGGTGAGCGTCAGGACGGCGCCGTCATCGAGCCGGAGCTCGAGCGCGCGGGCGTCCATGTCCACGGCGCTGAGTTCAGCGGCGGTGCCATTGCGCAGCGGTCCGTGGTGGGGGTGCCCGAGCGTCCGGCGGACTCCGACGAGGTCGCCCTCGCGCAGCTGGTAGGGGCGACCGGGGGCGGGGAGACTGTCCTCGCCGAGCTCGCCGGTCTGGTGGCGGATCGCTTGGGCTCGGGCGTTCAGCGCATCGAGGTGATCGTTGGAGGTCTGGGCGATGACCGTCGTCTTCTTCGCATCGCTACGGTCGGCGTGGGCGGCCTCGAGCGCCTGATCCTCGGCGCGGTGGGGGTCGTCGTAGAGGTGGATGTGCTCTCGGGCGGCGTAGCCGCGGATCGCGCGCTCGGCGTGGCCATGGCGAAACAGGGCCTGGTCGCGGCGGTCGGCCGGGTCGCGGGCGCGCTGGTTATGGGTGAGCTCGACGTGCGCGCCGGCGGCCCTGGTGGCCTGCTCGATGTGGTCCCACAGCCCGCCCGCGCCGACGGGCTGGTTCTGCTGCGGGTCGCCGACGGCGATCATGCGCGCGCCCGTGGTCTCGACGGCGTCGAGGAGCCCGAGCTGCTCGCGGGTGGACGCCAGGGTGGCTTCGTCATGGATGATCGTCGTCTGCGGGCTGAGGTTGATGCGCTCGTGGGTGATCGCGGCATGCAGCGCGGCGGTGGAGTACGCCTCACACCGCACGTCGTGGTTGCTGAGCTCAGTGGCGAGACGTTCGGCGGCGACGGCGGCGGTGCTGATGAGCAGAATCTGCTGTCCACAGGCTTGGTGGGCGCGGGCGACGCCGGTCAGGGTGGTGCTCTTCCCGGTGCCGGCCTGCCCCTGAATGATCACGAGCGGTCGAGACCCGCAGGCGAGCGTGATCGCGACGCGCTGCTGATCAGACAGCCGCCCGCCGCTCACCGCCAGCTCCCGATCAAGCCGCTCGGTCTCACGCGCGGCCACGGCGGCGGGCAGTGGGTCAAGGCGGCCGGCGGCGAGCCGCTCGGTGATCGCCACGACCGTCCGCTCGCGGCCGCGGTGCTGGCGCGTGGTGGCGTTCCCGTCGGCGAGCACGAGGATCTCCTCGCTTGAGCGCAGCTCGCGGAGCTGCTCGAGTGCGGCGTCGATCGGCGCGCCCGCGGATCGCTCGAGCGCGACCGCGCGCGCATCGCGGGCGGGGAAGGTCGCGTCGAACTCGGTCAGCGCATCGAGCACCTGGCGCGGCCCGACAGGTGCCACGGCCGGGACGTGCTGGTGGCGCATCACCTCGATCCGCTCGCGGCTGACGCCGAGCCCGAGCCCGGTACGCCGCCACTGCGCGTCGAGGTC
>QHBV01000141.1:0-4891 GCA_003244035.1 Solirubrobacterales bacterium | reverse complement strand
CGCGATCGTGGCCTCAAGCTCCCGCTCCTGGTCGGCGAGTCGCTGAGCGATCGCGGCGTGGACCTGGTGGTGACGGCTCGACCAGCGCTCCAGCAGGGGTTGAGGGATGGCCCCCAGCTCGAAGTAGCGCTCGCCGCGGCCCGTACCACGCCGGAGCGCGAAGCCGAGTTCGGCAAGCTCGCGGGCAAGCTCGGTGCGGTACGCCGCGCCGAGCTCGCGCTGGTGCACCAACCAGGACCGCGAATCGATCGCGACGATCCGCCCGTCACGGCGCACCGCGCCATGCAACAGAACATGGGAGTGCAGCTGCGGGTCCGGGGGCTGGTCCTCAACGGCGCGGGCGGTGCTGTGCCGCCAGCTCGTGGCGATCAGGCCGATGGCCTTCTCGTGAAGGACGGTGTCCTGGCTGACCCGGCGGCGGAGCATCGGCACCTGCCGGGTGGCGTAGGACAGGGCACGGTCGATCGCGCCCTCGTGCGCCTGCTCGATTTGCGCGCGCAGCTCTGGAGCCGCGAGCGCCCACACCGCGCTGACCGACTTCGGGGCCGAGAAGGTCGCATCGAGCGCCGCCACCGCCTCGCCGCTGGCGCCGGCGCGGCGGAGCTCCTGACCGGTGTCGGGTCGGCGGACATCCATCAGCGTGTGCAGCTGCGCGTCGGTCACCGGCTGCCCGGGGTCCAGTCCAAACTGGGTGGCGCCCGCTGACCAGCGTCCCGGTGCCTCGGTCCGCTCCCCGTCCTTGAGGTAGTAGTCCCCGAGCGCTGGCGGCTGCGCCTTGCCCTCCAGGTACTCGGCATACCCGCCGGCCGCCGACTGCGTGATCTTCGCCAGGATCAGCACCCCGAAACCCCGCTGTGGATCAGCGCTGCTGCTGCTCGGTTCAGGCATACACTCCACGCACTGACGGTGCTGGGGGCAAGATGCCCGAAGATGTCCGCCAGGCTCAGCCCGGCGTACGCGCTTGGCATCGGCCGGCTCATCGTCCGCTCGCGGGCGGGGCCGTCAGCTTCTTCCACGGCTCGGCGGTGTGGGCTGGGGTGAGCGTGATCAGCTCCCATTGGAGGCCGTCGAGGTGTAGGGCGTGGCCGGCGGGGATGTTCGCGATCTCCCCGGGCGAGAGCACGCGGGTGCGCTGCGTGGACACCGTCCGGCTTGTCCGCGGCAGGAACGTGTCGGCGCTGGGGAGGGTGCTGGTCGCGAGCATCTTGCGGTCGTACTCGCCCAGCGCGGTCGAGACCGACTCCAGCGTCTTCGAATCGGCGATCCCGGGGAGGATCAGCTTCGTGCCGAACAGGGTCAGGAACCCCTCGGCGGCCTGCCCCCACCGCTCCCGCGCCTGCGAGAGATCCTGGAACGCGGCGACCAGCGTGAGGCTTTGCCCGCCGCCTTCGGACGCGATCGCCGGGAGCTCGTCCAATGGCGCGATGTTCGCGGCCTCATCGAGGGCGAACAGCATCCGCCCCGATGCGAGCGTTCCGTGACGGTGCGCGAGATAGGTCGCGCGGCGGATCTCCGCCAGCAGCCCGCAGACGAGCGGCGCGGCGGCGGCCTGATCCTCGGCGCTCGCGTGGATGTAAACGGTGTTGGCGGAGGCGACGAACCCGGCCGGGTCGAAGTTCGGGTCCTTCGCCGCCTCCAAGGCGGCCTCGGAGCTGTAGGCCTGTAGCGCGTCGGCGGCGGCGGAGAAGATCGACGCGCGCTCACGATCCTCGGTGTTCAGGATCCCCAGCAACGATCCGAACGCGAGCCTTGACGCGGTGGCCTGCTCGAGGATGACCCCGGCCTCGTCGAGCTCGTGACGCATCACCCAATCCACCACCGCTTCCATGTCGCGACCGTCGATCGCCGCGGCATGCAGAAGCGGCGCCAGCAACGCCTGTGAGCGCTTGGCCCAATGCGACCCATGCGTCGTCCCAGCGCCCACTTGCGCGCCGGTACTCATCGCCCGAGCCATCAACAACGCCCCATCCCACCCCGCCGCGCAGGCGATCGGCGACCACCGCAGCTGCTCAAGGACGGTTCGCTCGCCGCTGCCGGTCGGATCAAACACCCACAACCTGCCCGACCGCTGCCGGGCCGGCCAGGTGGCGGCGGCGAGATCGATCTTCGTCGAGGTGCACACCACCGGCCCCCGGTGGGCGATCAGCGCGGGGATGATCACCGCGCTGGTCTTCCCCGAGCGCGGCGGGTGCGAGTCGAACTACTCACGTTGTGGATGTCTTGCCGGAGCGGGTCCGGCTGGTGGAGGCGCCTGGCGAGCTGCGTGACGTCGAGCTCGGGGTGCTTGGCTGGCGTACCGAGAACGGCGAGACCGCACTGATCTGCCGGTTGGTGGACGGCAGCTCGGGCACGGTTCCGGCGCGGTGGACGGATCTCCCGCGTCGTGTTCCGCTGGGTCCTGAGCTGGGAGCGCTGGCGAGCTCGGCGGGTTGGCGACTGTTCAGCGAGCGGCTCGAGGGCCTGCGCGTGCGGCGGCGTCCGCGGGGCGGCGGAGCCTCTGTGGAAAACGGAGGTGGTGATGTCCGGGCAGTTGGCGTTGCAGGTCGGGGTGCAGGAGTCGGTGGCGCCGGCGGTGGTGTGGGAGACGCTCCCGATCGACCGTCAGGTGCAGGTGACGCTGCGGCTCGCGAGGCTGCTGGCCTTGATGGTGGAGGCGAGTCGTGATGAGTAGCTCAGGGAAGATCACTGAGCGGCATCGGCAGCGTCGCGCGGTGGTGTATGTGCGGCAGTCCTCGCCCGGTCAGCTCGAGCGCAACCTGGAGTCGGCGGCTCGGCAGTATGCGCTGCGGGAACGCGCGGTCGCGCTCGGCTGGCCGGCCGGGTCGGTCACGGTGGTGGACGAGGACACCGGGCGTTCGGGCGCGAGCACGCAGGGACGATCCGGGTTCAAGGAGCTCGTCGCCGATGTCGGCCTGGGGAACGTCGGGTTGATCCTGGCGTTGGAGGTCTCGCGGTTCGCGCGTTCCTCGGCGGATTGGCATCAGCTGATCGATCTGTGCGCGCTGACCGGGACGTTGATCGCGGACTCGGACGGGATCTACGCGCCGGGCGATTTCAACGACCGGCTGCTGCTCGGGTTGAAGGGCACGATGTCCGAGGCCGAGCTGCATCTGATCCGCGCACGGCTGAACGGCGGCCTGCGGAACAAGGCCGCGCGTGGCGAGCTCGTGATGCATCTCCCGGTTGGGTTCGACCGCGCAGAGGACGACCAGATCGTCCTCTGCGCCGACGAGCAGGTCCGTCACGCGATCGAGCGCGTGTTCGAGCTGTGGCGCCGCGCCGGTTCGGCACGCCAGGTTGTCGGTGAGCTGATCGCCGACGAACAGCGACTCCCACGTCGATCGGTAGGTGATCGGCGCGTGCGATGGGTCCGCGCGAGCTATGGCGCGGTCCACAAGTTGCTGACCAACCCCGTCTATGCCGGCGGGTTCGTGTTCGGGCGCACTCGCCAGGAGAAGCACGTCGATGCCAACGGGCAGCTGCGCGTGAAGACGATCGAGGTGCCGATGGAGGACTGGTCCGTCTGCCTGCCCGATCACCATCCTGGCTATGTCAGCTGGCAGGACTACCTCGAGAACCGCAAGCGGCTGCGAGCGAACGTGAGACCGCGCGGCGAGGGTGGCGGCGCCGCCCGCGAAGGCGGCGCGCTGCTGCAGGGCCTGCTGCGCTGTGGACGGTGTGGTCGGCGGATGCAAGTCGCGTATTCCGGCAACGATGGCCACCGCGTCAGGTATGCGTGCGTCCGCGGGTTCCACCTCCACGGAACCGAGACGACCTGCCAGACCCTCGGCGGCGGTCGGCTGGACAAGACGGTCGCCGCAGCGTTCCTCGAAGCCGTCACCCCGGCCGGTATCGCGGCGAGCGCCGGTGCGATCGCCGGGCTAACTGAGCAGCACGACGGACGGCTCGCCGGGCAACGCCTCGCGTTGGAGCGTGCCGAGTTCGAAGCGCAGCGCGCGGAGCGGCAGTTCGACGCGTGCGAGCCGGAGAACCGGCTCGTCGCCCGGACGCTGGAGCGCAAGCTCGAGGAAGCGCTCTCCGCCGTCACGCGCGAGCAACGCACACTCGCCGCCCTGGAGCACGCCCGGCCGGCACCACTCACCCCGCAGGAACGACAAGCACTGAACGGCCTCGCTCGCGATCTGCCACGGCTGTGGACAGCGCCGACGACCAACGATCGCGATCGCAAAGAGCTGCTGCGGGCACTGATCGCCGAGATCGTCGTGACAGTCAGACGACCCGAGAACGTCGCCGAAGCGGAGATCTTCTGGGAGGGCGGCGCGCGCAGCGCGCTGACCGTCAAGCTGCCCCGGCCCGGGCAGACCGTCCGCACCGACGAGGACACGATCGAGCTGATTTCCCGTCTCGCTGTGCACCACCCGGACCAGCAGATCGCTGCGATCCTCAACCGGCAAGGCCGCCGCACCGGAACGGGAAAGCCGTTCACCGCAACAAGAGTGAAGAGCGCCCGCCAACGCGCCGGTATCCCGGCCGCGCCACCACCCGACCCAAACAGCGACACGGTCACGATCGAGCAGGCAGCTACCCAGCTCAACGTCTCGCCAGCGACGATCCGCCGATGGCTGCGCAACGGCCTGGTCCCAGGCGAGCAGGTCACGCCCAGCGCTCCGTGGCGGATCCGCCTGACCGACGAGATCCGGGCGCGGTTCGTGCCCACCATCCCCGACGGTTACCTGCCGCTCAACGAGGCAGCTAAACGCCTCGGTCTGGCCCGCCAGACCGTGTTGCATCAGGTCCAACGCGGACAACGCCACGCGATCCAAGTCACCACCGGCCGCCGCAAAGGCTTGAGAATCCAGGTACTTCGGTCCGAAGCTGGACTGTTTGCACAATGACGAACGCGAAAGGGGCAGTGTGAAACCGAATCGGG
>QHBV01000140.1:2448-7427 GCA_003244035.1 Solirubrobacterales bacterium | reverse complement strand
GGGCATCTTGCAGCATGGTCATGGAAAACATCCCACCCTCACGGGCAGCCGCAGCCGCCACAGCGCCCGAGACCCCCGGCCCCCGCTACCGCCTGAGTGCGTCCCGCGCCAATCGCCCGCCCACCCTCAGCAGCGGCCCAATCCCTTGCCGCAGTGCGCCCGCACGAATGGAGGGGCGCCCGTACAGGATCGTCGCGCTGTGGCGCAGCGCCCGCCCGAGCGTCTCGTCGTAGGGGTGCCACCAGGCGTCGCGCACGGCCGATGGCTCCCACACGCGCAGCTTGACGTTGACGCACTCGTACAGCCCGAACTTCGAGTGCGTGCGACCGAGCCCGGACTGCTTGACCCCGCCCCACGAGCACTGGCACGCGCCATGGCTGAACATGTGGTCGTTGATCCACACCATCCCCGACTGCAGCTCGCGGGCGAAGCGCTCGCCCTTGCTCCGGTCCGAGGTCCAGACCGACGCGCCCAGGCCGAAGTCGCAGTCGTTGGCCAGCGCCAGCGCCTCGTCCTCGGAGTCGACGACCACGATCGGGAGCACCGGCCCGAAGACCTCCGCGCGCATGATCCGCATCTCGTGGGTGACCTCGGTCAGAACCGCCGGCGCGTAGAAGGCGCCGGCCGCGCACCCCGCGGGTGCCGCTACCGGCCCACCACAGCACAGTGTCGCGCCACTGGCCACAGCGTCGTCGACCAGCTCGGCCACGAGCTCGAACTGCTCGCGGGAGGCCATCGGCCCGATCTCCGTGTCCCAGGCCATCGGATCGCCGACCCGGAGCCGGCGCGCCCCCGCGACCACGCCCGCGACGAAGCGCTCGGCGACCTCGCGCATCACGTATACGCGCTCGATCCCCGAGCACGTCTGCCCGGCGTTGGCAAAGCCGCCCCACAGGGCGCCCGCGACGGCGTGGTCCAGCTTGGCGTCGGGCAGCACGATCATCGGGTCCTTGCCGCCGAGCTCGAGCACCGAGCCCTTCAGCCTGCTTGCGCACTCCTGGCCGACGCCGCGGCCGGTCCGAACCGAGCCGGTGAAGAAGACCTTTGCGATGCCCGAGCGCACCAGCGCCGCACCGGTGCCCGGTCCGTGGATCACGCGCACGAGCCCCTCGGGTACGCCGGCGCGCTCGAACGCCCGCCCGATCCGCTCGCCGAGCAGGGGCGTGAGCGACGCAGGCTTGAGCACCACTCCGTTGCCGGCCATCAGCGCCAGCGCGACCTCGACGAACGGGATGCTCCAGGGGTAGTTCCAGGGCGAGATCACCCCGATCACTCCAAGCGGCTCGTACGTGAACGCCGAGCGCTTGGTCTTGAGGAACAGCTGCGACATCGGGATCTTCTCGTCGGCGAGGACCCGGATCCCGGCGCGGCCGATCCAGCGCAGCGCGTCGATCGCCGGGAGCAGCTCCATCGCGAACGCCTCGATGCGCGGCTTGCCCTGCTCGGCGACGATCAGGTCGCGTATCTCGTCGCCCTCGTCGATCAGCACCTGGCCGGCGCGCTCGAGGTACCGCGCGCGATCGGCGAGCGTCAGCAGCGCCCACAGGGGTTGGACCTGTGCGACCGACTCGACTACCGCCTGCACCCGCTCGGGAGCGGTTAGAGCGACCGCCCCGATCCGCGCGCCGGTCGCGGGGTTGAACGACTCCAGCGTCGCACCCGTCACCGCGCGGAGACTACTCAGCCCCTCGCGCGCTCGACGCTCAGCCCCTCCCCCGCTCACGGCGAACGCGCTCGAGCCGCTCGGCCAGCGCGGCCTCGGCCTGATCGGGCGTGTAGAAGCGGGCACCGATCGCGGGGTCCGGCATCAGCTCCTGCGGCGAGACGTGCCCGGGCCGACGGTGCGGGTTGTCGTACTCGCCGTCGCTGCGAGTGCTGAAGCGCAGCTGCGACGGGGGCGGGGTTGCGCCCCGCCCGCGGATGTGCTCGCGGGCGGCGAGCACCGATCGCTTGGCAGCGTCGGACTTCGGCGCCAGGGAGAGGTAGATGGCGGCCTGGGCAAGCGCGAACTGGCACTCGGGCAGCCCCACATGCTCGACCGCGGCCGCGGCCGCGGTCGCGAGGCTGAGCGCTCCCGGGTCGGCGTTCCCGATGTCCTCGGAGGCGAGCACGACCATCCGGCGCACGATGAAGCGCGGATCCTCTCCCCCCTCGAGCATCACCGCGAGGTAGTACAGCGAGGCGTCGGGGTCGGAGCCGCGGGTCGCCTTGATCCAGGCCGAGATCGTGTCGTAATGGCGGTCGGCCCGAGCGTCGTAGAGCAGTGCGCCGCGCGCCAGCGCGTCCTGCGCGTGGGCGAGCGTCACCTGCGTATCCGGACCGGCCGTATCGCACGCGAGCTCGAGCGCGTTCAAAGCGGTCCGCGCATCACCGCCGGCGCGCCACGCGAGCAGCTCGAGCGCCTCGGGCGCAATCCGGCTCGCGGGTCCGCACTCGCCCTGCGCGAGCGCGCGATCGAGCAGGACGCGAATCTCGTCCGGCTCGAGCGGTTCGAGCTCGTACACCTGCACGCGCGAGATCAGCGCGGAGTTGACCTCGAAGTATGGGTTCTCCGTGGTCGCGCCGATCAGCGTCACCAGGCCATCCTCGACCGCCGGTAGCAGCGCATCTTGCTGGGCCTTGTTGAAGCGGTGGATCTCGTCGAGGAAGAAGATCGTCCGTCGGCCGGTGCTCGCGAGCCGCTGGCGGGCTCGGTCGATCACGGCCCGGACCTCCGCCCGGCCGGCCGCGACGGCGCTCTCGTGCTCGAACGCCGCCCCCGAGCCCGCCGCGATCAATCGCGCGAGCGTGGTCTTGCCGCTGCCGGGAGGGCCGTGGAGGATCATCGAGTGGGGAGCGCCCTGCTGCACCGCGCGGCCGAGGGGCGAGCTGGGAGTCAGCAGTCGGTGCTGACCGACGAACTGCTCGAGCGCTCGCGGACGCAGGCGCGTGGCCAGCGGCGCCTCGGCGCGAGGCTCGGACAGCGCGTCCGCATTCCCGGCCGGCGACTCATCGTCTCCGAACAGCCGCTCCATGCCGGAAGTATGGGGCCGGGCAAGGTCCGCCGGCATACCGTCCTGCTCAAGTGCAGCGCCAACGCTGCCGATAATCAGTCACATGATCAGTTTCGATGTGGACGGTGGCGCCCCGCTTCGGGTGGCGCCGAGCGCTCCCGCCGGCGGGCGCGCCGGACGGGGGCCCGGCTCGCCCCGGCCACGACAGCGCCGTGCCGAGGTCGCGCTCGTCGAGAGCTATCTGCGCGCCCTACGGGGCGCCTCCCAGGGGCGTCGACCGCCAGGTTCTCGCCTATCCTCGATCTGAGAGACTCCAAGGCGCCGATGTCGTCGCTTTCGGCCGTCTCGGTGCTGGACAGCGATCCCGATCTCGCCGAGGGCATCCGTCCTGAGGAGCTCGCGCTCGCCAGAGAGCACGCGATCGCCCGCGTCGCGCGCTACCCGAAGGGCCCCTGGGCGGTCGCTCGCGATGCGTTCGACAGTAGCGGGAGCCTCGGGCTGCTGGTGATCGAGGGCCTGCTCGTGCGCAAGGTCACGGTCGGCCAGCGCACGTGCGCGGAGCTGCTCGGGCCGGGCGACATGACCCAGCCGTGGCTGCAGATCGGGCCCGATTCATCGGTCGGCACCGAGGTCAACTGGCTGGTCGCCCAGCCCCTGCAGGTGGCGGTGCTCGATCGCGGCTTCGTGGCCCGCGTGGCACGGTGGCCGGAGATCTCCGCGGCGGTCGCCCGTCGCGTGATGACGCGCGTTCACTGGCTCTCCTTCCACCTCGCCGTCTGCCACCTGCGCCGCGTCGACGATCGCCTGCTGCCCGTGCTCTGGCACTTCGCCGACCGCTGGGGACGCGTCACGCCACGGGGCGTCGAGATCCCGGTTCCACTTACCCACAGCCTGCTTGCCCTCGTCGTCGGCGCGCAACGCCCGTCGGTCACGCTCGCGGTGCGCACCCTGACAGCGGCGGGGTGGCTGGAGCCCCGGCCACGCTCGCGCTGGCTGCTGCACGGCGAGCCGCCGGTGGAGCTCAGGCGCCTGCACGAGCAGGCCGCGGGCCACGAGCGCGCCGTGGATGACGAGGCGTGAGCGGGATCACCGCCCCACGATCGCCAGGGCCGCTTCGTGCAGCAGGCCGTTGGTGGCGATCGCGTCGCCGCCATCGTGCCGCCGCACGCCGGCCAGGTCGCTGAAGCGCCCGCCGGCCTCCTCGATGATCACCTGGATCGCGGCGACGTCCCAGACCGAGATCACAGGATCGAGCGCAACCTCCGCGGTGCCCTCGGCAACCAGCATGTACTGCCAGAAGTCCCCCACCCCGCGCGTGCGCCGGCAGCTGCGCCCGAGCGCGAGCAGGTCCGCCATCCGCCCAACCTCGTCCCAATCCTCGATCCCGCTCCACGCGAGCTGCGCGTCTGAGAGCTCACTCACACGCGATACCCGGATCGGATTCCCGTTCGCGTGGGAACCGGCGCCGCGGGTCGCCCACCAGCGCCGGTGAAGCGCGGGTGCGGAGACGACCCCGAGCGTGATCTCCTCGCCCTCCTGAAGCGCCAGCAGCGTGGCCCAGATCGGGATGCCACGCACGTAGTTCTTGGTGCCGTCGATCGGGTCGACGATCCACCGGCGAGAGCGATCGGGCGCCATCGATGCTCCGTACTCCTCGCCCACTACCGAGTCGCCGGGGCGGGCCGTCGAGAGACGCTCCCGCAGCATGCGCTCTACGGCGGTGTCCGCGTCGCTGACCGGGGTCAGATCGGGCTTGGCCTCGACCACGAGATCCTCGGCTCTGAAGCGGCCGAGTGCGAGCTCATCCGCGACGTCGGCCAGCTCCAGCGCGAGTGCGAGATCGTCTGCCACCTCGCGGCATCCTATGCTGAGCACGTGGCGGCTCGAGATCTTCAGGGCGAGACGACGGAGGTGCTGCAACGCCTCGTCCGCTTGAACACCGTCAACCCACCGGGGAACGAGCGGCCCGCGATC
Organism: Solirubrobacterales bacterium; assembly: GCA_003244035.1. GTDB lineage: Bacteria > Actinomycetota > Thermoleophilia > Solirubrobacterales > Solirubrobacteraceae > Palsa-465. Next base: position 2,460 of record QHBV01000140.1, on the reverse strand, counting down.
GAGTACCTCGCC